>DAORNP010000036.1:7033-7328 GCA_035441065.1 Flavobacteriales bacterium | reverse complement strand
TCGGCCTCAACACGCGTCAAACCCCATTCAAGGATCCGCGTGTGCGCAGGGCATTCGCCCTGGCCATTGATCGGCAGGCACTGGTTGATAGCGTGCTCGATGGCCTCGCGTTGGTTGCGGAGCATGGACCGGTGGCGCCTGGGCTGAATGGCTATCCTTATGAACTCGTCAACGGGATCCGCTACGACCCGCATGAAGCGCGGCGCTTGTTGGCCGAGGCCGGCTATGAGGGTGGTAAGGGCCTGCCGACAATACACCTGCAGGTGAACAACAATGGTTTCGGTTATGTGAAGGT
>DAORNP010000036.1:0-6916 GCA_035441065.1 Flavobacteriales bacterium | reverse complement strand
GGTTGGATTGCCGACCATCCCGATCCGGAGAATTTCCTTGGCCTCTTCTACGGTCGGAATGCCCCCGCCGACACCAGCGAGCCTTCCTTCCTGAATAGCACGCGGCATCGCGATGCACGCTTCGATTCGCTATTCGCCTTGGCCGGGCGAACGTCCGATGTCGCGGAGCGGATGCGATTGCTAGCCCTCGCTGAGAACAGGTTGATGGAGAACCTCCCGCTCATCCCCTTGTACCACGAGCGGTCGGTGCGGTTGGTGCAGCCTTGGGTGAAGGATTTCCCGATCAATGGCATGGAGTATCGCGATTTGAGGATGGTCTGGATGGAGCCACGCGGCAATCGCTAAGAGCCTGTTCAGGGTCTCTTGAACGAAGAAGAGGCCGGGGAGCGAGTTTGACGGGATCCCGAACAGGCTCGAGGACCAGCGATCAAGCATCGTTGCGCATCACTTCGTAGAGCAGCTGCTTCGCCACGGGCATGTAGGTCTCGATCCGCGGAATGCTCCAATCCGTCTCAAAGGCGAATACCGCTGGGTTGGGCACCTGCGGCTGGCGTGCGATCAGTTCCGCCTTGATGCGTTCGAAGGTGGTGGCGATGCCCATGCTGTAGCTTGTGACATAGCGCGTGCGCAGGATCGAGAGCGGGTCCTCGCCATGCGGCGAACGCACGAGCGCGAGCTGATACGCATACACGCTGGCGTCGCGCCCTGCCCGCAGGAGCAGCCAGCCTTCGCGCGGCTCAAGCGGCAGCAGGCCTACAGGGCCGAATTGGATGCCCTTGGCGATTTCTTCCCGCAAAGCCTGCCCGTTCGCGAGCATCAGTTGAAGTTCGGGGATCGACCCATCAATCACCTCCTCCACGATGCCAAGCCAAGGGTCGTTCGGCAGCGGTTCGCGCATGGCCTGTCCCGTGGTGGCGTCGAAGCCGGTGAGGTCGCCGCCCATGGCGCGTTGCATGCGCTCGAGCTTGAGCCGCAGATCGCGCAGCTCTGCGATGTGGGCCTCGAGGTCGCTCAGCCACGGGTACAATTTGCGCGACGCGAAAGAGGCATCAACGCGCTGCAAGTAGGCCAGCAGCAGGTAGCGCTTCAACTCGGCGTCGAGTGCGGGAGTGAAGGCCCAGTCCTTCGGGAGCGTGTGCATCGACATGGTGATCGCGCGGATGGAACGCGCTGTTCAAAAATAATGTTGCCTCGGGTCATGCCCCGCCGGTGACGTGCGGCACCTTTGGCCGTAGAACGCCCAACCATGCGCATCACCCGTACCGCCCCCCTAGCCCTGCTCGTTGCCACGACCCTCTTCGCATCATGCGTGCCCAATCGCAAGTACGAGGAAGAGAAAGCGAGGGCGCGTGCCGCCCAGGCCGAGTCCGAAGCCGCCATGGCAAAAGCGCGCGATGCCGAAACGGCCCTGACCGAGCTAAGCGGGAGCAGCGATGAAATGCGGAAGAGACTGACGCGGCTGGAACAGGACACCGCGGTGATGGGCACTTCACTGCGCACCATGACCGTCCAGTACGACAAGATCAACAAGCTCAATAACGAGCTGCTCGATAAGTACAATAAGCTGTTGGCTGGCAGCGGCAGCGAGAACCGCAAATTGCTCAGCGACCTGGAGGCCCTTCGGCTCGACTTGATGAACCGCGAGGATTCGGTTGCTGCCCTGGCGAAGCGCGTCAACGACAAGCAAGCCGCCTTGGCGGAGCGCGAGGCGGAGCTCTCCGCGCTGCAGGCCGAACTCGCGCAAAAGGATGCGGCGATGAAAGCTCTGAAGGACCGGGTGAGCAGCGCGCTCACTGGCTTCGAGGGCAAGGGGCTCACGGTGGTGCAGAAGGATGGCCGCGTGTACGTGAGCATGGAGAACAAGCTGCTCTTCCCGAGTGGCAGCTATGCGATCGATGCGAAAGGGAAGGAGCTGATCGTGAAGCTGGCCAAGGCAATCGAGAATGAGAAGGATCTGAACGTGCTCGTTGAAGGGCACACCGATACGGACAAGGTCGCTGGTGGAGGACCGCTCAAGGACAACTGGGACCTGAGCGTGATGCGGGCTACCAGTGTGGTGCGCATCATGCAGGAGAGCAGCAAACTCGACCCTGTGCGGGTGACCGCTGCGGGTCGTGGTGAGTACATCCCGGTCGATGTCACTGACAAGGCGAAGAACCGCCGGATCGAGATCATCCTGGCGCCCGACCTGAAAGAGCTGATGAAGCTCGTGAAGGATTGAACTCTAGGAGAGCGATGGCTGCGGCATGCTCTGCGTGAGCCATGCCCGCGCATCCGCTTCCTCCACGAAAACCGCCGTCTCGCCATCGCGCGGATGGTAGCGGAAGTAGATGCGCGCCAAACGCTCGTTGAAGGCGCTTTGTGCCGCGAAGGCCAATCTTCGCGCGAGACCACAGCCACCGTTCAGTGCGTGGTGATCAAGGGCAAGCACATTGAGGTCGAAGTCAACATCGGGCGGGACCACCATCAGGATGTCCGATTCCTGGGCCACGCAGAGTTCTCGTTTCGCACGCACGATCTCGCCAACCCCCTCCGCATCCAACTTCACATCCGGCTTGATCCGCACTTCCACCATGCGGCCGCCCGTGCGCTCCAGGGTGGCCAAGCGAGTTTCGATCAATTGAGGATGATTCATGCCGCAAAGAACGGTTGTTATGCGCGCATACCTTCAGGTGGGGAGAGGCTTCGTCCGAAGGTTGGCAAGTATTAACGGGCGCCTGCACCAAGCAACCCGAGGCCAGCAACTTAGCGTCTCGCTGGTATCCAAACCCAAACCCGCATGCTTCGAAACCTACTCACGCCGATAGCATTGGCCAGCAGCCTTTTAGCCATTGCGCAAGGCGGCCAATTGAACATCCTCTTCAATGTGCAGCATGCCATCTGCGGCAATGCAACGGGTGGAATTGTTGCTTCTGTATGGGGCGGGGCTGCGCCTTACACGTTGAGCTGGACCCCGACGCCCCCGCAAGGCCAAGGAACCAACGTGCTCACCGATGTCCCCCCCGGCACTTACACGCTCACTGTCACGGACAACGTCGGCAACGAACTCTCGAGCGATGCAACGGTGATTCTCACTCCGGACCTCTTCCCACCGATCACCAGCCCGCCGGCAGCATGGTCCTGCGCCGGCGCATGCGATGGGTACTGGAACTACTACGTGCCGCTCAGCGGAGCGAATATGCCTTACACGGTGACTTTCGATCCCGTTGGTCCGGGCGGTGGCGCCAGCCCGAATGGATTCTACTTCAATAGCCTTTGCTCCGGGGAGTCCTATGCCGTAACGGTGAGCGACATCAACGGCTGCACAGGGACGATCTCGGGACTTGAAGTCGTGGGTCCGATGAATCCGGAGATCGTGAGCTTAACGGTGACGCCTGCATGCCCCGGTGGTAGCAACGGCGGCTTCGTGGTGGAATTCGCACAGGCCGATTCCGTCGTCATCAATCCTGGTCAGACCAATGGCATTGTGGTCGGCAATGTGCTCACCGCTAACAACCTCGCTGCGGGTATGTACATGGTTTACGTCTCTGCTGGATCGACTCCCTCGACTCCGCCCGGAACCAGCGGGCAATGGTGCTCCCAGACTTTCCAGATCGAGGTGCCTGAAACGAACGACCCTTGCGGAAGTTTGAGCGGTGTGATGTACGCTGACCTTGATGGCGATTGCACGCAGAATGGCGCCGATGTTGGAATTCCTTATCGCGTGCTCACGGTCCAGCCCGGCGCCCACTATCTGCTCACTGCTGCCGATGGCCAATACAACTCGGCCTTCTTCTATGGATCGTACGCGCTTAATGCCGCCATTCCAGGCTACGATGCACTATGCCCAGACCTGCCTGCAGACTTCACCTTCGATGCGACGAACACATCCGTGGTGATTGATGTGGCCATGGACCCGCTGAATGGACCCGATGCCTTCATCACACTGCAAGCGGGCGTTCATCGTCCTGGATTCCCGGTGGCCTACACGCTAACGCTGAACAACGATGGGCCTTATGCGATGAGCGACCTCACGGTGAGTCTCACCTACGATCCATTGCTGATTTTCACCGCAGCTACCGGCTCGCCTGTTTCCGCCAGTAGTGGCAACGTTGAATGGCTCGTGGGCACCCTGGAGCCTTTCTCCACCCAGCAGTTCGTTGTGGATCTGGCTGTTCCGCCCACGGCTTCGCTCATTGGCACCGTAGTGAATGCTACAGCCGGTGTATCAGGTGATGCACCCGACGGCAATCCAGCGAACGACTCCTACTCGATCACGCGCACCATCATCGGCGCTTACGATCCGAATGACAAGCTGGCCGCCACGAGCAGCCGGGCCAGCGAAGAGCTCTACTTCCTCGACCTCGATGCGCATGTTGATTACACCATACGCTTCCAGAACACCGGCACGGCTGAGGCGATCAACGTGCACCTCACCGATACCATCTCTCCGCTCTTCGATCTGGCATCGCTGCAGATTCTGGGCGCCTCGCATCCGTTCACTGCGCATCTGCTCTCTGACCGCGTGCTGCGCTTCGATTTCCAGAACATCAATCTGCCCGATAGCACCAGCGACCTGTTGGGCAGTCAAGGCTTCGCGAGCTTCAGGCTACGCCCGGTGAATGGGCTCGCCGTCGGCGAATCACTGGAGAACGCTGCCGACATTTATTTCGACTTCAACGAACCTATCCGCACCAACACGAGCGTGCTCACCACCGAGTTCAGCGTAGGCCTTGCTGATGCCTCATCAGCGGCCCTTCTCATCCAGCCGAATCCGGCGAGCGACATGATCGTCGTGTCATTGCCGGGCGGCGTGCATCGTATCGAACTGCTGAGCACCGATGGACGGTTGTTCCTGTCAGGGAATGCGAATGACCGCACCGTCCGCATGCCGTTGGATCGACTCCCGCAGGGCCTCTACCTGGTTCGCGCCACCGATGAGCGCGGGTGCCAGATCCGAGGTCGATTCGTGAAGCAGTAAAGGACCATTAACATCCGTTGGGAGCCTCCTGAGAGGGGGGCTCCCGTGTTTCAGGAACATTCGACGAACGCTACGGACCGTTGGTAGAATTGCCATGGAAGGCGACGAATCCGGCAGATGGCGGCGTGAGCACCGAGCCCGGCCGGATGAACCGGAATCTGAGCGGAACGAGGCGGCTTTTCAATAGCGCCCCGGGGCATCGGTATTCGGTCGCTTCCCTCTAGCTTCGGCGCTGTCAATCAAGCGATTCCAAGAATGGCCTCTTCATTTGCCCGGACCGCCGCCAGCAAGAGGGGCCTGAGCCGCCTTGGGAACCGCCTCGATTGACATTGAAGTCCAACCCAAGGAGAACGATTCCGATGATGAGAAGAGGAGCCGGATTCACTCAAGCAGCAGCAATCATTGTTGCACTTGCCTTTTTCGGACCAGCACAGGCCCAAACTGATTCGCAGCGGGCGTCTGTGCCATTGACCGCAACCGTTCAAGCCTCGCCGGCGCGCATCACGCTTGCATGGACATCGTTGCCGAGCACCACATCGATCACGATCTATCGGAAGCTAGTTGACGCGACGAGCTGGGGTTCGGTTTATGCCACGCCAGCCGCATCTGACCTGACCTACGCCGACAATGCTGTCGCTGTTGGCACGCAATACGAGTACAGGGTGGTGCGCGTCGCTGCCGGCGTTACCGGACAGGGCTACATCGCATCAGGGATCGCGGTACCGCCGGTGGACTTCAGGGGCCGCATGATCCTGCTCGTTGACAATACCTTCAGCAGCAGCCTCAGCAACGAATTGGCCACGCTCGTCAGTGACCTGCGAGCCGATGGCTGGGCCGTGGTGCGCACTGATCTGGCGCGTTCCACACCACTGGCAACGGTGAAGAGCACCATCGTTTCGCACTACAACGCAGACCCGGCCAATACCAAAGCCCTCTTCATCATCGGGCATTTGGCCGTGCCCTATTCGGGCAACCAAGCCCCCGATGGCCATAGCGAGCACAGCGGTGCTTGGCCCTGCGATGGGTATTACGGTGAACTCAACGGCACTTGGACCGATAACAGCGTGAACAATGGCGGCACCCAGCGACCCCCCAATGCCAACGTTCCTGGCGATGGCAAATTCGACCAGAGCGATTTCCCGAGTGCGCTCGAATTGCAGGTGGGCAGGGTCGATCTCTTCGACATGCCGGCCTTCAGCCTGAGCGAAACCGAGCTCACCCGCGCCTACCTGAACAAGCTGCACAACTACAAGATCAAGCAGTGGACGCCGATCCAGCGGGGAATGATGTTCGACAACTTCCAGTACCTGGGCTATCCGCTTGCGGCGTCGGGTTGGCGCAGCATGGCCCCGCTGGTGGGCACTGCGAACATCACCATTGCGAATCAGGTCGCCTATCCGATGTCGAGCCTGGTGAACAACAACAGTTACCTGTGGACCTATGGCTGCGGCGGCGGCTCGCAGCAGACCGTGAACGGCGTGCTCACGTACAATGGAGCGGCAAATGTTGGAACCACCCAGGAGTATGCGAGCACCAATATGAACGGCGTGTTCAACATGTCGTTCGGCAGCTACTTCGGTGATTGGGACAACAAGAACAATTTCCTGCGCGCACCGCTGGGCAGCGGACAGGCGCTCACCAGCGTTTGGTCGGCGATACCGGGATGGTACTTCCACCACATGGGCATGGGGGCCAACATCGGCTATAGCACGCTGATCACCATGAACAACACCGGGCTCTACACGCCGCGGCATGATGGCTGGCAGGGTAGCATCGGGCGCTGCCACCTGGCGTTGATGGGCGACCCATCCTTGCGGCAGAAGATGGTGGCTCCTCCGTCGAACCTGGTCGTGGGCAACTCGAACGGTAATGCTTCCTTCAGCTGGGCCGGCGTAAGCTTGACGATGTAGCCGTTCCATAGCACGCCAAGATGCATGCCTTCGAGGCCGGGCTTCT
>DAORNP010000035.1:18869-27513 GCA_035441065.1 Flavobacteriales bacterium | reverse complement strand
TGGCGGGCCCTTTTCAACGTAGAAGGCCTTCTACCCCCTCCCATGGACAAGAAAGAGATCAAGTGCTCGTTCTGCGGGCGCGACAAGCAGGACACCAACGTCCTCATCGCCGGCATCACCGGGCATATCTGCGACGGCTGCATCACGCAAGCCCAGAACATCATTCAGGAGGAACTGAGCCAACGCAGCCGCAGCGAGATGGAGGGTAGCCTGATCCTGCAGCGCCCTTCGGATATCCGCCGTTTCCTCGATGAGTACGTGATCGGGCAGGACGATGCGAAGAAGGTGCTCAGCGTGGCCGTGTACAACCATTACAAGCGCCTGCTCCAGAAACCGGTCACCAGTGTCGATGACGTGGAGATCGAGAAGAGCAACATCATCCTCGTGGGCGAGACGGGCAGCGGCAAGACCCTGCTCGCGAAGACCATAGCTCGCATGCTCAATGTGCCCTTCGCCATCGCCGACGCCACGGTGCTCACCGAGGCCGGGTATGTGGGAGAGGACGTGGAGAGCATTTTGAGTCGCCTGCTGCAAGCCGCCGATTACGATGTGAGCAAGGCTGAGCGGGGCATCGTCTTCATCGACGAGATCGACAAGATCAGCCGAAAGAGCGACACTCCCAGCATTACGCGCGATGTGAGCGGCGAAGGCGTGCAGCAAGCCCTGCTGAAGCTGCTCGAGGGCAGCACCGTGAGCGTGCCTCCGCAAGGCGGCCGCAAGCATCCGGAGCAGAAGCTCATCCAGATTGATACGCGCAACATCCTCTTCATCTGCGGCGGCGCATTCGACGGCATCGACAAGATCATTGCCCGCCGCGTGCGCAGCAGCGCCGTGGGCTACAGCGCCAGCAAAGAGGGCCGCATCAACGACGAGAACCTGCTCCAGTACGTGAGCCCTGCCGATCTGCGCAGCTACGGCCTCATCCCCGAGCTCATCGGCCGCTTCCCGGTGCTCACCTACTTGGATCCGCTGGACCGCGAGGCCCTGCGCCGCATCCTCACCGAGCCGAAGAACGCGCTCATCAAGCAGTACGTGAAGCTCTTCGACATGGACCGCGTGAAGCTCACATTTGACAAGAAGGTGCTCGATTTCATCGTGGACCGAGCCTTCGATTACAAATTGGGCGCGCGTGGCCTGCGCAGCATCTGCGAGGCCATCATGACCGATGCCATGTACGAGATGCCCGGCGCGCCCGAGCGGCCTGCCGAATTGCGCGTTACGCTCAGCTATGCCCGCGAGAAGTTCGATCGTTCGCGCCTGAGCAACCTGAAGGTGGCCTGAGGACCGTCTTGAGCGGTTACATTCGCGGTCCCCGTTCGGCGACCTACCGTCGGCGGGAGTATCGCAATGAAGCATCTCCTTACCGCGGCGCTGCTGGCGGCGCCTCTCTTCGCCAGCGCACAGAAACTTCCGCAATCGAGCCCCATGGGCAAGATTGAGCAGATGGTGGGCCTCACCACCTTCAAGATCGAGTACAGCCGACCTAGCATGAAGAACCGCGCGATCTTCGGTGATCTGGTTCCCTATGGCGAAGTGTGGCGCACCGGTGCGAATAAGTGTACCACGATCGAGTTCGATACGCAGATCAGCATCGCAGGACAAGCCGTGAAGCCCGGCAAGTACTCGTTGTTCACCATCCCAGGACCCGAGATGTGGGTGCTCATCCTGAACAGCAACACCGAACTATGGGGCGCCTCGGATCGGAAGACCGAGGAGGATGTGCTCATGGTGAAGATGCAGCCGAAGAAGACGAATGAGGTGGTGGAGACACTCACGTTCAGCTTCGATTTGGGTGACCGTGATGACGCGACCCTGAACCTCAAATGGGAGGCGAGCTGGCTACCCATCCCCATCTCGGCAGACTGCACCGACCAGGCGCTCAAGAACATCGAGGAGGCCTTGTCGAAATCCGATGCGAGGTACAACGCCTACAGCAGCAGCGCACGCTTCTGCATCGATCGTCAGGTGCGGCTGAAGGATGCGCTCGCTTGGGCTGAGAAGAGCGTGAGCATGGAGAAGAAGTACTGGAACACGCACACCTTGGCGCTGGCCAACGCGGCCAATGGCAAGTACAAGGAAGCCATCGATGCAGCGAACATGAGCATTGAGCTGGCGCAAGCGGAAAAGGACGCCAACTATGTGAAGATGAATCGCGACAAGATCGCGGAATGGTCCAAGGTCCTTGGCGTCACGCCATCACGCAACGCGATTAGGCCCACGACGAAGTAAGCCTTCCTTTTTCTCATTGACAGGAGCCCCTCACAAAGGGGCTCCTGCATTTCAGCGCCGATGGGTCAGCGCCTGAATCGCGAGCGCCAAGCCCACCACGATGGCCGGTGCGACCAGGTTGTACCAGAGGAAGGCGAGTTCCAAAGGGTCTTGCAGGGTGCCATCGGGCAGGGTCGTGGCGAAGACATCCCACTTGTCCAATGCGAAGTGCAGCAGCACCAGGACCTGCGACACGATGCCCGCGATGAACACCGCCGTGCCGCCCACGCGCTTCAGGAAGAAGGCCACCAGGAAGATGCCCAGGATGGTGCCGTAGAACAGCGAGCCGATGATGTTCACGGCCTGGATGAGGTTCTCGAAGAGCGAGAAAAGCGCTGCGAAGGCCAGCGCCATCAATCCGAAGAGCACCGTGGCCCATTTTGTGGCAAGCACCTGTTCGCCGTCGGTGCGCTCCTTCTTCACCACATCCACTACGCTGGTGGTGGCCAGCGCGCTCAGTTCGGCGCTGGTGCTGCTCATGCCCGCGCTGAAGATCATGGCCAGCAGCAGTCCGATGATCCCGATGGGCATGTGGTCCATGATGAAGGTGATGAAGATGTAGTCCTTGTCGTTGGATTCGGCATTGGGAAGCTCATGCTTGACCTCCTGTGAGTAAGCAGCGCGGATCTGATGCTCCTTTTCGAGGAGGCGCAGCACATCTATTGCCTGCGCTTCTGTGTTTCCTGCTCTACGTTGGTTGAGCCATGAGCGTACTTCTCTGGAACACAACTTTCTCCGATAGGAACCCTCTGATGAGCGTACTTCTCTGGAAAGCACAGTGCGATTCTCATTGTATGCACTATCCAGCGATTCCCACAGGCTCCAGCTCTTTGACGTGTAGATCGGGACCATTTCACCAACACCGACCTCATCGATGTTCGCAGGTTCAGTTACCCACCCTTGAGATGGAGGTTGGGCTGCCTTCAGTGCTTCTGTATTTGCGCTGTTCCAATGGATGGGAGCCGCATTGAACAGGTAGAACACGAACACCAGCACGCCCGTGAGCAGGATGAAGAACTGCATGGGAATCTTGAGCAGTGCGTTCATCCACAGTCCGCGCTGCGCCTGCTGCACGTTCTGCCCGCTGAGGTAGCGCTGCACCTGGCTCTGGTCGGTGCCGAAGTAGGCCAGCTGCAGGAAGAAGCCGCCGATCAGCCCGCTCCACAGCGTGTACTTGTTCGAGGGGTCGAAGCTGGTATCGATGACATCCGTCTTGCCCAGGGCATGGGCCAGTTGCAGGCTCTCCACGAAGCCGATGTGCTCGCGCAGGTACCACACCACCAGCCCGAAGGCCACGAAGAGACCGCCGAAGATCACGGCCATCTGCTGCTTGTGCGTCACGCCCACGGCCCTGGCGCCGCCGGTGGTGGTGTAGAGGATCACCAGCGTGCCGATGAAGACGCAGGTCCAGCTGAGCGGCCAATGCAGTACCTTGCTGAGGATGATGCTGGGCGCGTAGATGGTGATGCCCGCGGCGAGCCCGCGCTGGATGAGGAATAGACCCGCCGTGAGCAGCCGCGTGCGCGCGTCGAAGCGCTTGCCGATGAACTCGTAGGCCGTGTACACCTTCCACTTGTAGTAGAGCGGGATGAACACGCGGTTGATCACCAGCATGGCCAGCGGCAGCCCGAAGTAGAACTGCACGAAGCCCAATCCATCGAGGTAGCCCTGCCCTGGCGTGCTGAGGAAGGTGATGGCGCTGGCCTGTGTGGCCATCACACTGAGTCCAACCGCCCACCAGCGTTCATCATGCCCACCGCGCAGGTAGTTATCGCTGTTGTTGCCGGCACGCGTCTTCCATACCCCATAGCCCACGATGAAGCCGAGGGTGGCGAGGAGGATGAGCCAGTCGAGCCAATGCATGGGGAAGAATCAATTCACAAGTTTCAAGACTAAAGGCTAGAGGAAGACTCAATTCACAAGTCTCAAGACTTAAGGCCAAAGGCAGCTTCGGAGTTCACTTAAGTCTTTGCACTTGAGACTTGTGACTTGAGTCTTGACCTTCTTGACTCTTCTTCGCAGTGGCCACGCTCTTCGCCAAAATGCGGATCAGCTCCTCACACTCGTTGAGCAGCCAGGTCATGCCCTCATCGCCCTGAGACATCAGACCAGAGCCCTTGATCATGCGCAGGTTCGCTCTGCTTTCTTTCAATTCCTTCAGAGCCAGCTTCACTTTGTGAATGAAATCCTTCGGGGATTCCGCGCTTTGTGATTCGCCATAGTGTAACGCGGGCGCAGTACCACTGCGGATCAACTGGCCCCCCATATGGCGTCCAGCCAACGTGTGTGGCAAGCGGTCCACGAAGTTGATGATCGCTGAGCCGAAGGCCGTCGTTCGGTCCTCGAGGTCGTAGGTGCGTTCCTTTTCCATGGTCTGTTGGGTTGTGAAGACTCAATTCACAAGTCCCAAGACTTAAGGTCAAAGGCACCTTCGGAGTTCACTTTAGTCTTTTCCATTGAGACTTGTGACTTGAGTCTTGATCTTCTGCGGTATTCACTTGAGTCTTGGTCCTTGAGACTTGTGACTTGAGTCTTTCATCCTCTCGGCGATATCAGATTAGCCCACAACCGATACGCCCCACCAACCCCCGCCGGCAACTGCCGGAAGAAGCTGATCCCCGTGTACACGAACCGTCCCTTGCCATGATCGGCCACGATCAGCGCGCCGTCCAGCGGTTCTTCCCCCGGATCGTTCCACGCGATGAGCGGGGTGAAGTGAGGTGCGAAGTCGCTGGCGAAGTAAAGGCCGCGTTCCTGCACCCAGCCTTCGAAGTCGGCGGCGGTGATCTTGTTCGGTGTGTTCAGCAGCGAGTGCTTGGGATCGAGGAAGGTGGGCGGCGCTTCCTCCACCGTGACACGACCGCGACCGATCGTAAAGGGATGAGGACCCAGCGTGGCGGGATCGATCTGGAAATCGCTGGCGCCGGAGAAGAAGCGCGGCGTGGTGTTGTACTGCACGATGAGCGTTCCGCCTTCCTCCACGTAGCGCAGCAGCAGCGGGTGCAGCTCCTTCATGCCCTTGTTGCTGTTGTAGGCGCGGATACCGACCACAATGGCGTCGTACTTCAGCAGCTCCTCCAACTTGGCCGCGCCGGGCTCAACGAACTCCACCGTAACGCCCAGTTGCTCCATGGCCTGCGGCACATCATCGCCCGCGCCCTTCACGTAGCCCACGCGCTTGGCGGTGGTCTTCACGTCCAGCGGCACCAGCTTCACCTCGGCGGGCGTGTAGTACACCTGGGGCATGATGTGCGGGTAGTCGATCTCGTGCAAGGTGCGGTCGGCTTTGCCCTTGGGACCAGAGAACTCGAACTTCACTAGACCGGCCTTGGCATTGTCTCCAGGCATTAGTTGGAACGTGAAGCTTTGTCGCTCGTTGCGTTTGGCGATGTTCACCAGCTTCAGGTCCTTGGTGGTGCCCCAGCCAGCGGGCAAGGTCACGTTCAACTGACCGGTGAGGCTGTCGGTGAGCGCCTCCACTTCCACAGTGATGCTTTGTGTGCCGCCTGTGGCGATAAGCACATCGGTCTTCGGGATTACTGAGGCCACAGGCGTGACGTACACCGGGCGGATGCGCTCGCCGGCCACGCGATCGACCCATTTGTGCATGAGTTGTAGTTCTCTCCCGAATTGGGTGTCATCCGCCCAAATCAATGATGAGAAGAAGTGCGCTACTCCTGGTGACACAGCCTCAACTGAATAGTAAGGTGGCCCATCCGTATCGTAGAGATTGGTTCGAGGCCTCTGGAGCCAGAAGGGTTGATCTAAATAGTCCATGGTAGGATTGCGATAACCGAGTGATCGCTCCCATCGAACGTTAGGGATAAGATCATTACCCACACGAATGTCCGCTATATCTGGCTCAACGAAACCGTTGACCTCAACCCGCATTGATGGTCGTCTCTGTAGCACAGAAAAGGTCGCGGTCATTGAATCACTTTCAGCGGAATAGTACACGGGGCTTGTGGCCTCGATAGCTATACCGAGCACCTCGCTTAGCAAGGACTCCACAGGGCGCCATTTGATGGGAGCAAACCAAGTATCCGCTTTAGTGCTATATAGTGAGCGGAGTGCTTCGAGCAATATGGCAAGCTTGGTTGCGCTTTTCTCTGGGTTGGTGACACTGTAGTTTGATAGGATCTCATCGATGTGTGCCTTTATTCTCTCTCCCCCCTTTACCCTTCCCCACGTCATATCGATCCCCTCGAAAATGTCCTTCGTCTTCGGTCGGTCACCTTTGACCAGCCTGAGGTACTCCAGCATCTCCCCCCGCGTTTCAGCGGCACCAAAGCCCTGGCTCTTGTGCATGCTGCGGCTGCGCCCGGCGATCTCCGTGTAGCTCAGGCCCAGCAGCGGATCATAGCCGCCCACGTCCACGCTGAACCAATCGGGGTCGCTCTTGGCAATGTCGGCGAGGTCCTTCTTCCACCAGGTGCTGCCGTTGAAGAAGAGGCGGCGCGGCTGCCATACTTCGAGGCCTTGCTCCAGTTGTTCCGGAAAAGCCTTGGGATCACCGGCCAGGTCGAAGGCTTCCTCGGCGAGGATGGCACTGGCCTCGTGGTGGCCGTGCCCCGCGCTGCGGTCGGGTGCGAAACGGGTAATGATCACATCGGGCCGGAAGGTGCGGATCACGCGCACCACATCGCTCAGCACTTCCTGCTTGCCCCACTTCTCAAAACTCTCCGCAGCGTTCTTGCTGTAGCCGAAGTCCACCGCGCGGGTGAAGAACTGCTCGCCGCCATCGATGCGCCGCGCCTCCATCAACTCCTGCGTGCGGATGATGCCCAGCGCATCGCCCAGCTCGGGACCGATGAGGTTCTGTCCGCCATCGCCGCGCGTTAGGCTGAGGTTGCCGGTGCGCACCTTCTTGCCGTTGGCCAGCCAGGCGATCAATTTGGTATTCTCGTCATCGGGATGCGCCACGATGTAGAGCACGCTGCCGAGCACATTGAGCTTCTGCATCTTGTGCAGGATCTCGGCGGCGTGGGGTTGTGCGGGAGGGCGTTGGGCGGAAAGCTGAAAGTGGAAAGATGCTAGTTGGAAAAGGGCGACCGCGATCACACGCAGTGCACCGGTTGGGCGGAAGTGCATGCGCCGAAGGTATCCCTACGGCGTGCGTGGCCTGTAGATCACCGGATCGGCCTGCGCATCAATGGGCGCATAGTTGGCCTCTACCCATTGCACGACGGGTCCGAGAAAGGCAGCTGTGCTGTCGCGATCAAAGATGACGACGACTGCTGGCGGGTCTAACGCGACTTGCGCGATGAGCTGCTGTTGCTCTCCGGCGGTACGGTCGCCGGGCCAATGGTAGCCCCAGCGCGTGGGGTTGCGCCTATCGGCGAGCACGTAGTAGGCCGGGTGGTAAGGCAAAGCGAGCAGGGCATCGCCATTAGCCGAATGCTGCGCGATGGATGCCAGCACTCCATTGATCTCGGGCGCTTCGGCTTCGAAGACACCCGCTTGTGCGGAGGCAATGGGCTGCGCTTGCCGCTCGTATGTGGGAAGCAGCATGTGCCAAGCCACCAAAGCCATTCCGGCGAAGCCCACCGAGCCTAAAGCCGAAATGCCTTGCCTCCACTGCTTGTGCGGCTCACCTTCTTTCCCGAGCGCACGCATGGCATAGCCGGGCATCCAGGCCATCAAGCTGAGCATGGGGGCGACGGTGAGCACGAGGTGCGCGAGGTCGGAGCGCACGGTGACTTGCAAGTAGAAGAGCAATGTCCACATCGCGAGGAAGAGGCCGATCGCCTCACTTTCGGCATAACCCGCGCGGCGCGAACGAATGCCCACCAGAACGAGCGCGGTGATCGCGAAAAGCGGAGCCAGCCTGAAAACAACGAATGCGAGCAAGCTGCCCGTTGGCCCTTCCTGCCCGAGGTTCGGCATGGGCAGAGCGCTGGTTGCGCCGTAACGCGTGAGCGGGAAGAGCACCAACTGTTCCCACATGGCGGGCAGGGCGCCACTGGCCCAGAAGAAGAGCAGCGCTGGCACAGCAATCACTGCTGCACCCAGCAGCCACGCGCCCAGTTTGAATCGCGGTCCGGGTGCGAGCCGCGTGCCAGGCACAGCGCGCAAGGCGACAGTGAGCACGAGTATGGCGATGACCAGGTAAGCGCCTTGGTCGTGGCGCGCGAGCACGCTGAGCGCAGCGGCGATACCCGAAGCGAAGGCAAGCTTGCCTTCGGGCCGGCGAATGCTATGCAGCGCCAGGGCAACGGCCGCTAGACTGAAGGTGATGCCCTGCCACACCGCGAGCGGCGCGAAGTGCATGTGCGGCAAACCAATGGTTGCGGCCACAGCACCTGCGCCCAATGCCCATGCAGGGCTCGCGAAGCGCCGGGCAATCGAATATGTAAGCACCACCATGGCCGCATGC
>DAORNP010000035.1:10375-18856 GCA_035441065.1 Flavobacteriales bacterium | reverse complement strand
AGCAGGCGCAGCTTGAGGAAGGAGAGCCCGAACATGGTGCTCCAGGCAGCGGCCAGCAACGAGGAGAGCGGACCCTGCAGCGAATAGAAATCGCGATGCGGCAATTGGCCTTGCATCACGCGCTGCGCGCTGTGCGCCAGGAAGCCCTCATCACCCAGATCGATGGACTGGGGGACATGGATCGCAGCGACGATTCCGACTCCAACCAGCAGCACGGGCACCGACCAGCGCGCCAGCAACCGGGAATCGGGGTCACGTGTGGGCTCCGGTTTGAGTGAAGCCGGACCCGTTTCAAGAACTGGTGCAGCGGGAATGCGATGAAGGGTCTCCACGGCGAAAAGGGCCGTGAAAGTAGAGGAACGGGTCGACCCGGCAAGCCCGTGGGCCTCAGGCGGGCTGCTCCTGCAAAACCGAGGCGATTTGCTCCTTGTAGCTGCGGCCGCTCACGATGCGCTCATTGTTGGCCATGGCGAAGATGAATTCGTTGTTCCCGCTATACCGGGCATTGCGTACGTGGGCCCGGTTCACGATGTAACTGCGGTGGATGCGCAGGAAGCGGGCGGGGTCAAGCTCGCTCTCCACGGCATTCATGGTCATGCGGTGCAGGAAGTGGCGGTCCTTGAGCTGGAGCCGCAGGTAGTTGCCTTCGGCCTGCAGGTAGAGGATATCGCTCACGTTCACCTTGTGCTCGCGCCCCTTGTCGCGAATGCTGAAGGCCTCGGTGTGCTCGCTCTTGGCGTGCATGTGCTCGCGCACCAGGTCCATCAGCCTACCGGTGAGCCGATGGTTCATCTTCATGTCGATGTGTCGCTTGGCCTTCTCCAGCGAGGCGAAGAAGCGGTCATCGTCATAAGGCTTCAGGAGGTAGTCCACGGCGTTCACGTCGAAGGCCTTCAGCGCATAGCGGTCGTGTGCCGTTACGAACACCACGAAGGGCATGCGGTCGGTGGGCAGCTTGTCCACTGCCTCAAGGCCATTCATTCCGGGCATCTGCACATCGAGGAAGACCAGGTCGGGACGATGCTTGTTCACCGCTTCAACGGCTTCCAGCCCGTTGCGGCACTCGCCCACCACTTCTACTTCGGCATCTTGCGCTAGCAATTTGGCCAGGCGCGCGCGTGCGGCGGGCTCATCGTCGGCGATCAATGTCCGTATGTGTTTCATGGCTGATTTGATTGCTTACAGGTCGAGTGGAAGGCTCACGGTTGCCGTGAACCCATGTCCGTTCGGTGATGCGATGGTGAGTGTGCCGGACTCGCCGTACAGGAGGCGCATGCGCTCACGCACATTGCGCAGGCCGATGCCGCCGTTGCTCATGGCCTTATGGACATCGCGACAGCCCTTTCCGTTGTCTGCCACTTCCAGCGCCAACCGTCCGTCAAACCGCTGAGCGCGCACGGTGAGTTCCACCTGCGCATGCGCATCGTCGGTGCCGTGCTTGATCGCATTCTCCACCAAGGGCTGCAGCACGAGGCCGGGCACCTGCGCCTTCAGCAACTCGGCGGGCACCTCGTAGCGCACCTGGATCCGGTCGCGGAACCGGATGCTCTCGATGTCGAGGTAGTTGCGCACATAATCGATCTCCTGCTCCAATGAGACCCTGTCGGCACGGCTCTGGTCCAACGTGATCCGCAGCAATTGCCCTAGGCGGCTGAGCACCTTGCGCGCATCGCCGATGTGCTCGTCCATCAGCGCGCTCACCGTGTTCAGGGTGTTGAAGAGGAAGTGCGGCTGCAATTGCTTCTTGAGTGCGCTGAGCTGGGTGGCTTGGAGCTCATTCTGCACGCGCATCAATTGCTCATGCTCCACGCGTCGAAGGCGCGCGCTATCGAGCGCCACCAGCACGCCCATGAGCACCCAGTACTCCATGGTGCGGGTGAAGATGGCGGGCAGCAACGCGTGATAGGCCCAGTCGCGGTAGTTGGGGTCGGCGAAGTCGAACTCGTCGCGCAGCTGCAGTATGCCGTAGTAGATCGAAGAGGTGACCACCTCATGGAAGGCGGCGATCACCAGTCCGAGCCCCACATGCGCGAGGATCACCTTCCAGAGCGGCTTCGATGTGAACGGCCAGCGCTGGAAGATGATGTACACCAGCGGGCAGAGCAGCGCCCAGAAGAAGAAGTTGAGGTAGGGCACCGGCGCTTCGCGCCACCAGCGGAACTCGCCCATGTCCTTCAGGCCCTGGTACACATAGTGGTGCATGTAGGCCTGGAAGAGGAAGAGCGTGGCCAGCACCACGGCTGTGAGCAGCACGGTGCGGTAACGGATGGGCACGCGACGGAAGTAGGTCATCCGGGATCGAAGCTAGACCCAGCCAATGGCCATCTTGTGATGAATGGTGATGAGCGGCAATCGCTGGGATGGGCGGTTCAGCTGATCCGCAGAGCCGGCGAAAGCAACAAGGCCACCGGTTCCCCGATGGCCTTGCTCTGGGATCTTTCCGTTCGGTCAGCCGATCGTGACCGTGTAGGTCTGGCCGTTCACGCTCACCGTGAAGGTGCCGTCGCACGCACCGTTGCCGTAGTCGATGGTGCGCGCCGGGCGACCGGTAGGCGTGACTACCACGGTACCGCTCACTACGTACCAGCTGCAGCCCAGTTCGATCCGCAGTGCTTGCGTGATCTGGCTCACGTAGGGGATGCCGTTTCGGTTCACCCCGCTGCCCGCGCCGGTTATCAGGTACACGTCATCGCTCAGCTGTGCCGTGCCGGAGCCTTGGATCCAGGTGCGTATCCGCTGGGCTTGGTGCGTAGCCACCCAGCTGCCATTGCTGCCAGTGATAGTACCGTTCACGGTAATGGTGAAATAGGGTTGATCGTTGGCGTTCAGCCCCATGTTGGTCACGGTCTTGGTGCCGGATACCAGGTTGTTGTTCACGTAGTAGTTCAGCGGTGTGATGGTGATCACGGTGCCTTCGTCGCGGTAGCGGCCGGTATAGCTCACCAGGATCTGCCCGCGGCGCAAGCGGCCATTCGAGGCGGTGCAGTTCACATCGCCGAAATCGAGCGTGATGGTGCGCGGCGTGGCGGTGGTGTCGAAGGTGACCGTGGGGTCGCACAGGTCGCGCAGGCCGTTGTCCTTCACGGCCTTGTCAACCATCGAGAGCATGTCGTTGAAGATGTCGTCGGCGCGGGCGTTGTCGCTGGCAGCGGCGTAGTCCATGTCGGGGGCCTCGGTCTTCTCTTTCCGGCAGGCCAAAAGGCCAATGGCGAACACCGGAATCAACAGGAGCAACTTGCGGTTCTTCATGAGGGTGCGCCATGGCCTGGCGCAGGCGTTTGATAATGCGAAGTTGGTTCAGAACGCGGCCTTTGACGCAAGTCGTATGCCCATCGTTCAGATCCGTTCCAGGATCAGGAAGCTGAAGGCGTGCGCATGCTTCTCATCTTCCGGATGATGCTGCCGGCTCAGCTCGCGCCATTCGGCCGGTGCCACCTCGGGGAAGCGTGTATCGCCCTTCAAGTGGGCATGCACCCTGGTCAGGTAAAGGCGTTGCACCAGCCCTTTCGCGAAGGCTTCACGGTAGATCTCGCCGCCGCCGATGATGAAGGCCTCGGCCTCGCCCGCTGCACGTGCGAGGTCCAATGCCGCTTCGATGCTGGTTACCACCGCCGCGCCGGGCGCTTTGTATGCGGCATTGCGCGTCACCACCAGGTTCACACGGCCCTTCAGCGGGCGGTACTTCGAGGGGATGCTCTCATAATTCTTGCGGCCCGTGATCACATGGTGGCCCTTGGTGTGATGCTGGAACCACGCCATGTCGTCGGGCAGGCTCCACGGCAGATCGCCCTGGTGGCCGATGATGCCGTTCTCCGCCACGGCTGCGATGGCCGAGACGATCATACCGCAACCTCGGCCTTGATGTGCGGATGCGGATCGTAGCCCTTCAGCGTGAAGTGCTCGTAGCGGAAAGCGAAGAGATCGGTCACGCTCGGGTCGATCTCCATGCGCGGCAGCGCGCGTGGCTCGCGCGTGAGTTGCAGTTTCGCCTGCTCGATGTGATTGTTGTAGAGATGCACATCGCCGAAGCTGTGCACGAACTCGCCGGGCTTCAGTCCGCACACTTGGGCCACCATCAGCGTGAGGAGCGCGTAGCTCGCGATGTTGAAGGGCACACCCAAAAACACGTCGGCGCTGCGCTGGTAGAGTTGGCAGCTGAGCTTGCCATCCGCCACATAGAACTGGAACAGTGCGTGGCAGGGCGGAAGCGCCATGCGGTCCACATCAGCGGGGTTCCATGCGGTCACGATCAAGCGGCGGCTATCGGGGTTCTTCTTGATCATCTCCACCACGTTCGCGATCTGGTCGATCACGCGGCCATCGGGGGCGTGCCAGCTGCGCCACTGGTAGCCGTACACCGGGCCGAGGTTGCCCTCGGCATCGGCCCACTCGTCCCAGATCTTCACGCCGTTCTCCTGGAGGTATTTGATGTTGGTATCACCCGCCAGGAACCAGAGCAGCTCGTGCACGATGCTCTTCACGTGCAGCTTCTTGGTGGTGAGCATCGGAAAACCCTCGCTCAGGTCGAAGCGCATCTGGTAGCCGAAGCAGCTGATCGTGCCGGTGCCGGTGCGGTCGTGCTTCTGCGCGCCGTGGTCGAGGATGTGGCGGAGGAGGTCGTGGTACTGTTGCATGGGTCCGGTGGCGAAGGTATCGGGCCCCATGGTCGGGCTTTGGGCGAGATGCTAACGGGTGTCGATAACCCCCGTGCGGCGCGCCCTACTCCACCACCACCCTTTCATAGCAGCTCCCCTCCTTATCCGTGAAGCGGATCACGTAGGTGCCAGCGCCGAAGCGCGATAGATCCACCTCCTCCGTATCCCGGCCCTTAGGCAGCGGGCGCTGGAACAAGTGCTTGCCCATGGCATCATACACGCTGTAATAGCTCTCAGCCATGAGCGGGTCTGTGAACTGCACGGTGAAGCGGCCGGTGTTGGGGTTGGGGCGAATGGACATCGAGCGGCCGCGATCGAGGCTATTGGGCACGTTAGTGGCGAAGGTGCAGGCGTTCCAAGTGGTGAAGATGCTAGGGTCCAATATGCTGTCTTGCGCATACACCGGGGTAGCGGTGGCAGTTCCGTGGATGTAGTTCAGGGAGAAAGAGCTGTCTGCAGGAAAGAGGTCCAAGGCTTCTAGAGGGTAGTGCTCCTGAAAGCAACCGAAGCGACCGAGAGAATCGGCCTTGAAGATGTATGGCAGCCCGGAGTTCAAGTCGGGCAGGTCGCCATAAATAATGCCGCTGAAGTGATAGCCCCCGTCGGAATGGGGCAATAGGTCCTGTGTAAGGTAGATGTAGCCCAGCTGGCCCGTGGAGCTGGTCCATAGTGTATCGCCGTTCACGGTTGTCTTAATCAGGATGGGTCGGAACTCCAAGTTGTTCTGCGGCATGCCCAAGGTTGCCAGCACGGCATACCGACCATCGAGGGTGCGCTTGATGCGCGCTGGTTGATGCGGAAACCAACGGAAGGTGTTGTTGTGCCAACCCTTGCACCACTGAACCACACCATCACCATTGAGCTTCATCATGAAGAGCTTGGGTTGGTACCAAGGCGGCAAGGTCATGAACATGCTCATGTTGAGGCTGTCGGTCATGCCCAACACGATGATGGAGCCGTCGGGCTCGATGAGAGCGTCGTGTACCATGCCCTTGGGCCGCATATAGCTCTTGCTCCAGATAAAGTCGCCATCGGCCGTCATTCGGGCCACCACCGCTCCGGCCGCGTCCATGTTGATGCCCGCCAGCAAATCGCCGCCGGGCAGCTCCTTGATGAATTGGAAGCCGCCTTGGTGCATGACCTGAATGGCCCAGTTCGAGACCAATGATGAATCGGTACGCAGGGCATAGAATGTCTTGGAGCGGCCCCAAATAATCGCTCCGCCATTTACTAATGCTTCCAGGCCGCCGGGCGTCCCGTAACACAGTCCTAAATTCATTTCATAGCGCAATATGCTATGGGCAAAGCCGAGAGAGTCCATCCGGCCCACAACCGGAAAGATTTGCATGCCAGGTTGCCACATGCAGGTACTTGCATGCAACCCTGTGCAGAATAGAAAGGAGTTCGCATCAATCTGCCTAAGGGTTTCCGCACGGTAAATGCCATCCGCAACAAACGACCGCGAGAAGTCGATGAGGCCGACCCCATTGACACGCTGCGTGGCCCCCAATTGGGCCAGGATGTCATGGCTGGGAAGTTCAATCAGGTTGAAGCTGTAGCTAGGTGCTGATTGGTAAAAGTGCTGGAAAGTAGGCTGGGACATGGCCGCAGGCGCAGCTAAGAGCATGAGCAGGATGTGTTCGAAATATTTCATGGCTCAGTAAATGATGACCTTCTTCACTTTCTGCATGGTCGCGTTCCGTACATGCACCCAGTAAACACCCTTAGCAAAAGCGTCTGTTGGCATCTGCAGCTCTTGGTGCGTGACATTATGAAAGGCGACTACCCGTCGGCCAGCAACGTCGAATACCGTGATGTCCTTGGTCTCATCATCAAAAAACGAAGCATGAGCACCCCTCGTGTTGGGTTCGGATAGGCCAAGAAATCCCAGGAATCCTCCGGCGTTTCTGGTTCATCCACTTGCTGCAGATTCTTGACGAAGGGCTGGTGTGTGATAACGAAAGCGTAGTCCGAGTGAAGGGTGTCCAAGTAGCTGTCCTCTGTCCCATTGAAATGTCCAGACAGTACAATCGTGATTTCCCCGCTCGATGTGCTCATGAGCACATCAGGGAACTCGGTATCAGGTGGTAAATCAGCAGCCCCAATTCGCGTAGGGAACCAGGTGATATAATGGGCATGTAACGGAAAAAAGCCGGTGAGCGTGATGCTATCATTTGCAGGTGCCGTGCAACCGAGGAAATTCTCGTTGCTGGTGCCGCTTTTCACGTAAAAGCTCTTTGCCACAGAGGCATTCCTGTTATGCACCCAGCCAATGGCTGTGCTCTGATCATTCCTCAGGTAATAGCACTCAATTGGATTGGGGTACACAGGCGCGTCGTCGTAGAAAAAGGCTGGGGTGAAGTCACCCGAAAGTACGCCGAGGTCAGCGATGCTGGGCCTGTTTAGGAAATCCGAAAGTGGGCGGAAGTGATGGAGCAAACGATTGTTCCTTACCAGTTTAGTCTGCCCATTGACCAACAAGCCATTCACATCTCCCACGCTATTTGAGAATTGTTGTGTTTGGCTGTGCTGAAAAGTATTCGCCCCATCAGTCGGCGGCATCGCCAGTGTCCCATTCCACCAGAACACCCTTTCCCGATGCCAACTTGTGCCCGCAGCGAACTTGCCCGAGAATGCGCTGGCCCAAAGCTCGTTGTGGAAGGAGACATCGTAGTTGTGGAAGATTTTCTCTACATCGTTGCTCCAAACCGGGGGCAGGTTCGGGATCGGGTTCGGTACGGTGAAATGAGTGTAGTGGTTGAACTCACCGTGGTTGAAGGGCTTTCGCTCGTTGAGCGAAGCGCTGGGCGAGGGGAAAGTCTGCCAGAATTCATTTGTCCGGTCAACACTCGCTTTCAAGTATCTGTCTGCTTTCTCGGGGGCCGTGTCGTTATCCGGCCCTTGCAGGTTGGGGTAGAGTCCCATATGGACATCGATCAAGTCAACCTCGGTGTTCGTGAATGGAAGCAAGTAGTCACTATAGGGTGGAACGTTGGGTTCGCCCGTTGACCAATCGAATGCATCGCGCCCGCTCGTGTAGCTCGCCAAGAACAACTTTTTGCTTTCCGCAAGCGGTGAATGCGCGGGTTCCTGAAGATTCTGCTCGCCCCGCACGAACTGTGCGATCTGCGTGAACCAGTCATTGACGGTTCCTCTTAATTGGTCGTCCTTGATCCAGTTGATCTTGTTGTTCGGGCAAACAGATGCCCCGCTCGGCGGCGTCAGGTCAACATCGCTGTATGTCAACAATTGGTCGATTTCATTGAACGGTTCGATGATGGCCAATTTTGCGGACCAGCCCCAGCGGTTCATGATGTACTTGTATTTGCGCTTCCACCAGTAGAACACGTTCTCCGGCTCATCCAACGGGGCGTTTGGTGTGAAGAAGAACTGCTTCATGTCGAATCGTTGACTCACGGGATCCCTTGTCGGCTCAACGAAATGCAGCAGATACGAATGACCGTACCAGTTGTATTGCATGTCGATGATCGGCGGGTAAGGGTCGATCCAAACTTGCAAGTAGATGCCTTGCGCACTCGCTTCTTCCATGATTCGGTCAAATGCCCAGGCTTGATTCTGACAGCTATTCCGATAGGTCAAAATGTTGCCGCAAGCATCATGTGCCAAGTACTTGTCATATACGCCGAGATTCCCCCATTCGGGGGCGAAGGCATTGCGCATGAGGAAAGTTCGCGCAAAGTTCCCGCCGACGGAATTGAGAGTTGGCAGAGCGTTGAGCATTTCATCGAAGTATCGCCGCTTCATGCGGTAGGTGTCCATACTATCCCAAGGACCACTTTGCCAATCCGAAAGGTTGACTCCAAGC
>DAORNP010000035.1:0-10359 GCA_035441065.1 Flavobacteriales bacterium | reverse complement strand
AGCCCTATGAAGGGTTCCTGGACGTCCTCGAACCAAAGCACTCGCTTGTTCGCTGGATTCACGCTTAACGGTCCCTTGTTTTCCGGCATTCGGGGTTCGCATAGGAACGAATAGCCTGTGTGGTGCTGGTCTGGTAGAGGAACTTCGGAAAGAGTGCTGGTATAGGGCGCCTTCAAGCTCACGCTGAATTGCCATTTGCCCTCCATATCCGGCGCAAATCGAAATCGGATATGGTAAGGGTTAAGCGGGTGACTTGGGTCTTGTACAAGATTCGCATTAGGCTGATTGCTCGCCCACTTCGCTTCACGCATGAAGAAGCCCCATTTCAGGCGAGTCGTGCCATTAGGGTCCGATAGTGTTATTACCACCTGTAGCGAATCGTCAGCGTATGGGTTCAGATCGTGAGCGGGATCCGTATTGCTCGGTACGCTTTCGTATGGATCGGCAACGTTCGGGTAGTAATTCTCAAAGAACCGCTCCACGGCATCCTGATAATCCTGCGGCAGCCTCAGGCCCACCTCCAGCTTCTCCCACTTGTGTACATGCACGATGTTGTCCGCGATGTACGAATAGGGCTCTTGCGGCAAGATGATGAGGTCGGCCACTTGGCCCACGCCTTGATCGATGCGTGCCCTGAATCGTCCACCACCGCTGAACCCGCCCGCATGGAAGCCCGGCGCCAAGCGCACCGAGCTTGCCGAAACGAATTCGGCATCGGCCGTGACCGAAATCGTGGCGGGCAGGTTGGGCGTGCCGGGCGAGAGGATGCTGTTCGTGACCGCGTAATGGTGCGTGCCCTCGGTCCATGCCACATCCTGTATGGTCAGTTCGGGGTAGGGCGTTTGTACGAAAGTGTTCATCGCCGTTGCGAACACCGCCAGCCACACAAAGATGCTCACGCAGCTGCGCCACTGAGTGCAGGCTTCGGGCTGCGGGCCTCGGGCTGCACCTTGCCCTATGGCCTGCACGGTGCAGCCTGAGGCCCGAGGCTCGCAGCCGTTGGCTCGTGCGCTGGCGGGCTTCATGGCTTCGACGCTTCGAGGTGCACCATTCGCTGCTCCACACGTTGCAACCGCTCCTCCATCTGCAGGATGTATAGCGCTTGCTCTTCCACGGTGCGCGTAAGGGCGCGCGCATGTTCGGCCAAGGCCACGCCGCCCTGCGCATCGAGTTCCGCTGCTGAAGGAACATGCGGCAGGTGCTTGTGCCGTTGCAGGAAATCACGGAGCTCATTCAAGGGGAGCAGGGAGTAGCCCTCTGCGAAGACGTAATCGGGCCACGGCGCATGCTTCACCAGCACATCGGCGGTGGCGATGCCATCCGCGACATAGAGCCGCCAATTGGTGATGGCGCCTGCTGGCGGCGCGGTGCCGATGCCCACTTTGCCGTTGGTATGGATGATCATGCGCTCGGCATCGGCGGTGATGATGCTGAGCGCGTGGTTCGTGCGCGTTCCGAGAACGGGTTGTTCCTCGGGGCACAGGTCGTCGAAGGCGTTGCCCCGCGTTTCCCAGTAGGGGTAATCGCCGAGCAAGCGGCAAAGGCCTGGTGCTATGGGCGGTTTGTTGGGCGGGAATCCGCCGCCTCGCAGCACGCCCAGCCCATCCAAGTACACCACGCCATTGCCCAGCAGCGGGCTGGTGAGCTTCACCTCGCCATTGCCCATCAGCCGCAGCCGCTCCTGCCCATTGCTCTTGAGCACCACATCTGTGCTGTCCGTGGTCCCGAAGAAGTGCTGCTCCGCATCCGTGTTGGCGTTGCCTTCCATCGTCCAGTCCTTCCGATCGGGCTGCGTGAGGAACAGCGCGGCCGACTTGGCTATGCACCCGTTGCCATCCGTTACCCTCACCGCATAGGTCATTGCTCCTAAGTCGCTGCGGTCCTGGGTGTACACCCCGTCGCCCCAATCGTAGCTGTAGGGCAGCACGCCGTCCGTCACGGTGATATCGATGCTGCCGTTGTAGCACTCGTGGCAGCTTATGTTCAGGCCGTTCGGGTACATGAACGGGATCGCACCCACCCGCAGGGCAATCGGTTCCCTGAGGGTGATCTCCGCGCTCACCACGTTCGAGTCCGCATCCATCACGGTGATCTTGTAATACCCCGAGGGGATACTGTCGATATCCTCGTCCGTGCTTCCATTGGACCACAGGTAACTGTACGGCGCCGTGCCACCGGTCACTGTGGCGTCGATGGCCCCGTCCTTTTGGCCGAAGCAGGTGATGTGGTAACCGTTGTAGTTGGTGGGCGCCAGCGTTACGGTGAGCTGGGCTGTTGCTTCATGAACGGCGAAAGCCATCAGTGCAGCGAGCACCGAGCCTAGAACCGTGAACCGTGAACCGTGAACATGATATTGGGTATTGGAAGAACGAAGTTGAGCGAACGAAAAGATCGCTCAAAATTTTGGAGGGGGTCATTAACAACCCCCTCCTCGCATTCGCCGTGGCATGGTTGGTGTGGCGCGGCTAGGCCCTGCTCGCAGCCTCCTCTTCCTCCCCCTTCCAATCCGGCATCGCCTTCAGCAGCCTATCCTTCATCCGCTCGTAGTAGCTCTTGCGGTCCACCACGTAGGCGATGAGGTAGCCCACCACGCTGGCGTACATCAGTTGGAAGATGGCGCTGTGGCGGTCGGTCATCTCCAGCACGAGGATGGCACTGGTGAAGGGCGAGCGGGTGACGCCGCTGAGGAAGGCGGTCATGCCCGCGAGCACGAGCAGGTTGAATTGGCCACGGTTGCTGGCCAGGCCAAGGGCATCGGTGAGCCACCCGCCGATGGCCGCGCCGCTGGCCAGTGAGGGTGCGAAGATGCCGCCCGCGCCACCAGCGGTGAAGCTGAAGAGCGAGCCCAGCACACGCGCGCCTACGTTGCCCGCGCCGGTATTCGGATCATCGGCGAAGAGGTGGTCCTCGAGCAGCAGGTGGCCGCTCCCGATGGCCGCCGCGCCGAAGAAGTACACCACGCTGGCGAAGAGCAACGCGCAGGCCAGCGCGAAGGCACCGTTGGCCACCGCGCCGTGCAAGCCGCGCCTGAACTTGTCGATGGCGAGCACCACGCGGCAGAAGAGCGCACCCGTGATGCCGGCGATGGCCGATAGCAGCAGGATCTTGTACATGAAGCTGATGGTGGCCGGCGCCAGCTTCGGATAACCGAGCATGAGGTAAGGCCCCAGCAGCCATTGCGCCGTCATTCCGGAGAGGATCACCGCGGTGAGCACGGCGGTGCGGAACTGCGCCATGTGCGTCTTGGTGAGTTCCTCCACCGCGAACACGATCCCGCCCAGTGGCGTGTTGAAGGCCGCGCTCAAGCCTGCAGCGCCACCGGTGATCATCATGATGCGGCGGCTAACCTTGGGCCAGAAGGGCGGCAGCAAGCGGTGCACGGTGCGGTAGATGCTGCCAGCGATTTGCAGCGTAGGGCCTTCACGCCCCACGGCGCCGCCGCCCACCACCATGGCAAGGCTGCTCACGATCTTCACGAGCAGGATGCGCAGGTTGAGAAAGCGTCCGCTGCGATCGCGCTTCTTATCAGTGGCCACATCGATCGCGGCCATGAGCTGCGGGATGCCGCTGCCCCCGGCCAATGGCGCGAAGCGGTACACGAGCCACCAGGCCATGAGGAAGGTGATGGGCGCCGAGATGAAGATGAGCCTGCGGTCGATGGCCAGCAGTTCGGCGTTGCGGTCGCCCATCCAATTGAAGAGCCAGGCGTAGCCTACGGCGATGAGCGCGGTGAGCACCGCACTGATCTGATAGGGGAGGGCGAGCAGGATGAAGTCCTTCGCGCGGCTCTGCACGAGCCACTGCCGCACGCGCTCCAGCAGCGCCGAGCCGGCGGCTAGCCAGCGGTCGGTGAGTGAATTCGCGTGTTGCGGTTCGGCCATGGTTCGCCCTCGGCAGTCAGGCGCGCGAAGCTAGTCCCGGCCATGTTGCGGGTTGAAGCTTGAGGAAATGGCGGCCATCAACCCTCAATCCAGGTCAACATTCAATTACTTCTCATCGCCCAATTTGCCCAGATCGATCACCGTGAACCGGTATTGCGATCCGCGATCGTAGCTCTTCACCAGGGCCTTGCTGCCGCCCCAATCCAGCACCACGCCCATGGGGCAGGGCACGAAGCCGTCCTCCATCATGAGTGCTGTGCCTTCGCGCTGCAAGCTGCCATCCTTGGTGCTCATGAACACGGCCTTGAGCACCTGTGGTTCTGCGGGCCGTTGCTCCTTGGTGCCTGCTGCTTCGCTGCCCGCGCGCAGGATGGCGTCATAGCCTCGCGGAGTGTGACCGTGCATCAGCAGCATGTTCCCTTCCATAGGCTGAACAACGCTGCCATCATATGCCTGACCTGCAGTGGTCATCAGCGCGCGCTCGATCACACGCTGCCAACCGATGCTGTCGTTGGCTTGCACATGGCTCACGCGCACCGGACCGCTGAGGCGGCGCATGGCCAGCGCTTCGCCCACTTGCAGCAGGAAGTCGTGCTGCAGGAAGGTCTCCGTCACCAGCAATCCACCATCGTGCGCTTCTACCATATCCACGATCTCGTCGGGCACTTTCGCGGTGCGCGCAACAGGTTTGCGTGGATCGGCTGTTGGATCGCCGTAAGCCATCAGCCGCGCCTTGCGGATGCTGGGCAAGCGCTGGGTGACGATCGGCGTGGGCTTCAGCTTCGGGTCGTTCGGGTCGAAGGTGACCACGGCACCGGGCTGTCCCGTGAGCGCTCCGTAACGCAGGGCCACTGAAACCTTTCCTTTCTCGCGCGGAAGAATCCGCGCGCTGCTCACGAAATCCTTCTCGAGGATGATGTCACTAACGGTTTTCCCGTTCTCGGTGATCGTGGCCAGATGAAGTTCGTGGCAGTTCTTGTCGCCCATCTGCTCCTCGCTCTTGCATTGGAAGAGGTACACGAGGAGCCGAACGGTGCCTTCGTTATCCACCGTGACCTGGTGGATGGTGCTCTTCGCATCTTCGAGCGGTAGCTCGGCGGTGGCCTGCCAGAGCACCGTGAAATCCTTGTCGAGCCAGGCCAATGCGATGCGCTTGTTGCCCTTGCCCTTGTTCGTGAAGTGGTTGAGCAGGTAGTGCTGGCCGTCGGGCGAGGCGATCAGCCTTTCGCGCTGCGCGAAGGCGAGCCCGCGCGAGAAGAGGATCGGGTCGGGCATGGGGCGCACGGCCATGGTATTGGAGGGGTCGTTCGCGTACGGCATTTCCACATCCACGAGCTTGCGGATGCCTGTAATCCCGAGCGCGCCCTTCATTTCCACTTCGCCGATGCCGAAAGCGCTGCCTTTCTTGCCAGGGCTGACGAGAAGCACGCGCATGCGCTTGTCGGCCATCAATGGCATCACGCCGGTCCATTTTGCGCCATTGGCATCAACGTCCTTTAGGATGAGTTCTTCCGCTGGTTGGAGCATGCCATCGAGCCGAACCATTTTCGGAGTGAGTCCCTCTTCCACATAGAGCGTATGCTTTCCGTCGTTGGCGAAGACCCCATCCACCACGGTGAAGATGTCGCCGCTGCTGCCTTTCAGCGTTTTCGTGAACGGCTTGCCCTGTTGCACGACTGTGGCTTGGGGATGTGCCGTGGCGGCGAGCAACAGCGTGCTGGCGGCGATCAGGATCCGGATCATGTGATAAGGGTTAGATGAGCATGCCCACGATGGTGGCGCTGAGCAAAGAGGCGAGCGTGCCGCCCAGCAGCGCGCGCAGGCCGAACTCGCTGAGCCATTGGCGGCGGCTGGGCGCGAGCGAACCGATGCCGCCGATCTGGATGCCGATGCTGGCGAAGTTGGCGAAGCCGCAGAGCATGTAGGTGCTCATGACGATGCTGCGCTGGTAGGTGAAGGCGCCGCTGGCCTTCAGTGAAGCGAGGCTCTCGTAGCCCACGAATTCGCTGGCGATGATCTTCTCGCCCACGAGCCTTCCGGCCAGGGTGATGTCTTCGCTGGCCACACCGATGAGCCACATGATGGGCGCGAACAAGTAGCCGAGGATGAACTCAAGGGAGAGCTTCTGGAAGTTGCCGTTCGACACCTGTGACACCCAGTTGTTGATGCCCAGCGCATCGCCCAGCTTGTGGAAGCCGTAGTTGGCCATGGCGATGAAGGCGAAGAACACGAGCAGCATGGCACCTACGTTGGCAGCGAGTTTCAGGCCCTCGGTGGTGCCGTTGCTCATGGCGTCGAGCAGGTTGCTGCCCACGCGGTCCATCCCCACTTCAATCTTGGAATCGATGGCCTCGGTCTGCGGGAAGAGGATCTTGGCCACCACCACCGCGCCGGGCGCGGCCATCACGCTGGCGGTGAGCAGGTGCTTGGCGAAGAAGAGCCGCGCCACGGGATCATCGCCGCCGAGGAAGCCCACATAGGCCGCGAGCACGCCACCTGCGACCGTTGCCATGCCGGCGGTCATCACCAGGAAGATCTCCGAGCGGTTCATCTTGTCCAGATAGGCCTTCACCATCAGCGGTGCTTCGGTTTGCCCGAGGAAGATGTTGCCCGCCGTGCTCAGGCTCTCGGCACCGCTCAGGCGCATGGTCTTGTTCAAGGCCCAGGCCAAAGCATACACCACTTTCTGTATGATGCCGAGGTAGAAGAGCACGCTGGTGAGCGCACTGAAGAAGATGATGGTGGGGAGGATCTGCAGCGCGAAGATGAAGCCCATGCTCTTCACATTGAGCAGGTCGCGGAAGAGGAATTCGCTGCCGGCCTTGGTGAAGTCGAGCACCTTCACGAAGCCTTTGCCCACGAGCTCGAAGAGCCATTGCGCGGGCGGCACGTACAGGATCAGCAGGGCCATCACCAGTTGGAAGGCGAGCCCGATGCCCACCACCTTCCAATCGACCTGCTTGCGTTTGGCGCTGAAGAGCCAGGCGATGCCCACGATGGTGAGCATGCCGATGAGGCCGCGGACGATGCCCATGCCGCTCACGCCGGTGAGGGGCGCTGGTCCGCCTTGCGCGAAGGAGGACGTTGCGGCCAAGGCGAGCGCTGCGAGGGCGATCAAGCGGGAATGCTTCATCATGCTGAATGGGTTGGAAGCGAAGATGGGGTTAATGCCGCATTCCTCGTTCGGCCGACGTCCCACACTGAGCAGCATTTCAGAGCCGACGAGTGGCCGACAGGACGTCAGTTCGTCTGCTCGCGCCGCTTGAGCTCGTCGCGCAATTTGCTCGCGCGTTCGTAATCCTCATTCTCCAGCGCTTCCTCCAACATGCCGCGCAGCTCATCGGTAGTGGCGCTGGTCACCGATTTCTTATCGCGGCCCTTGCCCAGTTTCTTCTCTTCGCCCTCAGCCTGCTCTTCCTCACCCTCTTCCACCTTCAGCCCGGCAGCACCGAGGATCGGCTCGTAGGTGTAGATGGGGCAGTCGAAGCGCAGGGCCAGTGCGATGGCATCGCTGCTGCGCGCATCAATGGTGACCTCGCGCGCCTCCTGCTCCACCACCAATTGCGCGTGGAAGATGCCCTCGACCAGATCGCTGATGATCACCTCCTTCAGGTTGAAGCCGAGGGTGTCGGCCACATGCTTGAAGAGGTCGTGCGTGAGCGGCCGCGCCGGCTTGATGTTCTCCACTTGGATGGCGATGGCCTGCGCCTCGACGCCCCCGATGATGATGGGAAGTCGGCGGTCGCCGAAAGCTTCAGCGAGGATCAGCGCGTAAGCCCCCGCGTGCGTGTGGCTGTACGTGATGCGTAGGAACTTCAGCTCAACCTTGTCCATGCGGTGCGCAGCGGGCCGTGAAGGTAGGTTGCAGTGCTCAGTTGGCAGCGTGCAGCAGGCTGTTCGCCCCGGAAGCGGCACCAACTGCCTGCTTCCGAATGCCTGCTGCCAACCGGTTCAACGTTCGGCATTGAGCTTCTTCGCGGCCTCGATGAGCTTGGGCAGTACCTCGAAGGCGTCGCCCACGATGCCATAGTCGGCGGCCTTGAAGAATGGCGCCTCGGGATCCTTGTTGATCACGCAGATCACCTTGCTCTGGTTCACGCCGGCCAGGTGCTGAATGGCGCCACTGATGCCGATGGCGATGTAGAGGTTGGGGCGGATGGCCACGCCGGTCTGGCCCACGTGCTCATGGTGCGGTCGCCAGTGCATGTCGGCAACAGGGCGGCTGCATGCGGTGGCTGCGCCTAGGAGCTGTGCCAGCTCTTCTACCGGTGCCCAATGCTCGGGGCCTTTCATGCCACGGCCTGCGCTCACCACCAATTCGGCTTCTGGCAGGGGGACTCCCGAACCGGCCTTGCGCAACTCCTTCACTGTGATGCGCGCTGCGCCCAGGTCGCCATTGAACTCCTCCACGGCCGCGCTGCCGCCGGTATTCGCGATGGCGATGCTGTTGGGGGAGAGGCTGATCACCTTCACAGCGCTGCTCACTTCGACCCATGCGCGCGCCTTGCCGCTGAACACGTTTCGGCGGAATCGATTGCCTTCTGGAAGGCCGGTTGCACCGGCAACGAGTCCTGCTTTCAAGCGCGCTGCAACGCGTGGTGCCACGGCTTTCCCGGTGGCATCATGCACGCACACGATGCTGGTGGCGCCTTCGGCAGCGGCCACATCGCAAACGAGCTTGGCGAGCTGCTGGCTGTCAACGGCCTTCACGCCGCGCGCCACGATCACTTTCTTGGCGCCGTTCGCGCCCAATGCTTCCAAACCCTGGGCATCGCCGAAAGTGATGGCCGTAATGGGTCCGCCGGCCAACTGGCTGGCGTAGGTCACGGCTTCCTGCGCTGCTTTCGGCAGCTTGTCTCCGCGTGTGTCGATGAATGCGATGGTGCTCATGGCTTCTATTCTGAGGGAGGGCGCATCATGATGCGCCCGTACAATTCATTTGGATCAAATCACCTTGGCTTCGGTGTGCAGTAGTTCGATGAGTTTCCCGGCCTCATCGGCGGGAATCATCTTCACGGCACCCTTGGCAGGCGGCAGCTCGAATTTCACGGTGCTTGCCGCATTGCTCACGGCGCCGCCGGCCACTACTTGCAGTGGCTTGGTGCGCGCCGCCATGATTCCGCGCATGTTGGGGATCCGCTGCTCGGCCATGCCTTTCGCGGCGCTCAGGGCGAAGGGCAATTTCACCTCCAGCACCTCCACGCCTCCGGGAACGTCACGCTCAATGGTCGCGGAATCGCCACTTACATCGAGCTTGCTGGCGAGGGGCACATAAGGCATGTCGAGCAGTTCGGCCACCATGGCGCCCACCACACCGCTGTTGTGGTCGATCGTCTCCTTGCCGGCCAGCACTAGGTCGAATCCCTTGTCCTTGGCCCATCCGGCGATCAGCTCGGCCACTTGCATGGCGTCGGTGGGTTGCGCGTCGATTCGAACGGCTTCATCGGCGCCGATGGCCAGTCCCTTGCGGATCGTGGCCTCGGTATCGGCACCGCCCACCGTGATGGTGGTGACCGATCCGCTCCCCTTGGCTTCCTTCAGCTCCAAGGCGCGCACCAGTGCGTACCATTCGTCGTAGGGGTTCATGATGAAGGTGACGCCGTTGCCATCGTATTGCGTGTCGCCATTGGTGAAGGCGATGCGCGCGGTGGTATCGGGCACTTGGCTGAGCAGGACAAGGATTTTCATGCCGATGATTGGGGGCCGCGAAAGTAACCAGCCCGAACGGTCGGAGCGGCCGCCTACTTTCGCCGTCCCATTCTGAATGCCCATGCGCACCATCCAGTTCCGCGAGGCCCTCAATGAAGCGATGTCCGAAGAGATGCGCCGCGACCCCAGCGTCTTCCTCATGGGTGAGGAAGTAGCCGAATACGACGGCGCCTACAAGGTGAGCAAGGGGATGCTGGCCGAGTTCGGGCCCAAGCGCGTGATTGACACCCCAATCGCCGAGCTGGGCTTCACCGCCATCGGCGTGGGTGCCGCCATGAACGGCCTGCGGCCCATCGTGGAGTTCATGACCTGGAATTTCGCGGTGCTGGCGAGCGATCAGATCATCAACCATGCGGCCAAGATGCTGCAGATGAGCGGCGGGCAATTCCATGTGCCCATCGTGTTCCGTGGCGGCAATGGCAGCGCAGGCCAGCTGGCCGCAACGCACAGCCAGAGCTTCGAGGCCATGTACGCCAACGTGCCCGGCCTGAAAGTGATCAGCCCCAGCACGCCATACGATGCCAAGGGCATGCTCAAGGCCGCCATCCGCGACGATAACCCGGTGCTCTTCACCGAGGTGATTGCGCTCTATCCCAAGCCGTCGCCCGTGCCGGACGATCCGGATTTCATCATCCCGATCGGCAAGAGCGACCTCAAGCGCGAAGGCGATCATGTGACGCTCGTGGCCTACGGGCTCGCGCGGCGTCGAGGGATCGAGACGTGACCGGGCGTACGGAGCGCGTGCTCGTGCTCGTCGTCCTGGGGGTGG
>DAORNP010000034.1:4621-27842 GCA_035441065.1 Flavobacteriales bacterium | reverse complement strand
CGATAAGGCCATCATCGCGCTAGGTGATTGGAAGGACAGCCGCGACATCCCGCGCGGCAAGGTGACGCGCGTGCTGGGCCGTGCCGGCGAGCACCACGTCGAGATGCACGCCATCCTCGCGGAATTCGGACTGCCGCTCGATTTCCCCGAAAGCGTGCAATTGGCCAGCGAGACGATCAAGAATGGCGTAACGCCCGAAGAAATCGCCAAGCGCCGCGATGTGCGCGCCACTCCTACGCTCACCATCGACCCCGATGATGCCAAGGACCTCGACGATGCGCTGAGCGTACGCCGCTTGGAAAATGGTCACTGGGAAGTGGGCATTCACATCGCAGACGTGAGCCATTACGTGACGCCGCGCAGTGTGATCGACATGGAGGCGGCGAACCGCGCCACCAGCGTTTACCTCGTAGATCGCGTGGTGCCCATGCTGCCGGAGAGCCTCAGCAACGACCTCTGCTCGCTCAACCCCAACACCGACAAGCTCAGCTTCAGCGCCATCTTCGAGATGGATGAGCGGGCAGGAATCAAGAACGAATGGTTCGGCCGCACCGTGATGCGCTCGCAGCGCCGCTTCGCTTATGCCGAAGCTCAAGCCATCATCGACGGTGGAGAAGGTGACTTCAAGAATGAGGTGCTCACATTGCACAGGCTCGCGCAGGTGATGCGCAAAGAGCGAATCGAGAATGGCGCTCTGGAAATCGGGGGCAACGAGGTGAAATTCAAGCTCGATGAGCAAGGGCGTCCGCTCGGCGTGTACGAGAAGGTGATGGGGCCCGCGAATTGGCTGATTGAAGAATTCATGCTGCTCGCTAACAAGCGCGTAGCGGCGTGGGTGGGCAAACAGAAGAAGGGCGGTGTTCCCCCATTCGTATACCGGGTCCACGACCTTCCCGACCCGGAGAAGATCGAGCAGCTGCGCGCATTGGCGAAGAGCTTCGGGCACAGCCTCATCGTTGCCAAGGGCGAAGACCTGCCGCACGCCATCAATCGGCTCTTGCAGGATGTGCGCGGAAAGGACGAGGAGAACACCATCAAGCAAGTGGCCATCCGCAGCATGGCCAAGGCCATCTATAGCACGGAGAACATCGGGCACTACGGCCTGGCCTTCGAGCACTACACGCATTTCACCTCCCCCATACGCCGCTATCCGGACCTGCTTGTGCATCGCGCCTTGGCGCACTACCTCGCCGGCGGCAAGCACTTGGACCGCGAGGCGCTCGACGTGTCCTGCAAGCACAGTTCGCGCATGGAGAAACAGGCGGCCGATGCGGAGCGCGCGAGCATCAAGTACAAACAGGCCGAGTACCTGCTGGCGCGCATCGGGCAGGAGTTCGAGGGCATCATCAGCGGGCTCACGAATTGGGGCATCTATGTTGAACTGCGAGAGAGCCGTTGCGAAGGCTTGATACAGATGCGCGAACTGCCGGGTGATGTGTTCAAGTTCGACCAGCAGCGCTATGTGGTCTCTGGGCACCGCACTGGGCGCAAGTTCCGCTTGGGCGATGAGGTCACCGTTGTGGTCAAGGCGGTGGACATGGACAAGCGCACGGTCGATTTCGTGCTTGCCGGAGAGGCGCGTGGACCTGTGACCACAAGCGGGAAATTCGAGCGCAAGCCCGGAAAGAAGAAGCCCGGACGACGCTGATCATCCGGGCTTCTCGGGAAGTCGTTCGGGGGCTACACCAGGTTCAGGCGCTTGGCCAGGTCGTCCTTGTAGCTGCCGCCGATGGGAATCACCTTCTTGTCGTTCTCCAGGATGAGGTTGGGCTGCTCGATGGCGGTGATCTTGTCCACGCGAACGATGAAGCTGCGATGCACGCGCAGGAACTCGTTCTCCGGCAGCTTCGCTTCGATGTCCTTCATGGTGCTGTGCACGGTGTACCGCGTATTCAGCAGGTTGATCACCACGTAATCCTTCAGCGCCTCCACGAAGTAGATGTCCTTGGTGTTGAGCTTCACCAGTCGGCTGTTGCTCTTCACGAAAAGGATGTCCTTGTTGCTGTCCTTGTTCTCAACGAGGGCATAGAGCATGTCACGCTCCTTCAGCACCTCGGTCTCCTTCTTGTGCTTGTACAGGGCCATCTCGATCGACGTGTGGATGTCGATCTCCTTGAAGGGCTTGATGATGTAGCCATAGGGCTGTGTCACCTTCGCCTTGGCCAATGTGCTCTCGTCGGCATAGGCCGTGAGAAAGATCACTGGGATGTTGGCGTCTTTGCGGATGGCTTCTGCCGCATCGATCCCGCTCATCTCGCCCTTGAGCATGATGTCCATCAGAATGATGTCAGGCACGTGCTCTTTGGCCAATGCCACGGCCTGCTCTCCGGTGCTGGCGGCTCCCACGACATGATATCCCAGCTTTTTCAAGCTGTGCTGGATGTCCTTACTCACGATGCTCTCGTCTTCAACGACCAGTACGTTCGTTTGCGCCATGTGCTTTCGGGTTAACCCGTTCAAAAGTAAGTAAATAGCTCACCCCGACTTCGCTGCGGCGCTCCATGCGGCCATCGAGCTGCGTCGAGAGCAATTGGATGAGCTCGAGCCCGAGGCCGCCGTCGCGCTCCTCGTCGAAACCCTCTGGAAAGCCGACCCCGTCGTCCATTGCCTCTACCCGAACCCGGTCCTCTTCCATGCGCAGCACGATGCGGATGGTGCCTTGACGATTCTCGGAAAAGCCATGCTTCAGCGCATTGCTGATGACCTCATTGAGGATGAGTCCGCAGGGCATGGCCTGGTCGATGCTGAGGTGCACTGGCTGAAGGTCCAGGTCGAGCGCAATGCGACCCGAAGTGCTGTAGCTGAGCAGCAGGTTCCGGGCAAGGCCATCGATGTAATCTGCCAGGTCGATGCTGCTGAACTGCTTGTTCTGGTAAAGGCTCTCGTGGATGAGCGCCATGCTACGCACGCGGTCGCGGCTATGGTGCAGCATCTCCCGCACCTTGGGGTCGATGCCATCGCGCTCGCCCTGCAATTTGGTGATGCTGCTTATCACCTGCAGATTGTTCTTCACGCGGTGATGGACCTCCTTCAGCAGCACCTCTTTCTCCGCCAGACTATGCTCCAGGGCGCGCTGCGCCTCTTTGCGGTCGGTGATCCCGTATGCCAGGCACGAAATCTCGGTCACGTTGCCGTCGACGACGATCGGGTTCAGGAAGTTCTCTACCCACGCGGGCTCGCCGCGCCGATCAATCAGCTCCACCTCGAATTGCTGAGGATTGCCGCGCAGAGCTGCGCTATATCGAGCAATCAACTGCTTGGCCAGTCCTGGCCTCACGCGCGGGGCCATGCGCTGCACGAAGTCATCGCCCAGGCTGAATTCAATCCCGTGAATCTGCGCGATGCTCCGCTCGAAGTGACCATTGAATGAAGTGAGCCGGAACTCCCGGCCCAGGGTCCAGATCATCATGTTGGCCGAACTCTCGAATATGGCCTTCAGGCGGGCGGCCTGTTCGCGCACGGTCTCTTCCGCAATCTTCTGCTCGGTGATTTCGTGGCCGATGCCGAACACCTCCTCCACCTTCCCCTCCGCACCAAAGACAGGGCTGATGAACACCTCGTTGCAGACGCGATTACCATTCTTGTCTGTACGGTCGGTCTCGAACCGAAGCGCTTGACCCTTGAAGGCCTCGGCATACTTCGAGGCCCAGAAGTCGTGGTATTCGGAGCTGGCGAATTCCTTACGCGGCAAGTCGCGATCCGTGTTCAATTCTGGCTTCACGCCATACAGCCGCTCAATCATGTCGGCGTAGCCCTTGTTGAAGGACGTAAGGCGCAAGCCGGGATCCACAGACCAGAACATGTGCTCACTGCTCTCAAACAACGCTCGCATCTTGGCCTGCTGGCCCTCGGCGGCTTGGCGGGCAGCGCGTTCGTGTGTGACGTTCCGGAAGATGCTGCGGGTTGCGACGGGGAGGCCATCCTGGTTGCGCAGGTTGCTCGTGCCCTCCACTGCGATGGGGCTGCCATCCTTCGCCAAGAACACGGTGCTGATGATGCCGACATCCTCTCCGGAGATGACGCGCGTGAACAAGTCATTACAAATAGACCGGTGGTCGGGGTGTACGATGTCCCACATGGTGAGGCGGAGCAGGTCCGCTTCCGTATAGCCCAAAGCGGCGCGCCACGCGTTGTTCACGTACTCGAAGCGGCCATCGTTGCTCACGCTTTGAATGAGGTCGGTCGCATTCTCGAAGAGGTCGCGATAACGTTCTTCGCTCGCGCGGAGCGCCTCTTGGTCCTGCTTCATACGCGTGATGTCGCGCGATACGCCCATTGCGCCGATCAACTCACCATGCTCATCGAATAGCCTGGAGGCTGCCAGAAAGGAGGTGAATGGACGGCCATGCTTGTCCATGTTGCGCACCTCGCCCGTGTATGTTCCGTACTTATCCAGCTCCTGCTGCACGCGCTTGTACTCCGATGGATCCGCGTAGAGCAAGCGCGTATCCTTGCCAAGCACCTCTTCGGCCTCATAGCCGAACCTGATGCTCGCCGCCGGATTGTACTCCGTTACACGCCCCTCCTTGTCTGCGGCCATAATCATGTCCAGTGAACTATCGATCAGGCTGCGCGCGAACCGCCTAGAATTCCGAAGCTCTTCCTGGGTGCGCCTATGATGGTCGATTTCTTCGCGCAGCACCGTATTCACCTCTTGCGCAATCTGCAGTTGCACGCGCTCGCGAATCACGCGCTCCCGCGAAGTCTGATCATGGATGGATACCTGGATCGCCGGTTCACCATCGAGCAGAATCGAGCTGGCAACAAGTAGCGGCTGTTGTGCCTCATTCTGCTCCAGTCGGACAACGAGTTCCGACTCAGCACCACCAGAGGCCCTTTTCAATGCCTCCTCCATTTGGGGCCGGTCGTCCGGATGAAAGGCCGCGGAAGGCGCTCTTCCGATCGGGTCTGTTCCTAGGAGCCTGGCTGCAGCGGGATTTGCGTAACGGACGATTCCATCACGCACGAGCAATAACCCGTCTTGCATGCGCTCGACAAGATTGCGGTAGCTGGCCGCCGCTTTACGCTGCGACTCCTGGGCTTGCTTGATGGGCGTGATGTCCATGAGCATGCCGAGCACGGTCGCTTCTCCATTTGCAGAATGCACGAGGTACACGTTCTCCAGCACATGAACCTCGCTGCCGGATTTATGTCGCAAACGAATCTCAAAGTTCACGAGCCTCCCGGTCTCCTTGAGCTGACTGATGTACCGCGTCCGGTCATCGACCGTGAAGTAGAGCGCACTGGCGTGTTGCGCCATCAATTCATCCTTGTCCGAATAGCCTAGCACATGGGCCATGGCATCGTTGCACTCCACGAAGCGGCCATCGATCGTGGTGCGAAAAATACCAGCTAGGTTCCCGTTGAGCAGGTCATCATAGCGGCGCTGGAGCTCTGCGAACTCCTCCGCTTGTGTCTTCGACCTACCCGGCCTGTTGCCCATGTGCATTCCCTTCACGGGTTCAACGCGCCTGGCTCATACGGCGGCGGCACCCGCTCACCATCAATCCTGACCTCCACGCCGTCGCGGTAGCGCACCACGGTGATGATGTTGCCACCTTCGTCGTAATGAACGAACTCGCCCTGAGCAAGGCCACCCGAATACCGGCCTTCGAGCCTGAGCCGGCCATTGGGCCAGTACCACTTTTGCTTGCCATCCGGCTCTCCATTCTGGAACGCACCTGTGAAATAGCGCTTGCCATCACCATAGGTATAGTTCCATAAACCATCCTTCAGCCCATCCTTGTATGTGCCCTCTTCTTTGTGATCCCCAACCTCGTAGAGCCATTTGCCCTCCCGCCGGCCATCGATGTATTCCCCTTGCGTGATCACCTGGCCATTCTCGGCATATTCAACCGAAGTGCCGTCTTCCCGGCCCCGTCGGTAACTCTCTTGACGGTGCATCTTTCCGTTCTCGTAATACCATGTCCATTGGCCCTGCGGCAGGCCTGCGGCGTATTTTCCGCGCTGCTCCACCTTCCCGCTACGGTGGTAGAACGACCACTCCCCCTCCTTTTTCCCGTCTGCGTAGGTTCCCTCCGCGCGTTTCTCACCGGAGCTGAAATACTCGACCCATGGTCCTTGCAGCATGCCAACGTTATTCACCATCCCCTCGCTTACAAGCTGATCGCCCTGGTAGATCTTGGCTCCGGTTATGTCCCCTTTCAGATCGAATTCCTTGAACAATCCTTCGCGCTTGCCTGATTTGGAATAGCTGCCCAACGAGGCCACTTTCCCATTCGGATGGAATGTGCGCTTGATTTCAACGGTGAGTTTCTCGGCCGCACCGGTATCCACCAAGCCACCGTCGTATTTGATCAATTCCTTCAGGTTGCCTTGTACATCATACTCTTTGAAGATGCCGTGCCGCTTATCATCCAGGAAAGCGCCCTCCCATTTCACCCTTCCGTTCGGATAGAACTCCTTCCATGGTCCTTGCTTCATCCCTCGCTTATCAATCCAGTTGATTTCATCCCTCCTGCGCAGCATTCCAGCCGCATAGTGCAGGATGGCGATCAAACGCCCATCCTCCGCGAACTCCTGACCCTTACCCTCTTCGCGACCAGAGCGGAACGGCACCTCCTTGTGCTTGGTGCCAGAGCCATGATAATACACGGCAACGCCGTCGCGGAGGTCACTCGCGTAGGGCACCTCGCTCATCACCATCCCCAATGTGTCGAACTGCCTGGTCAAGCCTTGTTTCTGATCATTCTTGTAGGATATCTCCGTCTCCAAGCGGCCCTTCGCATCATAGAAACGCCAGATGCTATCGAGCTTGCCCATTGTGCGACCACCTTCCGAACGAATCATACCGCTCTCGCGGTAGTTGCGCCACCAACCATCTGGCTTGCCATCTAACATTCCGCCTTCGCTGCTTAATTGCCCATTGGGGTGGTAGTATCGTGCTAAGCTATCCTGACCCCAAGCGTTGGTCATCATCATCAAATTGACCAGTACAATGATGAAGACACTGTATTTCATTTAATCTTTAAGAATTGATGATGTAGTAGTATAGCCCGTTGGATCGGTTGAGAAATCAAGTGCCGATTATTTGTTCAATCGGGTTATCAAAAGTAATTCACCACTGTGCAAGATTGACTCCCCAGATGGGAGGAGTGCGAAACACTGAGAATCAGGCTACCAGGTAGAAGTCATCAACAATGGAAGAGGATGTGGATTGGAACAATTGTGCAAATTGAGACCTCGATGGTGAAGGCATGTAAGGTGTATTCATTGTTGAGAAGGCGAAAGGTTTTGAACGCACGTGGTCTGTTGAGTATGCGTCTGTAGGTGTGATTGTTGATATCCAGAGGATTTTAGACTTTTCCCACAAGGGAATAGCGATATGAACAGAGATGGTGTTCATTCAATAGAGGGCTATGCGCCATCCGGTATATTCGCAGCATGGAAAGGGCCATTGCTGTAGGCAGCGACCATGCTGGCTTCGAGTTGAAGAAGCAGGTTATTGAGCGATTGACACAGCTCGGTTGGGTTTGCCAGGATTTTGGGACGCACAGTTCTGAGAGCATGGATTATCCGGACACCGCCCATCCGGTTGCCAATGCGGTAGAGTCGGGTCAGGCCAGATTCGGTGTACTCATCTGCGGCAGTGGAATAGGCGTGAGCATTGCCGCAAATAGGCACCGCAATGTGCGGTGCGCCTTGGCATGGTTGCCCGAAGTGGCAAGGCTCGGTCGGAACCATAACGACGCGAACATCCTGGCGCTGCCGGCTCGGTTCGTTAGCGCGGAGCAGGCCATGGTCATACTTGACGCGTTCCTGCAATCAGACTTCGAAGCAGGCCGGCATACTCGAAGGGTAGAGAAGATCGAGGCATGCTGATAGCGGCAATGAGGTCTGCAACGCTGACTCTGCTGATTCTCTGGGCACAGGGAATTGCAGCACAAGAGGATACCATCGCCAGTAGGTATGCGCGGCTAATCGACGTGCTTGACCTCCGAAGGCATTTGGAGATTCTCGCTAGCGATAGTTTCATGGGCCGAGACACGGGTAAGGAAGGTCAAAAGCTGGCTGCGGTCTATCTCAAAGAACGCTTCAAGGAGATGGGGGTTCCTCCGCTAGCTCGGAATGGCGTGGAACAGGGCTATTTCCAACCATATGAGTTGATTGAATCGAAGAAAGGGACGATTTCGGTCCGCACCGCGAAACAGGAATTGAATTGGCCGAAGGATGTACTCTACTTCGTTGAGGATTTGGATGGAAGCTTTGAAATCAATCGTCTTGTACCGGTCGGGGCCGAAGACTTGGGCGAACGGGTGGATTTCTCCCGGGCTGCAGCGGTTTTAGATGCAAGGAGCCTTGAGTTGGGCGGAAGTGGTTTCAGAGCAGTGCAGGAGCGCCTTGAAGGAGCAAAATCAAAGGGGTTCAGGGTTGCTCTCATTGTTGTCAAGGAAGAGCTGAAGGAGCAACTCACGGGTTTTGTGCATGTGGGAGCAACGACCATGCGGCTTCCAGCGGCCGACGAAAAGGAAAAAGTCGGTTCAAAGGGCATCCAGCCGCTCTATATCACTGAGAAGGTACTTGTGCGAATTGCGGGAAGACCCGGGGCAAAAGCACTACTGAATCCCAAGGGTGCAAAAGGAACGAAAGCCAGCATCGTGGTTGTTCGCGAGCAAGGGGAAACCAGGGTTCAAGCGGAGAATGTTCTTGCCTTCATTGAGGGGACAGACAAGCGCGACGAAGTCATTGTGATCACTGCGCACTACGACCATATTGGCGTGGAGGATGGCGTGGTTTATAACGGAGCAGATGATGATGGCAGCGGAACGGTGGCGCTCATTGAGATTGCCGAAGCGTTCATGCGGGCAAGCGAGCAGGGTGATCGACCAAGGAGGAGCATTCTCGTCATGCCGGTAAGCGGAGAGGAGAAAGGGCTTCTTGGTTCACGCTATTACAGCGACAACCCGGTATTCCCCATGGAACAGACCGTGGCGAATCTGAACATCGACATGATCGGACGTGTCGATTCGGCCCATTTGACGACAGCGCCTTACGTCTACATCATTGGCAGCGACCGGCTGAGCTCGGATCTGCATGCGGTGAATGAGGAAGCGAATGCCAGGCACGTGGGGATAGTCTTGGATTACACCTTCAATTCGGAAGACGACCCAAATCGGTTCTACTATCGAAGCGATCACTACAACTTCGCACGGAAGGGAGTTCCCTGCATCTTCTATTTCAGCGGGGTCCACGAAGACTATCATCAGCCGGGTGATGATGTGGAGAAGATTCGCTTTGACCTGTTGGAGTCAAGGGCTAAGCTGGTTTTTCACACAGCATGGATTCTTGCGAACAGGAGCGAGCGAATCCAAGTGGACAAGCCGGTGCGCTGAAGAGGCGCGACCGCAGGACCTTCAACGTTGCGAAACGAGCTCGCTGAGGTATTCGTCCAAGCCTCTCTTGTATTCCTCGTAATGCTGGCCGGTTCCGGGGCCATAGAAACCCGTTCGGATGCGTTGAACTCTTCCATCCCGTCCAATGAAGATGCAGGTGGGGTAGCTGATGAGTTGCTGCAGAAATGGCAGCTTGCGCGTGGCTTCTTCCTTGGAAGCCATGCCCCCATACAGTACCGGGTAGGGAACACTCAAGGAGTTCTTGAAACGCCGAAGTCCTGCAAGGGAACGATTCCGGTCAGCGTGTTTCTCGAAGGCAACAGCGATAATGCGCAAGCCGGTCGGAGCGTACTTGTCATGCATCTCGCGCAAGAGCTTGGTTTCGTCCAAGCAGTTCGGGCACCAGCTCCCCATGATGTGGACCAGCAGGGGCTTTCCTTGGTATTCCGGGTCTCGTGGCGATCGTTCAACTCCTTCGGTATCGGGAAAGCGGAAATCGACGCGATCAAACCCCTCCCGCAAGAATGAGAGCGAGTCGGGGTCACGGAGGTGGTATGAATCGCTCCGGACCGATACCCACGGCTCCTGCCAGTGCGTGCCGCTCCAGAAGCGCCCGATCAATGAATCATTGCGCAGGTGCGCCTTGAAAAGAAAGGCATGCGACCCATCAAAGCACGAAAGGAAGAGCGAGTCGTCAAATGCAGAGCCCGCCAAGTAGCGGTAGTCTCCCGTTTCTGTCATGAAAGTACCGCAGACGGTGCCATTTGATATCGCTTGGAATTCACCAACCGAGTTGTAGGAGTCAGGGGTTTCTGGACTGAACCAGGTGCGCCATTTACCTACAAACCGCTCTGAAGCTGTACGAGATTGACGGGGGAAGCGGCTCAGGACACCAGCGCGGGCCACGAATGGGATGTGATAGTTGTCGCCCTTGAGATAGTTCCTCCACGTGCCCTGGATTAAGCTATCAGACGACATAACCCCAATGAATTCCGAATCGAAGAAGGGCATCCGGATTCGTATAGAGTCTCTTGATACGACCACGTCATCAGCGACGATGATCTCTTCTCCATTGCGAAAGGAGATAATGGCGTGACCAATGGAATCGTATCCGACCTCCCAGTTGAACGGGAGCTTTTCCTCGCCCAAATCAAGTTCGACGACCCAGGGTCCCTCGAGCGGAGCAAGATTGCTTGTGCCACAAGCGGAGAGCACAGCGGAAAGCAACAGGAAAAGACACGATCGAGGCAGCATGGATTGGGGCGTTTGCCGAGCTCGGCAATGTGCGAAGAACGCCTCAAATGTCGAACTTGATGCCCTGTGCCAGTGGAAGCCTGGAGCCGTAGTTGATTGTGTTCGTTTGGCGGCGCATGTAGGCCCTCCAAGCATCACTACCGCTTTCGCGCCCCCCGCCCGTCTCTTTCTCACCTCCGAACGCGCCGCCTATTTCCGCTCCGCTGGTGCCAATGTTCACGTTGGCGATCCCGCAATCGCTGCCCTCGGCGCCCAAGAAGATTTCAGCCTCACGCAGGTCCAGCGTCATGATAGAGCTGCTAAGGCCCTGTTTCACATTGTTCTGAATGGCAATGGCATTTTGGACGTCCCCAGTGTATCGGAGCAGATAGAGAATTGGTGCAAAGGTCTCCTCTTGAACGATAGCCATCTCGGGCGAAGCCTCAACAATCGCTGGCTTTACATAACACCCGCTCTCGTACCCCGGCCCTGTGATAACCCCGCCCCCCACAACAGTCCTTGCGCCTTGCTGCTTGGCGGCATCCAGAGCGGCGAGATACATCTGCACGGCTGCGTGGTCGATAAGCGGCCCGACGTGGTTTTGTTCATTCAGTGGGTCGCCAATGCGCAGCTGGCTGTACGCGCTCACGAGCTTCTGCTTGAATGCATCATAAACGGTATCATGGATGATGAGGCGACGTGTGCTAGTGCATCGCTGTCCGGCGGTTCCAACTGCTCCGAAAACGCTTCCGATCAAGGACATGTCCATATCGGCCTTGTCACTGATGATGATGGCGTTGTTCCCGCCAAGTTCCAGAAGTGATCGCCCGAGGCGTTGACCAACAGCGGCACCAACGGCCTTGCCCATGCGCGTACTTCCCGTAGCGCTCACGAGAGGGATGCGTGAATCATTGCTCATCCACTCCCCCACATCCCGCAGCCCATTCACCAGGCAACTCACTCCTTCGGGAACTCCGTTGCGCGAGAAGACCTCTGCTGTGATCTGTTGGCAGGCGATGCTACAAAGCGGGGTTTTCTCGCTGGGCTTCCAAATGGTAACATCTCCGCACACCCATGCAAGAGCAGTGTTCCAACTCCAGACAGCAACAGGGAAGTTGAAGGCCGTGATAACCGCGACTAAACCATAGGGGTGCCACTGCTCGTACATGCGGTGGTTGGGACGCTCGCTATGCATGGTGAGCCCATGCAGTTGACGGCTCATGCCAACGGCGAAGTCACAGATATCAATCATCTCTTGCACTTCGCCCAAGCCCTCCTGGTAGCTTTTGCCCATCTCATAACTCACAAGCTTTCCGAGCTCGGACTTATGCTTTCGTAGCTCTTCTCCAATCTGGCGGACGACCTCGCCTCGCCTTGGTGCTGGCCAAGTGCGCCATGTAGAAAAGGCGGCCTGTGCCGTTTGGATGACTTGCTCGTATTCGGATTTGCTGGAGCCACGGACTAGGCCAATCAAGCTAGAGTCAACCGGGCTTAGGCTGCTCAAAAGCTGCCCACTCCCCTGAAGCCACAAGGATCCTGTTGAAACCCCGCTGTTCTCCAGTTCGATGTGAAGTGCCCTTAAAGTAGCCTGAATGCGAGATTCGGACACGGTTGAGGTGGTCATGTTGTTTGCGGTTGGCCGCGAATTTACCCCTGCGGATTGGAGCGTCGTCATGCACGCTGCGGACATTTTGAGCACCAATCCTTATCAAACAATAAATACCTGATATACAGGAGTATAAGCACAAACTCAAGTGTTCGGGAAGAGATGAGAAGACGGCTAATCGGATGCCAACAGGGTAGACCTGTGGAAGGACTCATTAAACAAGTTCTTGGGCCTTGAATGGCCGGAATTAGCCAAGCTTCGCGATGTATAGGGTGCTGGATGTTGGGCGAAGCTTGAATAGGGCGAGCAGGTTTGAATATCCGCCCCTGATGGCCGCGAGTGGCCACGCAGACCAAGGGGGTTTTCCTTTGTATTTCTCGCTTAGGAGGGCGATGAAGAATGCATCGAGCCACATGTTTCGTGTGGTCTCAATCTTGAAACCGTGGTGCTCGAGGAGGCGGGCAATGTCTTGATTACGGAAATGCCAAAAATGACGAGGAACATCCCAAGCCGCCCAATGGGCACCGTAGTAGTTGCAATCCCAAGAGGCTCGGTTCGGGACGGCAATGAATAGGCGTCCTTCCTTTGCGAGTAGTGCTTTAATGCGGACAAGGGAGGTATTCAGGTCGTCGAGATGCTCGAACACATGCCAAAGAGTAATCGATGCGAATGGTGGAGTATCTGAGGGTATTTCATTTAGGCTTCTTGAGATGTTGCCACCGCACAATCGAAGGGCTTCTTTGCGGGCCGCCTCGCCAGGTTCGACTCCGGAAACCGAGTAGCCCTTCGATTGTGCGTACATCAGGAAATTACCTGTGCCACAGCCGATGTCAAGCAGTGGGCCAGCTGAAGAGAATTTTCGGATTAACGACAACTTGCTCCGAAGAGCGTATTGGCGCAGGGTGCGGTATAGGCGGGCTGTGACGCCCTGGTTCCCCGTATTATGTGAAAGATAAATGTCGGAGAGGTAGTAGTGATTTACCTCGGATTGCGAAGGCCTGGGGTTCGTAAAGCGAAAGCCGCATAGGCTGCAGTCTACTAGGGTGAATTTCTCCTTCGTTAAATGGTCGTCGACTACGGCGAGGACCACCTCGGCCTCAGCAGAGCTGCAGATGGGGCAGGTGTTGACTCTTTCCAAAGGAGTACTGTTCCACGTGGAACATCTATGTGTTAGCGCCCCATGTACACCAATAGCACACTTAGGTCAGAGGGAGAAACACCGCTAATACGAGCGGCCTGGCCTAGGCTGGTTGGCTTGATGAGATCAAGCTTCTGGCGCGCCTCAAATGAGAGGGAGGTAAGACGCGAGTATTCTAGATTTGCTTCTAATGGGACTTCTTCAAGTTTGCTGAGCTTGGCCGCCATATCGCGCTCCTTGACTAGATAGCCTTCGTACTTGGTGTTTATTTCGAGCTGTTCAATCACCTCGGGCAAGAGGCTTCCGAAAGACAGCTCAAGCACTGGAAGCTGCTTAGAAAGGTTGCGAAGATCCGAATAACCAAGCTGAGGACGCATGAGCAAATCATAGAGCTTGACCTTCTGTTTGACCGGGCTAGTTCCACGTGGAACAATCACCGCGTTTGCGTCCTCAACCTCAACGCTCTCACCTCGGAGCACATCACCGAGCTGCTTCGCATGATGTTGTTTTTTCTCCACCCGCCGTAGCCTATCATCGGAGGCCAAGCCCAAGGCGTGGGAACGTGGAGTGAGCCGGATATCAGCATTGTCTTGTCGCAGGAGAATTCGGAATTCTGCCCGGCTTGTGAACATGCGATAAGGCTCTTCGGTGCCCTTCGTAATCAAATCGTCAATAAGTACCCCGATATAGGCCTCGTCTCGCTTCAGCACGAAGGGTGCCTTGTCGTGCAACTTGAGATGCGCATTGATGCCGGCCATCAAGCCCTGACACGCTGCTTCTTCGTACCCCGTAGTTCCGTTGATCTGCCCTGCGAAGTACAAGCCGGAGACGCCTTTGGTTTCAAGGGTATGAGATAGCTGAGTGGGCGGGAAGTAGTCGTACTCCACGGCGTATCCGGGCCTGAAGAACCGCGCATGGGAGAAGCCAGGAACCTGACGCAAGGCTGCCACTTGAACTTCTTCGGGCAGGCTTGTACTGAATCCATTGATGTAGGTCTCCACCGTATCCCATCCCTCTGGCTCGACGAAAATCTGATGCCTCTCCTTTTCGGCGAAGCGGTCAATCTTATCCTCGATGCTTGGGCAATACCTAGGGCCCACCCCATGGATTCGGCCATTGAACATCGGGCTGCGATCAAACCCGGTTCGTAGAATCTCATGCACCTTGGGGCTGGTGTAGGCTATCCAGCAACTGAGCTGTTTGGCAAGCGGGGTGGTGGATTCGGAAAAGCTGAATTTGCTTGGCGAGACGTCACCCGGCTGCTCCTCGAGTTGGCCGTAGTCGATGCTTCGGCCATCAATTCGCGGTGGGGTTCCTGTTTTCATCCGGCCGGCCACGAATCCAAGTTCAACAAGCTGTTCAGTAACTCCATGACTTGCTCCCTCGCCTGCTCGGCCACCGCCAAATTGCTTTTCGCCAATGTGCATCACGCCATTCATGAAGGTGCCACTAGTGAGCACTACTGCACGAGCATGAATCTTGTTGCCAAGCCCCGTTACCACCCCAAGGATGCTTGGAATAGGCCCATTATCGTGGAGTATTTGAACAACCGTGTCTTGGACCAGGTGAACGTTCTCTAAGCCCTCGAGGGTCTTTCTCCAGCACCAAGCGAATCGCATGCGATCATTCTGGGTGCGAGGGCTCCACATGGCCGGTCCCTTGCTTCGGTTGAGCATGCGGAATTGCACCGCGCTCTGGTCGCTGATAATTCCGCTAAACCCGCCAATGGCATCTATCTCTCTGACAATCTGACCCTTAGCTACTCCTCCCATCGCAGGATTGCAGCTCATCTGGCCAATGGCCGCCATGTTCATGGTGACCAAGAGGACACGAGAGCCGAGGCCAGCTGCTGCTGCTGCTGCCTCGCAGCCTGCATGTCCGCCCCCAACAATGATGATGTCGTATGAGCGTTCCATTGCAGTGACTCGCCCTTGTGGGCAGGCCGACAATCCGCAAAGTAACACGGGAGATGCTGGAATAAGAGGATTGGCGGGCAACTAATCAGGAAAGTAGCCTCGTCATACAGAGGCGCAACCTGAACAAAAAGTCAGAACTTCACAGCCCTAACCCACGAACCATGAAGAAGATCATCACCCTGATGGCCATGGCGGTATTCGCCATCGGAGCACAAGCACAACAGAAAACCGAGGGAGGCTCCTCAGTGGCCACTTATTCTTCTGATCAAGTGCAGGCCCTCAGCGCGACCCTTAAAGAGTCTTATGGCCTTCTGAGCCGCGAGGCGGCTCATTTGAATCGGGAGATTGGGGCGGATGCGGCCAAGGCTACCGATGAGCAGAATGCCATGAAGGCACGAATGGAGAAAACACTTGGCCAATTGGAAAGCATGTTGAGCACGGTGAATGACGCGAGTGCGGCAACGCAATGGGCTGAAGTCAAGGCGAAGGCCGAAATGGTACAAGGCTCCGCTACCGCAATTCTTGAGGAGCGCAAGTCCAAGCGCTGAGTCGAGGGCTCTAGAACTTCAATAAGAAAGCGTCCTCCAGCGCAGACATGGCTCTGCGTTCGGAGGGCGTTTTGTCGTTATGCCCCAATAAGTGCAATAATCCGTGCACCATTACGCGGCGCAGCTCATGCTGCTGAGATACGCCGAAGCAGCTGGCATTCTCGCGGATTCGATCGAGGCTCAGGAGCAACTCTCCGTTCACACCGGATCCGTTACCCAAATCGAAGGTTATGATGTCCGTGTATTCGTTGTGCTGCAAGTAGCGCTGGTTGTAATCGAGCAACGCTTCGTCGGACAGGAGTACGTAGGAGAGGCGCTCGATGCGCTTGCCGTGGGCCTTAGCCACGAGTTCTAACCACCCGCGAAGACGTTCTCTTTCCTTGTAGATTCCAGGTACGACACGGGCCGAGAAATGAATGCGACCCATGCCGGGCTCAATCCTTTGCCGGGACAAGGCTGAATGCCAATGCGGCGGTTGACCCGCCATTGGAGAATTCAACCTCATCAGCCAAAGCGCGCATCAAGAAGACGCCGCGGCCATGGGGTTTCTCGAGGTTCTGTGGATCGGTAGGGTCGGGGAGGTTCTGGTAATCGAACCCGGGTCCTTCATCGGAGACAACGAAAATCAACTGATTCTCCTTCGCCTCGTAACCCAGGGAAACGTTCTTGGCCGGGTTCAGGCCGTTGCCATGATGAATGGCGTTGTTCACGGCTTCGGTGAGCGCGATGAGGATATTGCCGTAAAGGCTCTCATGCACTTGGTAGCGCGAGCAGGCTTCGTCAATGAGCTTCTCAGCAAGAGCGATGTTCTCCGCTTTGGCCGGGAACTCGATGCGCTCCGTGAAGGCTAGGGCTTCGGTGAGTGCGGGCATGCGTTTCAGGGTCGGTCAAAGGTACCGAAATAGGCATTCACGCGATCGCGGTAGTATGGCTTCAGTCCTGGCGGGATGGTGCGGAGCAGTTCAGACTCTTGCGCCTTGCGGCGCTTGTGCTCAAAGGCTCGCGCTGGATCGACGGGCGGCGAATCGCGGCCTTCGTTGCTGGTTCGCTTTTGATCAAGCTCACGCTCGCGCTCGGCTTTCTCGTGCTCGAGAAGCCGCACCAGAAGGTCCTGTTGGCGACGCATGGTCTCGGGCGTGATGTTCTTGTTCACGATATCCTTCTCCTGCTGCTCCATCTGTTGGGCCAGCTTATTTATATCGTTGCCGGCGCCACTGCCATCCTTGTTGAGGTCCTGTGCCAAGCGTTGCATCTCTTTGCGTATCGCGGCTTGCTGCGCAGCAAGGTTGGCGAGTTGCTGGCTCATGCCCGGCATCCCCATGGTGCCCTGTCCGCGCTGCTCGCCGGGCTTCTTTCCCTGCTCCATCGCCTTGCGCATCTCTTCAAGCTGCTTCTGCAGTGCTTGTTGTTGGGAGCGCGCCTTCGACATGCTGGGCTTGTTCCCGCTTTGTTCGCCGGGCTTTTTCCCGGGCTTGTTGCAACTGCCGCTGCCGGGCTTGCTCTGTGCATTCATTTGCTGCATCATCTGCTGCAGCGCCTCGTCGAGCAAAAGCGCCAGATTGTTCAATGAGGTCATTGCGCGCTGCTGCTTATCCGCTGCTCCCGGCTTAAAGCGCTCGTTGGCGCGGGCCTCTCCAATCAGGCGCCGGGCCTCGTCCATGTTGTCGTTCACGGCGTTCATTTCCCGGTTGACCGTTCCTTGGATCTGGGGCACGCGCTTGCTAAGTGCGAACAAGGAGTCTTCGATCACTTTGGCCTTGTCGCGGAGCTTGCGCTGCAGTCGGCCGTGATCCACCCAGCGCGGGTCGCGGATATTGGTGCCAGATAGGTTGTTCATGAGGTCTTCTTGGCTGAAGCTCATGTGGATGATGTTCTCCAAGAGTTGCCGCAGGGCGTCCATGTCCTCTTCCTGCTGCTCTTGCGCATTGCCCTGCATGGCGCTTTCCATTTGGTGAGCCAGTTGTTCCATCTTCTCGGCCGCGCCCTTTTGCTCGCCAGAGGCTTTCTGGTTCTGCTTCCGATCCAGATTCTCGGCACTGCGCTTCTGTTGATCCTGGATCTCTTGCTCCTTGGAGTCCGTGTCCGGTATATCCATGGGCTGCTCCAGCTCCTGATTCTTTTCCGTGAGCTTATCCATCTCTTCGCGCAACTCCTTGAATTCTTCGCTGAGCGCCTCTTGCTTCTGCTTCAACTCGTCCCCGGGGCGTTTGCCATCCTTTGTCTCCTCGCTCAGGCGCTCCTGCTTCTCGGAGAGTTCGCGCAAGCGCTTGGCGATATCCTCGGCCTTCTGCTCCACCTCCATTCGCTTGAATAGCTCAAGAGCCCGGTCCAGTTCCTTCTCGACATCCTCCTGACCGAGCTTCATCTCACGAAGCTGCTCTTCGAGTTGGGACTTGTCGATGCGCTGCATGAGCTCCTCCACCTTGCGATAGAGCTCTTTCATCTCCTCGCTCAGCACATTCTCGAAGAGCTCCTGTATGCGCTGCTGTTTTTCCAGGAGCCGCTCGTCAAGCGGGCTGAATTCCTGACGCTCCTGCTGGCTCTGCCGCATCTGTTCAACCGATTGCTCGATGCGTTGCTCGAGCTGCTTTTGCCGGTCGAGTACTTGCTGCAAGCGTTGTTTGTCCTGCCAATCCGCCTCTTTCTTCTCGAGCAGGTCGCGCCGGAGCTTTTCCAGTTCGCGCTGCAACTCCTGAGCCTCCTTGATATTCTCCCGGAGCAGGTTCTTGCTGGCCTCCGACTGGGCCTCCTGGCGCTCAGAGAGCTCTTTTGAAGAGGGGGCGGCAAAGACCATTACTGCGGTTCGCGTGCTCTTGCTGCCATTCACACCATCGTTGTCCCACACCTCGAACCAGTGCTCTACCCGATCACCGGGCATAAGAAGAAGGTCATACAGGTCCCAGGTGTGCATGAAGCCTTGCCGAGTGCTCCTCGGATCGAGCGCGATGGTCATGTGGCCCTGGCGCTTTTCGACGGGTACGCTGTCGCCGCCCTGCACAAAACGGTAGTGGAACAGCAGTGACCGCAGGCCGTAATCATCGCCGACCTCGCCATTGAAATACATTCTGCGCAATGCGGCGGAATCCTGCGAAGCACGAACAGCGATGGTGGGATAGAGGTCTGGAACAACCTCGATCCGATGCTTCAGCGGCTCAGAGCCGGGTCGCCCCTGGAGCATGGGTTGCAGCACGTAGGTCTGGCTCTGAAGCATGCGGCGGCTCATGCTGAAGAGGGCTTGTCCGGATTCCGCAGGAAGAGGAGAGGACACGAGCAGGGTGTCCTCGAAATCCATTCGCAGTTCGTCGGCGCTCTGTGCGGTGGCGGTCCATGTGATTCGTGTGCCAGCCGGAACGGTCATGTCTCCGGCGGTGCGCTCAACCCCCGCCGGCAGTCCGAGGTATTTTGGGTAGTCCAGGCTTGCGCTCAGGCCGATGACAACAGGATTCGCTTGCGCCTTGAGCGTGAATTCGCGACTCTTGAATCCATCGGCCGCGAAACGGAAGTCCACGCTGGCTTGCACATTGCGGAAACGGTGGGCAAAGCGCCCGGCCGATTGCTGCACCATCGGGATCGAGGCCGCACCGATCTCCATTGTTACGCGCGCGGGAATCGGATCGCCTTCCAGGGCAAGCAGCAGTTCAAAGTCCTGGTTCTCGGCAACCACAAGCGAATCGTTGAGCAGAACGAATCGGAACGGCGCCTCGGGAAGGAACTCGCTTCCGTGGCGAAGGATGCGCTGCGTTGGACCCGTGATGAGGCTCGGCGCGGCGAACAGGATAAGCAGCAGCAGCGAGAGCGGCACGAGCGCATAGCGCATGTAACGGCTGTTGCGACGCAGGTCGATGGCGCGAACAAAAGGTACTGGGCCGAGCTCCCGGCTGCGCTGAGCGATAGCGGCCTCGATGAGTTCTCGACGGCTGGAATCAGCAACGGCCAAGTGGTGCAGCTGCAGGGTGTTAAGCAGCTTGTCGCGCACATCGCCAAAATGCGCGCCGATGATCCGTGCGGCCTCTTCGTGCGAAATGATAGAGCCTAATCGAAAGAGCTTGACGAGGGGGTGCGCGACGAACCGCCCCAACACGATTGCCAGGCACAGGATGAAGCCCCAGAAGAGCAGGGTGCGCGGAGTGGTGCCGAACTGCCCCAAGTGCTCGAGCAGCGCCGTGAGCAGGAATAGGCTCACGATGAGACCAACAGCATACAGCGCACCGCGAATCAGCCGGTCCTTGTAGTACTTCCGGATGAAAGCATCGAGCTTGGCAATGAGCAGCTGGTAATCGCTTTGCATCGGTAGGAGAGTAACGCCCCTTGGCGCTGCCTGTTGCGGAGCAAAGCTAAGCCCGCGCATAGGTCTTGCATTGGGCCGAGGTGCATGAATCCGTCAACGGAACATCACGCGCCTGGCCATCGCCCGCGAGCCATCGTTAATACGCACGCTGTAGGCCCCCGGAGCGAGTTGCAGGGCCAAAGCCTCGCGGAGGCGCCCCTGCACCACCTGAGCGCGGCGCTCATGCACCAGCCTTCCTGAAGGATCAAGAACCTGAATGATGGCCAGGTTCGATTGCAGCCCATCGGCCACAACGTTCAGCAATCCATCGCTGGGCACGGGGAACACCTCCATCCGCCGATCAGTGACGCTTGCTTCGGGCAGCCCGGTCGTGTCCCAGAGGAAGGTGAGCGTGAGTGTGCAACCATTGCCGGCATCAACCACCACCCCATAGAGGCCGTCACCCTGCAGGAAGACGAAGGGGCTACTCCCGCTGATTGGAGCGCCGTTATACGTCCACGCGTAGGTCGCGTAGCCGCTTGGCACGAAGAGCACATTGCCATTCTGCGCGATGCTGAACACTGGGCACACCACGATCGCATTGCTCGTATCGGAGCAACCGAAGCCATTGAATCCGACCACTTGCCATACACCAGGGCCCGAGGGCAGCAAACATGGACCTGTCTCGTCGGGCACGGGCTGTCCATCGAGCAGCCAGGTGTATGATGCGAGTCCGGAATCAGTGGCGCAGAGCTCGGATGTGGTCTGGTTCTGTGTGAGCACCACTTCGGGCAAAGAGAACACCGTAACCAGAGCCGTGTCATTGAACACCTGCTGCGGTTCGTTCGTGATTACCAGGCTGCCCGCGGTGCCTCCGGCCACATTGAAGAAGTACGTGCCATCGCCGGTAATGGGAATGTTATAGGTGCCCAGCAGGTCATCGCCGCTGACCACGTCCTCATCGTAGAAGGAAATGGAGTAGGGCGGGTTGTCGAGCAGCAGGTTCAGGTCGGTCCAAAGGCCCGTGAACACATCGCTGAAAGCACTGGAGGTGTAAGTGCCCCCGCTGGCGTTGGTGAGCACGAAATAGGGGTCTGGGGAACCGGTGCATCCGATCAGCGGCAGGTTCGGCTCCTCAACATCGCCGCACCAGTTGCCATTCACGCTAACCAGATCTACCGTTTGCAGCACATATCCGCCGATTGTGGTCTGAAGCGATACTTGGTAAACACCATCGGGAGTGAATAGCTGCGGCGGTGGTTGCGCGGCAGTGCTCGTGTTCCCGTTGCCGAAATCCCAAGCATAGCTCGTGGGCGATGGGCTACCATCAATCAGTGCTTGGAATGTGGCGGTAACAGAGCCGCAGCCCGAGGTGGGGGCGTAGGAGAAGCTGGTGTTGCCGCCGGCTCCGGGCAGGACAGTGAGAATCACCGGGAACGAGGTGGGCACATCGAGGGTGATGCCGCTGGCGCTCACATTGGCCACCACGCTTATGGTGACAGTGAACTCACCCGCGCCGAAAGGGGTTCCGCAGATGCGCGCGCAGCCGAATTCGTTGTCCTGCGGGTAATACACGCCCGTTGGAGAATTGGTCGTGAATTGCAGGCCGAACGGCATCCCGCTCACGCCGGTCACAGTGAGTTGCAGGAGGGTTACTGCAAAGCCCGATCCCGGATCGGTGAAGTTGGCAGGCATCCAGAAGGTGAAATCCTCCTCGTAGTACTGCCCTACCGTTGCCTCGGGCGCGGTCTCTGGGCAAAGGACCGGGAAAGCGGGATCAACGGTGCAGCTCAGGTCCGGGCTGCATCCGGGGCATTGCGCTTGGGACGCGGCTACGGAGGTGGCGCAAACGAGGGTGGCGATTGAACGGATCAGCGCAATGAATCGCATGGGCGAGCTATTGGGAAGGCAATGTAGAGGAATGCCCCTTTCGGTTGAACGGTGAGCTGAGCAGATAGCGCAATCGTCGGCAAGACCATCCTCCCGAAAGTCGCGCATGCAATCTGGCCAGACGGATATTCCGGTCCGCCAGAACGAAGAAGAGATGGTCTTCTTCCTGTCGCAACCGACGTTCGAAAACATCAGCCGGGAAGACCCTCGCCTCTGCATTGAATCTCCGCAGCCGTGCACACCAACCATTCACGGCTTGGACCTCGGCTTCGTTCGCCGGGGACGCGTCGCGGCGCAAGAGCACCAGGTGCGAGCGCAGGTCTTCGGGTGAGTGCGCGATACCGAAGTGCTTCAAGGCCGCCTCAACGATAGCCTTCGTGTCCTCTAGCCGGCTGCGCCCATGGCGGAAGTTGTTGGTGCCGATGCGGTAGCTCGTGAGCGGCTCGGGCATGTTGGCCACCGCCGCAACGGAGGCGAGCTTCAAGAGGAAGAGATAGTCCATGCCCGGCCCGTTCCAGCTCTCCGGACAGCGCAAGCCGTGCTGCGCAAGGATTGAGCGGCGAAACATGCTTGCTCCGTAAAGCATGGGATCCTCGAATAGGAGAAGGCCGCGTGCCTCATGGTCGGTGGTGGGCCAATGTGCGATGTGTTGGCGTTCACCAATGGCCTGAGCGGCAGATCCACATGCGGCGATGCCGGGATGCGCATCCAGAAACTCTACTTGCTTCCGGAGCCGCTCTTCATGCATGGTGTCATCGGCATCGAGAATGGCGATGTACTCGCCTTGAGCGGCATCGAATCCGCGGTTGGCTGCATGCGCACGCCCCTTGTTCTCGGCACTGCGGAGCAATTGGACGCGTGGATCGTTGATGGCGGAAACACGCGAAGGCCCATCGTCTGTGCTTCCGTCATCAACTACAAGCAGTTCGAAATCGGAGAAGTTGCTCGCCAACACGCTGCGCACGGCCTCCTCAACGAAGGGCGCCTTGTTGAACAAGGTCATAAGCACCGATATGCGCGGCTTGTGCATTGTGGGCCGCCGAAAATACCCGGACCGGCTTACCGGGGTGCCACAATGAAGCGCGCTAAGAGGACCTCATCCGCATGCGCAGCGCGCAGCACATAGGATCCCGGGGATAGTTCGCTCGTGTCAATTAAAAGGCCCGAACCCTCTCGAGCAGTTCGAGACCCACGGAGCGCCACACGTCCTTGCGCATCAACAACATCAACCTGCACGCTGCCCGTCGAGCCCATTGGCAAAATCACGCGA
>DAORNP010000034.1:0-4611 GCA_035441065.1 Flavobacteriales bacterium | reverse complement strand
CCATTGATCCGCAGGGTTGGGCCACAAGTGCAGTGCGCCCGAGGAGGAGCCCTCCTCGACACCAACACTGGTCACGGTCAGCGATGCCGCCCCGGAACAGCCGAAAGCCGTGACGCCCACCACGCTCCAGAGGCCATTTGCCGCAGGCACGCATGGCCCGGTTTCATCAGGAACGGACACGCCATTGAGGGCCCAAGCATATTCAGCGAGGGTTTGGTCGCTTGCGCAGATGGAGTTCGCAGAAAGGTCGAGTTCAAGTGCGATGCTTGGCACAGGGTGAACAACGACCGTATCCGTGTAGCTGGAGGTAAGCACCGTTTGCACCTGCACTTGGCGCGAACCCGCCGTGCCGCCCTGGCTGAATGAAGCACTGCCTTCAGCGGCGCTGAGCGTGAAGGTTCCCAGCAAATCATCGGCGCTCAAATCGTCCTTGTCGTAGATGCGCAGGGTGAAGGGCGGAAAGCCGAGCGGTATGGATAGGTTGTTCCATGCGGTGCTCTGCACATTGTTCACCACCGCAGAGCGCCAGAGCGCCAAGCGCGAATCGGTCAAGGTGAAATAAAGGTCCGGCTGGCCCACGCAACCCACCAGCGGAAGGTTCGGCTCATCAAGGTCTCCGCACCATGCGTTGGAAACACCGGTGATGGCGATTTGCGTGATCATCGGCACGGAGAAGGTCCGCTGCAGCGTAACGGGATAGGCCCCGCCTTCGGAATAGGACTGGTCGGGAGGCGATGCGCCATCAAAGGAGCTGCCATTTCCAAAGGTCCACTCAAAGGAGGTGGTCACGCCCGGCGCCCCAAGGGCCTCAGAGAAAGAAATCATCATGGGCGCGCAGAGCGAATCCGGAGCGAAGGAGAAGTCGGGCAAGGAGTCCTGCGCAGCAGGAAGCACCTGAATCGGGATTCCGAAGCTGTAATTCTGGTTCAAAGCGATGCCACCCGCCGTTCCTTGCGCGAAGGCCGTAATCAGAATGGTGTCGTTCCCAGCGACCAATGGCGTCCCGCAGACGCGCACGCAGCCAAAGGGGTCGGTTTGCGGGAAGTAGGTAAGCGTGGGGCTGCTGGCCTCATAGGTTAGGCCAATGGGCACATTCTCCATGCTGATGAGCGTGACCTGTTGCAGGATGACGTTCAGTTGTGTCGTCGGCTCAGGGAATGAAGGCGGAAGCCAGAAGGTGACATCAAGGTCATAGGGCACACCCACGGTTCCGATGGGCGTAACGGCCGGGCAAACCGCAGGGAAGGGGGGATTAACAGTGCAGGTGTCGCCAACGGCGCAGGGGCCGCATTGGGCAAGGCCCGACACCAGCCAAGAGCCCGCGACCAGACCCAGTAGCGCTCTTTTCATAGGACCAAGGTAGCCGCCTGCGTCCAGTCTGGAACCGCATTTGTGCGCCCCGGTTCACGCGGGACCGTTAGGCCACGCCGGGCGTGTTGTTAATTTCGCGCTCCCATCTACCCATGACGCGCAAGGCAACCACTGAAACCATCGACCTGATGGCTCAGCCATTGATCGACGAACCCGATTCACGGCAATTCGTTCTTCGCGTAGGCGAGCATCGTGCACGCATGGAATACGATCGCGATGGCGACCGCATCTTCTTGGGTACGCTCGATGTGCCGCGCCAGGTGGTCGATCTCGGGGTTGGCGATGTGGTCATGGAGAAGACCTTGATGTGGGTTGAGGAGAATAGGCTGAAGCTGATTCCCACGGCCCCGGCCATCAAGGCCTACCTGCGCAAGCACACGGCCTGGAAGCGGCTCTTGCTGAAGGGCGTGCAGGTATAAGCGATTGCCCAGCGGCCTATACTTGCTGAGGCTCGGGATCAACCGGGCTTCACCAAACCCATTGCCGCATGAACCTTCGTTACGCAGCTCCGCTCGTCATTGCATTTGCAACCCGTGCTCTCGGGCAATGCACACCGGTTGATTGCCTGAGTGAATTGCCGGCCTGGGGCGGATTGTGCTCCGCAACCTTCGCAGAGGGCCGTATCGGGGTTCCGTACAGTGACGCCATTTCGTTCCATGTGACCACCGCTTGTACCCCGGCAACCCTTTTCGACCCTACGCTCACGGGCGTCTCCATCCGCATTACCCAGCTGAGCAGCGTCGGGTTCAGCGCATTGCCCGGAGGATTGACGGGCACAACGAATCAGGCCTCCTACAATGCACCGGCCAACGGTTGCGCATCGTTGGATGGTGTGCCTTCTCAGGCAGGCGTCTTCGAGGCTTCGGTTGACTTGGTGGTGAATGTGAATGCCTGGCCCTTCTCCCTGGCGTGCGGCGGCTTCGGCCCCATCGCTCAGAATGGCAATGAAGTGAGCTTCCCGACGCTCATCACCATTCTGCCCGACCCCTCCTTCAACTCGCCCGATGCCCCGCTTTGCTTGGATGGCGCCCCCTTCGACCTGTCTCCCACCGGCACCCCGGGCGGAGTGTTCTCTGGCCCCGGCGTCTCTGGCAACACGTTCGACCCCCTGGTTGCCGGAATCGGCACGCACACGGTGAAGTATGTGGTGAGCGCGCAGGATGGAGGCGCAATCGCCGCCGCTACGGACAGCCTCAGCATCGATTTCGTTGTTGAAGATTGCTCGGGTGGATGCACGGCCTTCTCTGGAACGCTATCCGGCGGCGGGCAGTTTTGCCTTGATCCGACGGGAACCACGCTCATCGCAACGCCCAATGGCGATGCCGTGGTGCCGCCTGGCTTCGAGGTGTTGTACATACTCACGAGCGGATTGACCATATTCATTGAAGACACCATGGCGCAACCCATGGCAGTGGTGACGGAAACGGGCCTTTACGGAATCGACTGCCTAGTGTACGACCCCGCCACACTGGACCTTGGGTTCCTTGTGTTCGGCGGTCCGCTGACGGTCGGAGACCTTATGTCCGAAATCGACCAGCAGGGCGCTTGCGCTACAATCATGTCACAGCCCCCTGTGTTCATCGTCGGTGAATCCTACTGCTGCACAGCCTTCGCAGGCACGCTCGGCGGGGTCGATTTCATACCGTGCCTCGAACCAGGCGGCAGTGTTGAATTACTGGGCATCCCCGGAGATGACGCTGTGGTCCCGGATGGTTACGAGGTCATCTATATGCTCACGCAGGGCACGGAACTCACCATCATCGGCGCTGGCCCCGATCCGGTCTTTGAGGCCACCGCAACCGGCTTGCACACCATTCACACGCTGGTTTATGATCCTGCGACACTCGACTTGAGCATCGTGGAGCTGGGCGTTACCACGGGTGTTGATGTGAATGCCTTGTTGATCCAGGGAGGTGGCGATATCTGCGCGAGCCTCGATGTGGCAGGCGCACCCTACGTGGTGGAGGCCTGTGGCGGGCCATGCGATGCCGCAGCCGGCACCACGATTACCAATGGCGAGCCCTGCCTGGACATCAATGGCGAGGCGCTTCTCCTTGCCCTGGCGAATGGCGACGCGGTGGTGCCCGAGGGCTTCGTACAGACCCATGTGCTCACGCAAGGACCAGGGCTGGTGGTCATCGATGGCAATGCCGATCCCGAGTTCACGGTCACTGCAATCGGCGAGTACCGCATCCATAGCCTGGTGATCGACCCGCTCACCTTCCAGTTAGCGGTGGAGCCGGGCGTGACCACCGGTCAGGATGTGCTCGACTACATCGCCAGCAGCGGCATCTGCGCCGACCTCGATCCGGTTGGCGCGCTGTTCCTCGTGGACATCTGCAACGGAATCGCAACGATGGCGAGCACGACCTTCAGCATGTACCCCAACCCGAGCGCCGGTGGCTTTTTCCTAGTAGCGGACTCGGACGGCTCCGCACTGATTGAAGTGCTAGACCTGAGCGGACGCGTTGCGCTGCAGCGGCGAATGGCATGCACCAAGGGTGCGGCGGCATGGGTGGCGGCCGATGCGGCACCTGGCAGCTACATCGTCCGCATCAGCATGGGGCAGGAGCGCTGGGAGCAGCGCATGGTCATCCAGCCGTAGCCGCGCGGGCGGCTACTTTCGCGGCCCTTTACGCCCCGAGCATGTCCGTCCGCGTCCGTTTTGCGCCCAGCCCAACCGGCCCCTTGCACATGGGGGGCGTGCGCACCGCCCTGTTCAATTACCTCTTCGCCAGGAAGCATGGCGGCGATTTCCTCCTGCGCATCGAGGACACGGATCAGACGCGCTATGTGCCCGGAGCCGAGGATTACATCCGCGAGAGCCTTGAATGGTGCGGCCTGGTCCCGGTGGAGAGCCCATGGGTAGGAGGTCCGCATGGCCCATACCGCCAGAGCGAGCGCAAGGACCTTTACAAGCAGTATGCGGATAAGCTGATCGCTGACGACAAGGCCTACTACGCCTTCGATACCGCAGAGGAGCTGGATGCCATGCGTGAACGGCTGAAGGCCGCTGGCGTTGCTGCGCCAGCCTACAATGCAATCACGCGCGAGCACATGCAGAACTCCCTCACACTGAGCTCCGACGAGGTGAAGGCGCGCCTGGAACGCGGTGATGAGCATGTGATCCGGCTGAAGGTGCCGCGCCACCAGGAAGTACGCTTCGAGGACCTGATCCGTGGCGTAGTGGTGGTGCATAGCAGCAACATCGACGACAAGGTGCTCTTCAAGAGCGATGGC
>DAORNP010000033.1:19009-27937 GCA_035441065.1 Flavobacteriales bacterium | reverse complement strand
GTTGAGCTCCTTCGTGCCCGCTCCCGCACCAAGCACTACACGCTGTGTCGCTTCGCACTGGATCCATGGCCTATCGTCGCAGGCATTGTAGTTGGGGCACTCCACACGGAAGCTCACCACCCCGCCGGTCATGGTGGAGGCATCGATCAGCAGCCAATAGGATGTGCCAGCGGTGAGGTTCACCGCGCCTGTCTGGTCAGTCCCCTGCACGTAACCGGCGCAGGTCCATCCGCTCGAAACACACGTTCCGAATCCGCTCTGCTTGAAAGCGTAGCGCACTGTGGCATAGGCGCCGGTCTGGAGGATGGTATGTGGGCCGCTTGCGCTAGGAGTGAACAAGAACACCCGTTCGCGACCAGGCATGGGACCGCCGCAACCTGGTAGGTCGATGAATCCACCGGCACCCGCCGGGACATCCACGGTCATATCGATGCCGCAGTAGATGTCGCCGAGGGTACTGGTGAGGCACACATTTCCATTGGGTGCACAGCCGAGCAGGAGGTCCACCGTGCCTCCGGTGGTGGACACCGGGTCCAGCATCACCAAGTAGGAGGTGCCGGCCGCCATGCTGTAGGCGGATGTGACCCCGCCTCCGCTGATGGTGCCCAAGCAGGTCCAGCCAGTTCCGTTGCAGCCGCCGGATTGCGGTTTCACGTAGTAGCTGACCGGGCCGAAGGAGGTGAGTTGCTCGAAGAAGCGCTGTCCACTCTGGGGAGCCATGTAAGTGAAGATGCGCTCGCGACCTGGCGAGTTTGTCCCGCAACCGGTGCTTGGCTGCAGGTAGGTGCCGGTGCCACTGCCGAAGCTCAAGGTCATGGGCTCATTGCATCCGCTCAACGTAGTGATCAGCGCGCAGGCATCGTAGGCCGAGGTGCAGTTGATCTGGAATTGGATCTGGCTGTGGTCGATATCCCCGGCATCGGCCATGATCAGGTAGGTGATGCCCTGCTGAAGCGAGAAGACAGGGCTCGTTGCCGCTCCGTTCAGCGCGCCGATGCAGGTCCAGCCGGTGCTCGTGCAACCTGCCGATTGTGGCTTCACGAAGTAGTCCATGCGGTTGAAGGCCGCCAGCTGCTGGATGGTGTAGTCGCCGGTATAAGGCGCGGTGAAGCTCACGATGCGTTCCATGCCGGGCGTGGACGTGCCGCACCAGTTCGACGGCGGATTGAAGATCCCCAGACCGCCTTGGATCGTGCCTGTGTAGGGCACGCCGCAGCTGATGGGAGGCGTGTTCAGGCAAGGATTGTTATCCGGGCACAGCAGCTTGAACTGCACGTTCCCGCCCTGCGTGGTGCGCGGGTCGGCGAGGATGCGGTAGTTGGTACCCGCCTGCATGGTGAAGATGGCGCTGGTCTGCGTGCCGTCCAGTGTGCCGATGCACTGCCATCCGGTGGAGGTGCACGCCGGCGAGCCCACCTTCACGAACCAGTCGATGGGCCCGAAAGAGGAGAGTTGCTCAATCATGTATTGCCCGGTCTGGTTGGGGTTGAAGGTGTAGATCTGCTCAACGCCTGGTGTGGAGGCCCCGCAGGATGCACTCGGCGCGCTCCAGTAGCCTTCGCCAGCGCCGAAGGTGGCGTTGGTGGGCATGCCACAATACACGGGGTCCGTTGGCGGGCAGGGTGGCACCGGCGGTAGGCATTCGACCATGAAGTTGAACAGCCAATCCTGCGTGGTGGCTGCGGCACGATCGATCATGATGTAGTAGGTGGTTCCTCCGGTGAAGGTGAAATACGGCGTTTCCCCGGTTTGCAGGATATCACCCATACAGGTCCATCCCATGTCGGAGCAGCCGGAGGAGTAGGGCCGGTAGTACCAGTAGTAAGGGCCGTACGTGTTCGCGCCAGTGATCGCGATCCTGAACAGGCCGGTGTAGGGCGGTGTGAACGTGAAGATGCGTTCGGTGCCGGCACCATCGTTGTCCCACGTGCAGCGCGTATAGGCTGGGGTGAAGGCGCCGTAGCCGCTGGGCATGAAGGTCATGACCTCTTGGCCGCATTGGATATCGGGTTGGGACATGCACGGGTCATAGTCCCCGCAGCTCGAGCAGCGCCACACCATGGTGTAGCCGTTGGGGCCGCTGCCGGTCGAGCAATCCGTCGTGCTGATCTGCACGCGAACCTCGCCGGTGAAGGTGGCCGTCCACTGCAGCCGCGGGTTGGTGCAGCTACCGAAGTTCAAGCCTGCGGAAGTGCAGATGATGCTGTTGGCGGTGGTCTTCAACGTCAGCCGCAACGCGGGGCTGCCATTCGGGATAATGGCGCCATCTCCGGTGCAGAGCGACCACATGTACTTGTATCCCGCAACCACCTGGAAACGGTTGTATTCGCCACGCAGGGTGGATTGCGGTGCCCGCTTGAAGCCGTTGTTTCCATTGAACTGCAGGGTGCCCCAGGCAGAACCCTGCGCCGGGCAGCCACCCAGCGTGGCGCAGTTGCTCACGTTGCTGTCCTGCGCGTGCAGGTCTGAAGGGAAACAGGTGGCGCAAAGCGATAGGAGCACCGCTAGGCAGCGGACAATGTTCAAAGCAGGAGGGTGCTTCATGAGCGTGCGGATTCGATGCATTGGCAAAGGCGGTTGCATCGGTTGTTGTCGATTGCAACACTAGATCCGTCAATCAGCTGCCGCACGCCCACTTTCGTGTGGTCGCATCCGGTCTGGATCACTGGCTTGCGCCGTGCGCGATCTGATGCGTGCAGGTGGGATGGTGCTCTGCTTGGCGCCCAATCTCATGCTACCTACGAACATGTGATGGCAGTGTGGCTCCATGCTGGATTCATTCGGCCACTCCTTAGAGACTCCCATGACCAACGCCACTCAAATGCCCTCTGCCCGCGCCAAAACCGATCGGCTCTGGACCCTGCTCGTCCTCCTCGCAGTGCTCATGATCACCGTGCTGCTGGTCGCCGGCTGCCGCAAGGATGAAAGCGACCCAGCCCCATCAGGCGGTTCCGGTTCGACCGCAGGCACTACCCGTGTGCTCGGTCAGGTGGTGGATGGGTCCGGCACCCCGTTACCTGGCGTTCTGGTTCAATCGGGCAGCCTCTCGGCCATCAGCGATGCCGTCGGTGTATTCGTGATCAGTGGCGCGCCTGCCGATCACCGCGTAGTAGTGCGCTGCAAGAAGACCGGCTACTTCGATGCCGTGCATGGAGCGGCAGCCCTGCTGAACGGCACCACCATCATGCGCGTGGCCATGCGGTCCAGCGCGCCGGACTTCACCGGCCTGTCATCGGCATCGCCGCAGGACCTGCAATCGCCGGATGGCTTCCGCCTGCAGCTGCCGGCCAATGGGCTCGTCACCTCAACAGGATCGCCCTACTCAGGCACCTACGCGGTCGCGGTCGAGCATTTCGCCACCGACGCTCCAGACTTCAGCGCCGCCATGCCCGGCGGCGACCTCACGGCCGTGGTGGGCGGCACGCAGCAGCAGCTTTACAGCTATGGCATGGCCAGCGTGCGCATTACCGATCCGGCGGGCACTGAGCTGCAGCTGGGCAACGGTGCCGCCGCCACCCTGCACCTGCCCATTGCGGCCAACCAGAGCAGCGAGGCCCCGGCCACCGTGCCCCTGTGGCACCTCAACGAGCAGACGGGAATCTGGGAGCAAGAGGGTGAAGCACAGCGCATCGGCGGTGAATACGTAGGCACCGTACAGCACTTTTCCACTTGGAACGTGGATGCTGCTTGGCCGAGGGCGCGCTTGCGGGGATATTTGATCCCAGCGGCCCCGGGGGGAGGGACCACGGAGGAGGAGGACGAGCTGGCGCCCCTGCTGCCCATCCGCGTCCGGCAGGTCCGGTTCTTCCCGCGTTCCAATGGCGAGTTCGATGTCTTCGTCCCATCGGGTATCGACCTCATTGCGGAGCTGGAGCCGAACCCCATGGGCGTGACGGCCGCGCCGGTTCCCATCGGCATCCTGGCCGCCGATGAGGAGCAATACGTGGAGCTGGTGGTGAACACGCCGGGCTACATCGTGGGCACCATCAACTGCCCCTCCGGCAGCGTGAACGGCTATGCCATGGTCACCTGGTCCGGCGGTTCCTACTTCATGCCGCTCGGGGCCACGCCCCAGTTCCGGATCGCCGCGCCGTACAATGGCGAGCAGGCCACGCTCCGCCTCGTGAACCTGAACGGCGGCATCACTCAGGAAGTGTCCGTTACGCTGCCCACCGCGCCGGGCGGTGAAACCGATGCAGGCACCATCACCTTATGCAGCGGTGGGTCTGGTAGTGGACTGCAAGCGGGCTGCGTGCTCAATGGGGATGGCTATGACCAGCAGACCGTCGTGATCAACCCGGCCGCCGGTTTGGCTACCGCCACGTACTATGCAGCGGACAACTCCACGCAGATCTTCATTGTGGATGGCGGTGGTGGTCCACAGCTTTATGGTGAATGGCTGGGGAGCACCACCGGCAATTGCGCCACGGTGGAAGGCGAAGGCGACTGTGGCATCACCTTGGTCATCGATGGGCGCTACTACTTCCCCCACGATCTGCAGGTCGGCGTGAATCAGTACGGCCCGGTGGGTGGCGATGTGCAGGGCTTCTTCCTCGGCACCATGGTGCGGTTCGACACAGGCACTGGCGAAGAGCACTTCGTCAATGTGAGCAACGGCTTCTTCCGAGTGCAGCGCGCACCCGATGAGCCATAGTTGACCGAGCTGATCACGCGTCGATCGAACCTCATCGCATTGCGCGTGTACCGCGTGTGCAAACCGCCCTTCATCCGCATCAAAGCGGAAAGGCACAAACGCACACGCCATGAGAAAGCACCTGTTCATCGTCGCCGCCATCGCTGGCACCGCGGGCATCGCCGCCCTGCTCATCTCCTTCCGCCCTGTCGCCCGTGCGGGCCATGCGCAGGCGGACCACAAGGAATGCTGCGAAGCACCCAAGCCCAAGGGCTGCGTGTTCATGACCGTGTACGAAGGTGAGGGCCTCGACAGCAGCTTTGTGCTGGCAACGCCCGCCAAGGTGCTGCAAGCCGAGCAGCGCGCTTTGCAATGGCTCAAGCCCAGGATGGCGGCTACGGTGCGGGTTCGCATTCCCGGCAGGACATCACCGACCCGCATGCAGTGAGCACAGATCCTGCCACCACCGCCATGGTCGCGATGGCCATCATGCGCATGGGCAGCACGCTCGACCAGGGACCTCACGCGCAGCAGTTGGGCCGCGCCACCGAGTACCTGCTCAAGCAGGTCGAGTCCGCACCGAAAGGGGCCATCAACATCACGCAGCTGCAAGGCACGCAGATCCAGGCCAAGCTGGGCGCCAATATCGATGTGGCCCTCACCGCGCAATTCCTCAGCAATCTGGTGGCCAAGCTGAACGAGCAGCATCCGAAGCGGCTCCGCGCCATGCGTGCACTCAACACCTGCGTGGACATGATCCAACGCGGGCAGAACAGCGATGGCAGCCAGCGCGGCGACGGTTGGGCGGGCGTGCTCCAGAGCAGCTTCGCGGCCACTGCGCTGGAAAGCGCGAAGTCACAAGGTGCTGACGTCGATGATGAATCGTTGAAGCTGGCGCGTGATTTCCAGAAGGGGAACTTCGATGCGAACAAAGGCACCGTGGCCACCGAGCGCGCAGCGGGCATCACCCTTTATGCCGTGAGCGGAAGCACGCGCAACAGTGCCGCCGAGGCCCGTGAACTGAATGAAGTGGTGATTCAAGCAAAGAAGGAAGGGAAGATCAAGAAGGATGCGCCGGTGACCGTGAAGACCTTGGAGGATGCCGGTGTGTCGCGCAGTGAGGCCGAGCGCTTGAACACCGCTTACCAGGTGTATGAAGCCGCCAAACAGCAAGCCCAGGCCGACAACGTGATCAGTGGTTTCGGCAACAACGGTGGTGAAGAGTTCCTCAGTTTCCTGCAAACCGGCGAATCACTCGTGATCGCCAAGGACCAGGGGTGGAAGAACTGGTACCAGCAGACCACAGGCCGCCTCACCAGCATCCAGAACCAGGACGGCAGCTGGAATGGCCACCATTGCATCACCAGTCCGGTCTTCTGCACCGCCACCAGCTTGCTCATCCTCAGCATAAACAACGACATCGAGCACTTGGTGGCGCAAGGTGCCGTGAAGTACAGCACGAAGAAGTAGCGCCATTCCACGAGCGGCTATCTGGTGGTGGCTGCGGAGGGTGGGGCGAAGGGAGAGGTCCGGACATTTGCGCCGGACCTTTCTCCGTTCACTCGCTTTGAGACGCTTCCGCAGCATGCTCTGGATCCTGCTTGGCCTGCTGGCCGCCCTTGGTCTCACCTTGGTCCTCTACTTCAGTTTCGCACCGCGCATCGGTGCCAATCCTGAGGGCGAGCGTTTGGGCCGCATCAAGGCCTCGCCGAATCAGGTGGACGGCAAATTCCAGAACGTGATGGAGACCAACATGGATATGCCCTTGGGCACCATGCTCGGCGTGCTATGGGAGTTCGTGAAGGGGGGCAGCGATCGTGAGCCGAAGGACACGATACCGGTGATTGATTTCGATGCCGCTGCATGGGCTGCCGTGCCCGACAGCGCTATCGCCATTTGCTGGCTCGGCCATTCATCGCTGCTCATCAAGGTTGATGGCGTCACCTTCCTCACCGATCCGGTGTTCGGTGAGCGCGCCAGCACCTTCTCCTTCGCAGGACCCAAGCGCTTCAACTATTCGCAGCACATGCGCGTTGATCTGTTGCCGCATGTGGACATCGTCCTACTCTCGCATGACCATTATGATCACCTCGATCACGAGACCATCCTGCAAATGAAGGACAAGCGCTTCATCGCGCCGCTGGGCGTGGGCGCTCACTTGGAGTTTTGGGGCGTGCCTTCGGATTCCATCACGGAGAAGGATTGGTGGGAGAGCATGGAACTCGGTTCGGTGAAGCTCACGCTCGCGCCTTCGCGCCACTTCAGCGGACGCGGCATGACCAATCGATTCAGCACCTTGTGGGGCTCGTGGGTGATCGAGGGCCGGCACAAGAAGGTCTACTTCGGTGCGGACTCGGGGTACTCGCCTTCCTTCAAAGAGGTGGGCGAGCGCTTTGGGCCCTTCGATCTGGCGCTGCTCGAATGCGGAGCCTACAACGAGCGCTGGTCCAATATCCACATGATGCCCGAAGAGACCGCGCAGGCCGCTGTGGACGTGAAGGCCAAGGTGCTCATGCCCATCCACTGGGGGAAGTTCAGCCTCGCCATGCATGCGTGGAAGGAACCCATCGAGCGCGCCTCTGCGAAGGCCGCGCAATTGGGCATCCCATTGCTCACGCCGCGCATCGGCCGCATCGTGAACGGTCCCGACATGAAACTGAGCGAGCGTTGGTGGGATGAGCTGAATTAGCCCCGCTTCCGGATCACGAGATGCGCGAATGGCGAGGCATCGCCGCTGATCAATTGCATGAATCGTGATCGCGGCGCGCTGATCAATTCAGCACCGTAGGGCATGAAGTCGCCCAGAGGATGTGCGTGGTAATGAGCAGCCAGTGTGGGCACTCCGAGCCGTGCGTAATAGTTGCGCGTGCGCTCCTGAGCGGCGGCCGCTGTGCCTTCGCTCGGGTAAAGGATGCTGTCGAGGATGTGGATGCTCCCTTTCGGCGCGAGCAATTCGAGCGCGCGTTTCACAGCCAGATGCGGCGAGTCGAAGTACTGAATGCTTGCTGCGAAGATGATGGCGTCGAAGCTGCCAATTGGCAAAGCCCTGGAATGGAGATCCGCACGGGCGAAGGTGGCTGAAAGGAACAACCGCGCTGCTTGTTCCAACTCTTCGGTGAAGGGGTCGATGCCGAGCACACGGTGACCTGCCGCTGCCATGCGACCAGAGAGCCATCCGTTTCCGCATCCCACTTCGAGCACGCGCAGCGCTCTGCCTTGTGCGTTCAGCGATCGCAGCAGTCGTGTTGCGCTCTTGCTGCGGATGCGCCATTCCGCAACGTTCCAAAGGCCCTGGCCATCGGGAAGCCGCGCTACTTGTTCATCGGTGAGCACACGGCGCTCCTTATTCCGCGCTTCGGCATAGATCGCCTCGAAGGCTGAAGGCGCTTCAACGATGCGGACGCCATTCGCCAGCGGGAACGATTCAAGCCAAGGCCAATTGCTCATGGCCGTTTGCGGAGCAGGATCAGGAAGTGGTCGCCCCAAAGGCGGAAGGGCCACCGATGCGCGATGCCTTCTTCCAGACGATGCAGCACGCGATGCAAGCGCGGCCAACGCTGCGGGAAGTGCTCATGATGCGGTGGAGGAGCCACGAGTGAGAGCGCGCGCTGGGCGATCACATCATAGCCGGGCCCGAGGTGGCGCATCACGTAACGGGGCGAGTAGTAGTAGCAGGTGAAGGTGACGCCTTCCAATCGCGCAGCGGTGCCTGATTTCCTGAAGCGCCGGAGGGCGTATCGGATGCGGCCCTTCAGCAGCGTCAACGCTTCCCATGGACTGAAGCGCGGCATGATCACCAGCGCACAAGTGCCGCCGGGCAAAAGCACGCGATCGATTCCTTGCAGCACGACATCCAGTAGGTCCGTGCAGTTCAATCCGCCGAAGTTGCTGAAGACATGCTGGAAGCGCCTTTCTCGGAGTTGATCGAGGTCGTGGAAGGAGCAATGCATCGCTTCAACTTCCTTTGCTGGATTCGCAGCCCGCTTGGCCTCGAGTTGCGCCACCATGCCCGGTGCATCATCCGTGGCCAAGACCTTCAGGCCCTGCTCGGCGAACCAGAAGCTGTCGATACCGGTGCCTGCGTTCAGTTCGAGCAGCGTTTCACCCGGGCGCATGTGCCGCAGGGCTTCCGTGCGAACGATGCCGCGCATGCGCGCGATGATGGGATTGCCCTCATCGATGTGGTCGAACACCGGCGATTGCCGCGAGAAGGCCTCGCGCACGGCAGTAGCGTTCTCTGCGGCGTGCATGGCCTAGTTGCGCGCGAGCCGTTGGAGCCTCATGCTGTCGATGGC
>DAORNP010000033.1:16940-18957 GCA_035441065.1 Flavobacteriales bacterium | reverse complement strand
CGCGCAGGGCCAGCAACGCCTGTTTCCGCCTGAAGCGCTTATGCACATATCGATGCAAGCGCTTGTAGAACGCCGGCCGGTGCGTGCTCCGGAAGAGCAGCGCGAGGTCGTCACTGTCGGTCCAGTTGGCCTTGGTGTCCAGTTCAGCCTTCACCTTCTCGTGGAACTTTGTGCCGGGAAGCGGGTACGAGATGCTCACGCCGATGTCTTCGGGCATCAGCTCATCCACCATCGCGATCGTTTTCGCGATGTCCTCGTCCGTTTCACCGAGGTAGCCGAATTGCAGGAAGAAGCCCACGCGCACGCCTTTCGATTTCAGTAATCGCGTGGCTGCGCGGATCTGTTCCACCGTGGTGCCCTTGTCCATGGCATCGAGGATGCGCTGACTGCCGCTTTCGGCGCCCACCCATGCTTCTTCGAGGCCGCTTTCCACGAGCGCATCGATCGCGTCTCCTTCGAGCAGCAGGTCAACGCGGCTCTGGATTTTGCAAGGGATGGACAATCCGCGTTCATGCAGTGCATCGCGATAGCCTTGCACCCAGCCGGGTTTCAGTCCGAAGATGTCGTCGGCGAACCAGATGCGATCCGGTGCATGACGCGCGCTGAGCCACGCCACTTCATCGGCCACGTGCTCCGGCGAGCGGCTGTTATAGCGGTTGCCATAGATCGGCTTCGCGCACCAGTTGCATTTGAACGGGCAGCCGCGTGTGGTAGCGAGGTTGATCGTCCAATAGCCGTGCGCGCGCATCCAGATCTCGCGATAGGGCCTCAGGTCGATCAGGTCCCATGCCGCCATGGGCAAGTCGTCGAGATTGCGCATCACCGGACGTTTGGCATTCGCGCGGAATCCCTCATCGCCCAAGCACGCGATGCCCATGGTCGCTTTCCAGGCAGCGCCTTCGCTCCAATGCTGGCACAGCTCGCGCAAGGTGGCTTCGCTCTCGCCGTGTACCACAGCGTCCGCGCCTTGCTGCAGATAGGCTTCGGCGTGATCGCTGGCATCGCTGCTATTCACGGCTACCATGCAGTTGCGCGCCTTGCCCAGCGTGATCATCCGGAAAGCAGCCTCGCGCATCACCGTGAGGCACATCTTGGTGAGGTAGTTGAAGCCGTCGTCGTGGATGACGAGGATTTCGGGCTTCACACGTTCCAGCGCTGATTGAAGCTCATCGCCTGATCGCGCCAGGCCCATGTCATGCACATGCACCTCGTGCCCGGCTTCGCGCAGCACGGCGGCGGCCATGAGGGTGCCCAGCGGCGGATAGGGCCGTTGGTCGCGCCATTGCTTGGGATCGAGCCGATAGAGGTAGGCGTGCGAGAGCAGGATGCGGGCCATGCTCAATTGAGCTGTTCTTCGAGTTTCGTGAGCTTCATTTGGTAGGCATCAAGCACACGTTGCTGGAAATTCCGCGGGTGGTGCTTGCTCACGTAGGTGCGCGTGCGCAGCGCGAGGTCGAAGGTGCGCGGATCCATGTCGCTGAACTTGAAGCGCCAGAAGCGCCAGGTGAGCTGCATGCAGAACGCGTCTAGCGCTGTGCCGAACGCGCCATTCAGCAGGCGCTCGATGAGACGCTTCTGTTTCGTATGGCCGATGACCACCTCGCGGCTGCGCGGCGGCGCCGCATGCGGATAATGATCGAACGCCCACGCATTCAGTGAGAAGAAGGCCTCGGTGGTGCCGTTGCCATAGGTCGGAATCAATGTGACGACTTCCGTAGCGGTATAGCGATTCCGGTCCTCGATGGTGAGGTGCTCGGTATCGATGAAGTAGTTGACGCAGAAGTCGCGGCGGCTGTTGAGGAGGAAGAGCTTCTTGAAGAGCACGAGCATGGTGCGCGCCACCCACAGGCGGCCCGGCATGGTGATGATGAAGAAGTCGATGTCGCCCTCGGCGTCGAGGCGGCCCTTGCTCAGGCTCCCGCTGATGAAGACGGCTCGCACGAAGGGGAAGCGCGCGATGAGCGCCGACATGCGCAAGGCTTTGGGCATGCGCCGCTGCGCCCGCTCCTCGTCAGCG
>DAORNP010000033.1:13667-16876 GCA_035441065.1 Flavobacteriales bacterium | reverse complement strand
GCAATCAGCAGATCAGCCAGGGCATCACGCACTTCGTTCTCTGCTTGTCCGGTGAAGCGCGCCAGCTCAGCCACCGTGAGCGGGTGGTCGAACACATCGAAATAGGCCAGCACGCGCAACGCGGCGCGGGCCTTGGCACGTTCGTCGATGATGGGTGATGCGAGGCGCATGTAGGGGCGAAGGTCGGGGCGCTGGTGCGAAGACGCATGCCGTCGCGAAGGTGCTGCCTGATGCCCCATCTACTTTCGGCGCTCGATGCCGAGCATGCGCCAGCGATTCGCCCTGCTTCTGCTGCCGTTGGCCGCCGCCATCGCTTGGTGCGCCGTTGCCGGTTATGAAGGGTTGAACGGCCAGGATGCGCACGATTACCTGCGGTTGGCGCGTGAATGGACTGCGGCGTTCAGCGGCGAAGCGATTCCGCGCATGCAGGAGCATCCGCATGGCTATCCGTTGCTTGGTGCATTGGTCGGCGCGACTGGGATAGGGGAGTTACTCGCGTTGCGATCGGTATCCGCAGTGGCACTGGTACTGGCCATGTTCGCGGTAGCCCGGCTGCTGCGTGTCGGTTCGTCTGGTGATGAGCGGCATGAATCGCCTTTGCTGGCCTTCATCTTCTTCGGCATGTCGCTCTCGCCTTTCCTGCTGCGCCAAAGCCTTACGGTGATGAGCGATATGGCGGCCATCGCTTCCTGCGTGCTGGCCTTCGCGCAGAGCGTGCGGTGGATGGAGGATCGCAAGAAGCTCCGGCTGTTCTGGATGCTCGCAGCGCTCGTATTCGGTCTATTGTTCCGCTTGGCCGTGGCGCCCATCGCGGTCGTGATGGTTGGCTGGATGCTGCTTGAAAAGATTGATCAAAGGCGACGGCTCGCCTTCTTGAAGAGGGCATCGTTTCTTCTGGTTGCGGTTCTATTCATGCCATCCATAGCGCTCATGCTCGGCTTTCCGGTTGAGGATTGGTCGGTACTGAACCTCTTTCGTCGGGCGCACTTCAGTGATGATGGCTATCTGAAGTATGGCATGCCCAATCTGGTTTATGTGCTGCTCACACCCGTGCATCCGGGCTTCATCCCGTTCGGCATCGCAGTGCTTCCATTCGTGCGGCGCAGCGATTGGAAGGAGGCACCCGTGCAATTGGCCACGCTCGTCTTTCTGGCCTATGCGCTTTTCGTGGGTGGCATGCCTTATCAGAATGATCGAGTCCTCTTGCTCGCGCAGCCCTTCGCGCTGATGGTGCTCTGGCCTGCCTTCGTCCGCGCGTGGGCTTGGCTATTATCCCGGATGCGATTCCCTGTCGCCTTGTGGGCAATCGTGCTCGCGGCGCAGGCTGCCCTGTGCCTCCGCGCCATCGCACCCTTCATTCGCCAAGCGCGTGTCGAGCGTGATGTGATCGGCAGGGTGGCGCTATTGCGGCCCACGCAGGTGTACACCCATGGCTTGGGGGCGGCCTGCGGCACCTATCTGCCGGGTGTCAAAGTCACCGAGCTTTGGCAGGGCGACGTGGAACGCTTCACCCCCGAAGCTGTGATCGTTGCTCGGCCACAAGACATGCATGCGCAATGGATGGGGCTGGCACCGCAGCGGAATTGGCAGAAGGCCTTGGAGAAGGGTGCGCGCGAGGCAGGGGAGCACGAGGGCTGGGTGCTGCTCAAGGTGCAGTAGCGGCAATCGGCTCCCAATACGCGACGCCCCGTATGCGGATACAGGGCATGGCGTCAAATCGAGCCGCGATCATGCCAGGGCATACAGCACCGCGCCCACCACCCAGGTGAGCAGGAAGGTGATGTACGCCCACCGCAAGGGGCGGTACTTCTTGTTGGCGATGTACAGCCCATGGGCGTGCAACTCCTCCATGATGGCCTCGTGCGTGCGGGGTGGCGATGACAGGACGCGGTGCATGCGGCGCTTGTAATCCTCCAACGGCAGGCGGATGTAACTGGTGAAGAACAGCAGCGTGAAGCCCTTGGGCAGGGGTTCGCCGGCCTTGATCAGGTCGGCATGGCGTGGGGCCTTCGGCAGGGTGCTGTAGGCGCAGAGCAGGATGGTGATCAACGCGCCCACGGTCATCATCCAGTAATGCGCCTTGGGCCCGTCGAGCGTGTGGTCCGAGACCTTTGCCAGCGCGAACTGCAGCAGCACTGCGCTCAGTGTGAGCATGAGGTTCGCCTTCAGGTCGCTCATCTGGCTGATGGCAAGCAGGTTCACCCGACTCTGTTGCAAGAGATAATCGCGGTGATCCGCCGTGTATGGATCCACATCCTCATACCGTACGGGAGGCAGCTGTGGATCGTGATGCTGTTGCGCATCGGGTTGCCCGTGGAGTTGCTCCTCTTCCATGGAGGACAATGTATGGCTGCCGCCCGGCACATGAAGCGCGATACGGTCCATGAGTTGGACCTTCGGGTGTTCGAGCAGAGTGTGTTGGGGGCAACCTCGCGCACCCATCTTTGCCGCCTATGGCACTACACCTCGTCACAGGCGGCTGCGGATTCGTGGGCCGCAACATGGTCAAACGGCTTTACGCGCAAGGAGATCGCGTGGTCTTCATCGATGACCTCAGCGTGGGCACGCATCCCGATACCTGGCTGGGGATGTCCGTGAGCTTCGAGCATCGGGAGCTGAAGGTCTATGGCGACGATGAACGCCTGTACTTCATCCATGCCGACCTGCGCGATGTGCTGCGCGAGCTCAACAAGGATCCGCAGTACTTCCAGAAGCGATACGGCCTCAATGTGGCGCTCTTCGACGACATCTTCCACTTCGCCGCCATTGTGGGCGGGCGCAGCAAGATTGATGGCGACCCCATGCTCGTGGCGCAGGACCTCAGCATCGATGCCGAGATGTTCCTCTACGTGTGCCGCAACAAGCCGCGACGCTTCCTCTACCCCAGCAGCAGCGCAGCGTACCCCATCGACCTGCAGACCGAGAGCAATACGCTCAAGCTGAAGGAGAGCGATATCGACTTCAAGAAAATGGGCGAGCCCGACATGACCTACGGTTGGAGCAAGCTCACCGGCGAGTTCCTGGCCAAGATCGCGGCCAACCACTACGGGGTGCACGTCACCTGCATCCGCCCCTTCAGCGGATATGGCGAGGATCAGGACCTCAGCTACCCCGTGCCCGCCATTGCCGCGCGTGCCGCGAAGAAGGAGAACCCCTTCGAGGTGTGGGGCACCGGTAAGCAGGGCCGCGACTTCGTCCACATCGACGAC
>DAORNP010000033.1:11560-13575 GCA_035441065.1 Flavobacteriales bacterium | reverse complement strand
GTGTTCACCGGATTCGCGGGCTACAAGCCGACCATCAAGCCGCTACTGGATAAACCCGTTGGCGTGCACAGCCGCTACTGCGACATGACGTGGGTGGAGGAGAACCTTGGGTGGAAGGCGAAGATCAGCATTGAGGAAGGGATGCGGAGGGTGTATGAGGCGGCGTTGAAGAGATTTTGAAATGGGCCGCAGAGACGCAGAGGCGCGGAGAATGCCTATCTGGTCAGTGAGCCCGGCAGTACTGCTCTATGCCCTTTTGTCCTGTGCTCCAAGCTCGGCTCAGTACCCGTGTGATAGAACGAACTACGGCGGCGTTAGCAGTGATTTCGATAGGATCTTCGGCGGCAAGCCAGAGCCCTGGCAGGTTTGTGGAGACACGACGAAGATGAACGACCTGGAAGTGATTTATTCGTACACGCAATGCCGAATCTGGGCTGAGCGACTGGATCGCTCGACCAGGTGGTCCGTTGACTTGAAGCGCCTCAGTGCATGCAAGGTGATGGTTATGCGCGAGTTGGTTGAGCAGGCCCCACGGAAGTGGAGGCGGTCAGATATGTTCTTTCAATCTACAGATAAGCGGATCTTTGGCCTTCGGTCCGCGAATGGTAAGATCACGCCAATCGATAAGGACGATTTTTCTCGACGATGATGGTGGGTACCAATTGAACTTCTCTGCGCCTTTGCGCCTCTGCGGCCAATCCTCATGAAGATCATCTGCTTCGGCCCAGGCCCCAAATTCAAGGGCGGCATCGCGCAGTACAACACCGCCTTGGCGCGCGCGCTGAAGGATGAGGGCCAGCAGGTCACCATCGTCAGCTGGACTCAGCAGTACCCGGCGATCATTCCGCGCGAGTTCGTGGACAAGGCCAGCCGCAGCGATTTTCTGGAGGGCTACGATATCCCGGTGAAGTACCTCACCAATTGGAACGTGCCCGGCACATGGCGGGTGACCGCGAAGGCCATCGCGGAGCTGAAGCCCGATAAGGTCATCATCCAATGGTACAACCCCACGCAGGGCATACCGCTCAACAGCATTGCGAAGTACCTGCGCAAGCACACGAAGGCCGAGGTCCTATTCGACCTTCACTTCGTGGCCGCGAAGGAGCAGAGCAGTCTGGACGCGCGTCTGACGCGCATGGCACTGCGGCACGGGCACAGTTTCATCGTTCACGCATACAAGACAGCGGAGGAGTTGAAGGCACTTTTCGCTGGGGAGGAATTCACCTTGACGTTGGATGGCGCGCGGGGAGTACGGGCGCGAGATCTCGCGCCCCAACGCGCCATCCTCAAGCTCTATCATCCCATCTACTCGCTCTTCAAGCCTGATCCTGCGTTCGACAAAGAGGCGTGGAAGGTGAAGCACGGCTTGCGCAAGCACGTCTTCCTCTTCTTCGGCTTCATCCGCAAGTACAAGGGGCTGCATTACTGCATCGAGGCGTTCTCTGAACTGGCCAAGCAGCGCGATGATGTGAGCCTGATGATCGTGGGCGAACGCTTCTGGCAGACGGTGGACCAGCGCAAGCTGAGCACCAAGCTGAAGAATGCCGTTTTCGGCACGCTGAAGAAGCTCTTCTTGAAAAAGGCCGACGACGAACGGGGCTACGATCCGTTGGCGATGATCGAACAACTGGGACTGAAGGACAGAGCATTGGTCGTGGACCGGTTCATCCCGAACGAGGAGGTGCCACCCTACTTCCAGACAGCAGATACCATCGTGCTCTTCTATGAAACGGCCACGCCCAGCGGCGTGGAGAGCCTCAGCTACAACTTCAAGCTGCCCGCCGTGGCCACGCGCGTAGGGCACTTCCCCGAGACCATCACCGATGGCTTCAACGGCTACCTGGCCAATCCGAAGGACATCGCCGACATGGTGCGCGTAATGAACGCGAGCATCGAGAAGCCCATCCCCCGCGACAACGTGGTGGAGGCCACCAAGGCGATGAGCTGGGCGAACTACGCGAAGGCGGTGCTGGCGGGTTGAGCGTTGCTGTGGCATGCCGCTGCGAACCGGCCTA
>DAORNP010000033.1:7884-11506 GCA_035441065.1 Flavobacteriales bacterium | reverse complement strand
CACCTTGGCGATACAGCTCCCGTTGCATGCCCAAACACCGCAACCATGGCCAGCCGTTTCCCATCCTTCCAACAGGCATCTGCACTCGTTGCTTTTCTGTTGGCTGGCGCCGCTTCTGCCGCCACCCCGCCCGCCAATCGCGCCGAGAAGGATGAGGTGGTCCTCACCGGCTGGATGCATGTGGAGGACCACACTTGGCGCGATGCCACCGTGAGCGTTGAAGTGGATGGCATGGTGCAGATCGCTCATGTCACCGAAACAGGCCGTTTCGACATCCGCGTGCCTTCGAATAGCGAAGTTGTGCTGCGCTTCGAGAAGCCGGAGCACTTGTCCAAGGAGGTGGGGGTGAATACGGCGCATGCTGCCAATGGATCTGCGGGCCGCCACAAGCGCCACGTGAAATTCGCCGTGATCCTGGAGTTGGAGCGCCACATGGCCGGATTCGGCTACCACAGCCCGGTGGGCACCATTGGCTTCGACAAGGATGGTGGTTGCCTGGCGGTGACCCACAAGCGCGACAAGATCCCGCCGGCCCGCAACAGGCCGATGGTGTTCTGATGCTTCATGCTATACGCATGAGCGAACGCAGGGCCTTCGATCGAAGGCCCTGCTGGCTTTGTGCGACAAAAGGCATTCATTCCTTCACGACACGACCCAGCACCATGTGCCCTCCGTCATTCACGGCGCGTGCAGTGTACAAGCCTGGGGCGAGGTCGATGATGCTGATCGTGCTGGTGCTCGTCGCATTGACAGCTTGTGCTTTCACCACCCGGCCATTGGCATCGATCAGCTCGATCACGCCGGCTGTTCCGGCAGGCAATCGAAAATTCACGGCATCCTGCGCCGGATTCGGCCAAACGGCTTGACTGAAGGTCTCCATGCGTACGATGCCCGCACCTATATCGAGGTCGAAGCCCATGTCCTGCCACGTGCTGCTGGTCGTGGTCCCGGTGGTTGTTCCACTGGTTCCCGAATAGAGCTTTCGGCCTTGATTCGGCGTTGTGCCATAGGTGCCGAATGCTCCTGCGGTGGTGGTGGCGAACTCGATTTCGATGATGAGCGTGCGGTTCGGGTTGTAGAGGAATGGCGTCTGCAGGTCGATCGGGAACCAATCACCTGTTGTTCCGGGTGGAATGGTGAACGAAGCTGCTTGCAGCACTGGAGTTAGCCCCGTGAAGTAGGTGTTGCCGTTGGCGAAGGCCACTTCGTTCGTGAGGCCGAGCTTGATCTGCAGGTTGCCGAGCGTGACCCCGGTGGTTTGCGCGGTTGTGCCGTAGCGGTAATAGAGACGCGTGATCGCACCGCCGGTCGGATTCACGAGATCGCCGGGCAGGTAAAGGCATTGCGTGCGCAGCGCGGAGAGGTTGCCCAAGAGGAAGGTGCTGTTGCTGGTGCCGAAGCCTTTGTAGACCTGTTGGCCTTGCAATGATCCGGGCGCGATGGCGATCAGACCTGTAATGCTCAGTTGCGTGAGTGTCCGGATCATGGGGTGGGTTTTGATACGCCCAAAGCTATCCGGCTGATCGGAATAGCAAGGGGTGCGGGGCGCTGGTGGCACTGATGCTGGAAATGGGACCGGATATCAAGGTTCGCGGCGTGAATGCACCAATGCAGCACGGCCACCAAGGCTTGCACCTTGATGGCCGTGATACGCGCGCGTGAATCTCAAGCGCCCGCGTGCAAGCAGATCAGAGCTTGAACAGCTTCACGCTCCCGCCATCGACGAGATAAACGGCGTTGCTGAAGGCATCCACCTCGTACTTGGGGTTCTTGTCTTTGCCCAAGGGAATGGAACCTGCCACGCTGCCGTCGTGCTTGTTCAAGGCGTGGAGCATGCAACTCCCTTTACCCGCATCACTCATCAAGTAGTGGATGCCGTCCGTGCTTGCACTGGCCTTGAACCGTGCATTCGCCTCCTGGAAGAAACGCTTCGCTGCACCGGCTGCCATTTGCGCTCCTTCACCGTACACATCGCTCACCGCACCGGTGATGTCACGGGCCATGGCGCTGTTCGCATCCGTGACCTGTATGCTCTGGCTGGCCGCGCCGAACGCCGCACTGGTGTATCCGAAGGCGGCCGCGTAATACGCTGCCCGCACCGCGCTGGCATATTTCAGCGCGCGGACCAAACCGCTCTCACGCGGGGCCGGGAAGTACTTGCGATAGATCTCTTTGCCATCAGTGCCCAAGAGCGCCAGGTTCTGGTCGCTGCTCACAACGAGTCCCGCATCGGTGCATTCCAAGCGGGTAGGTTTCTCCTTGCCCTCGAAGGCGAGCGGCAATGCACTCACCGCTTTGGCTGCGCCGCCGTCGGCAGGCACGTTGTACAGGAGGCCATCCTTCGTGTTCAGCACCCAGGTGATTCCATCGTTTGTCGCCACGAGGTCCGCACCGCCTTTCATGGGTTTCTCCAAACGGGAGAGGCCCGATGCCTGATTGATGACCTCCACTTCCTCAGCGCTGGCCACGAGCAGATCGTTGCCCAGCATGGTCACCTGCTGCACCACGCCATCGAGCTTCACCGGTTTCTTCCAGAGTTCGTTGCCGCTGGCGTCCACCAAGGTCACCACGCCGTCGTCCTTGCCGCTGGTGAGCAGGGTGCGGTCGCCCATTTCCACGGCACCGGCCAGGATGCCTTTCACGTTGATCCCCTTGCCATTCTTGCCCCACTTGCCGCCACCGCTCGAATAGTCGAGCAGGTCAACGCTCCGGTTGTCACCGGCGCCCACGAGCAGGCCGCTCTTCAACGGGACCAGCGTGCCGAGCTTCTGCTGGAATTGCAGGGGTGCGCCCCAAGCGTAGCTGCCATCGGCGATGCGGAAAGCGTTCACGAAGGTCTTGTAGGTCACCGTCACGGTCTTCTTGCCCTGCGCATCGGTGGCCTCTTTGCGCTGCTCGGTCTGCATGCCCATGAAGCAGAGGTCAGGCGCATGCGGAGTGGTGATGAACACGCCACCGATGCCGGGCATGTTGATGTTGGCGCCGCCCTTGTCGAGCAAAGCGGTAAGGCCCGCCATCTTCTCGAAGGCGGGATCCGGGCTTTTTTTCCAGAGCTCGGCACCGGTCTTCGCGTCGAGCTTGTAGGCGAAGAAGAGCGTGCTCAGCAGGATCGCATCGGGGCCGGCGCTATTGCAGGCGGTGAGGCGGCTGAAGCTGTCGTCCTTTGTCCAGCGCACTTTCCCGGTGCCCATGTCCACGCAGGCCATCGCGGCCTTCTTATCGGCCTTCTGCCCCACGAGCACGATGGCGTTGTTGGCGTAGAGAAAATACTTGCTGGTGATGTTGCTGATGCCCGCTTCATCGCTGCTGAAGGCAACGGCCCCGCTGAATGGCTCCACGATGAAGAGCGCCTCGGGTCGTCCATTGGGCACGAGGGTCACGAAGGGCGATCGGTCAACCTCCGTGTATCCGACCTCGGGGGCTCCGGCCAATTCCTTCACCGTCCAGGTAACATCACCAGTGGCGGGATCCAATCCTTTGAGGCCTTCTGCTGTGCAAACGACCAGGGCGCCTGCGGATGTGGTTCGCATCCATTGCACGGCCCCCGTGCTTGCGGTCCACGTGGGGCTCAATTGGGCAACGGCTGAGACATTCTGGACAAGCCTTGGGCAGGCCCGACTGT
>DAORNP010000033.1:3589-7874 GCA_035441065.1 Flavobacteriales bacterium | reverse complement strand
AGATGAGCTGAAGGGAGAAGAAGGGGAGGAGTAGCGGGCGTAGGGAAGCGTTCATGGGCGTTCGGGTTAGGGTGCGCGGCCTGACAAGGTACGTGCCGCTATGCAGGGTGACATGCATCACCCACCGAACGCTGAATTCCCGATCCGACGGATGACTTACTCTGCCGTCACGGCGCTGGTGACCTTGCGCTGGGCATAGTTGCCCAGCAGGTGCCTGCGCACGAAACGCGGAGTGGCATCGGTGCCCACGAACTTGTTGTAGGTCTTGGGCGGCACGCCGTAGAAGGCATGCGCGCTGCCGTCGCCGAAGTGCAGGCGCAGCACCTGTCCCTTGTACTCCCAATTGGAGATGCCGCTGGTCATGGTCTGCTCGAATTCGCCGGCGCGGGCCGAAAGCGTCTCCGGGTGCATGACCTCGAGGAACTTGTAGGCGCCGATGATCCGCTGGCTCATGGCCTCGGCCTCAGCGCGCTCCGCCTCATCCTGGAAGCGGTCGGGGTGGTGCTGCTTCATCAGCCCCTTGTACAGGGCGTTCAGCTCCTTCAGGCTGATGCCTGCAGTGGCACCGAGCAGTTTGCGGCTTTCCAGGATCTCTTTCATGGCGTTTCTGGGAAACGGCCGCAAAGGTCGGCTTTTTCAGGCTACGAGGGAAGGCTGAGCCTTGCTCCGAGTTTGCCTAGACCAGAATCACTTCACCGCAGCCACCTCACCGCCCGCCTTCACCACCTCAACCCACTTGCCCGTGCTGCGGGCGTTGATGGTATGGTCGTACATGGCTTCGCAATGCGCGCCGGGCAAGTAGTATCGACCGGTGTAGCTGGCGTTCAGCAGTACGCGATAGGTGTGGCTCTGGCCCTTCCACAGGTGGAAGTAGGTGAGCACGCGGTCGTCGCGTATGTCCTGATAGGTGAAGGGGCCTTGCGCAGCGCCTGCCAATGTGCCTTCCAGGCGCGTGTTGCGGATTTCCCAGCCGCTGGGGAAGAGCTGCGAGAGCGCAAGCTGCTGGTAACCGGCGGCAACGCCCGGGTGCGTGAGCGTCACCAGCGCAATGAAGTCGGTGCCTTGCTCCATGCGCGAGGGATCCACGGGCGTGCCGTCCATCAGCTGGTAGCTCACCGCTAGGTTGAGCCCGCTGCTGCTGGCTTTCTCTTGACCGGCCAGCGGGGTGCCTGTGCGCACGAGCCGCGCGTAGAGCAGCGCCTTGCCCGTGTTCTCCACTTTCACATTGCTCTTGCCATCGGGTGCGGGCAGGTCGATGCGGCAGATGGCGCGCTCGCTGAACTTCTCGGTGCGCTTGCCGTCGATGGTGAGCGCGTAGCTCATGCCTTTGCCCAGCTGGCCCTTCTCGGCCATGCGGCTCACGGCGAGCAATGCGAAGGAGGTGCTCTGCGTGCTCCACCAATCGTTGCTGCTCAGCTTCTTGGCGATGCGCTGCACGACGGGCGCGGCCTTCTCCATGTCGCCCATGGCGATCAGGGCGTCCACGATCATGGCTTCGTCGCGAAGGTCGCTGCCGTAGGTCCAGTACTGCTCGGTGTAGGGCGATACCACGGTGGTGGCGCCGTTCACGAGTTGCTGTGCCACATCCTTACGGCCAGCGTGCGCATACGCTGCGGCGAGCATCCACTTCGCTTGCAATCCCAAGTCGCTCTGCTCGCGCAAGCGGTTCATGGCGGGCAGCTCGTGCGCCTTGGCCAAGGCGAGCACGTACAGTCGATAGGCCTGCGTGAGCTGCGTGCCATTGCGGCTCCATCCTTCCAGCACCACGCCGTTCCACTCGCGGGCCATCTTGCGCTGGAAGGCGAGCCAGTTGCTCTTCACGTTGCCAGGTGTGGCATAGCCTGCGCGATCGGCCTCCACGATGAAGTGGCCGGCGTAGATCGAGGTCCAGGTGTCGTAGTGGTCGCCGCCGGGCCAATAGTTGAAGCCGCCATCGGCGCGCTGGAACTGCACCATCTTCCGCAATGCGGCTTCCACGTTGGCGCGTGCCATCTGCTCGCCACGCTGCGGCAATTCCATCACCTTGGCGATGAAGAGCTGCGGGAAGGCCTTGCTGGTGGACTGCTCCAAGCAGCCGTGCGGGTAGTCGAGCAGGTATTGCAGACGGCGGCCCATGTCAACGGGCGGTATACTGCTGATCTCGAGGTAGGCGCTGTTCGTTCCGGCCACGCCCAAAGCCACGGGTGTCGCGCTGAAGCTCTTGCCCGCTTCCACGAGGCCCTCGGTCACTTCGGTGGCGGGCAGGTTGGGCAGGCGCACCTGCAACTCGATCTTCTCGCTCGCGCTCTCACCGGCGCCGCTCACGCTCACCTTCAGTTTCGCCACGCCCACGGCCTCTTTCACTTTCACGCGGAAGCTCACCACCTGATCGCCTATGGTGTTGAAGCGGATGGTCTTTTGCGCGGGGCCGTCGGGGATGAGCAGGTCGTTCGGCTCGATCTTCACGGTCACGTCCTTCACCTTCGGGTCCATGGCGAAGACGGTCACGGGCAGGTCGGCGGTCTCGCCGGGCGATAGCACGCGCGGCAAGGTGGCCAGCACCATCAAGGGCTTGCGCACGGGCACAGCCTGTTCGGCATTGCCATAGGCTTTCTCACCGTCGGTTGCCACCACCATCATGCGCACGCTGCCCACGTAATTGCTGATGGTGAAGTCGTGCTTCGCCTTCTTGCCACGCTCCAATTTGAACGGTCCAACGAAGCGCACCACGGGCTTGAATCGGTTCGCGCGCGCGGCGTCGCCCTTGCCCGCATCGTCGCTGCCACCGAGCGCGAGCACGCGTTGCAGTTGCCGGCCATACGCACCGATCACCTGGTCGTAGAGGTCCCAGGTGCGCACGCCCAGCGCTTCTCGTGCATAGAAGTTCTTCCAGGGATCGGGCGTCTTGAAGCGCGTGAGGTCGAGAAGGCCCTCATCGACGATGGCGAGCGTGTAGGTCATGCCGTTGCCGCTCTTCTCGCTCACCTCCACGCTGAAGGGCGCATCGGTCTTGATCTCTCTTGGTGCGGCGATAATCGGTAAGATGTGCGTTTGCGCATCCTCCACCATGATCGGGATCACGCCATAGAGGCGCATGGGCAGGTCGTTGCCCTTGCCGCCATCCTTCACCGGACGCGTGAGCTCCTGCGGTTGAATGAGCATCACGTGCGCGTACACGTTCGGCGCCATGTCGGCGGTGATGGGGAAGCTGTGGCGCGTCTCCTTGTTCTTCAGGTCCACCCACACGGCATCGAGCACACGGCTCCCGGTCTCGAGGCTCACGAGCGCACGTCCGGTGCCACCACTGGGAATGATGAGCGTGCAGTTGTCGCCCACGCTGTACTTCTCTTTATCGGCATTGAAGCTGAGCACGGCGGCCTGGTCGGGGTCCTGCCTGCGGCTGCGTCCTTCCCATCCGGGCCAGTCCATATAGACCTGCAAGGCGGTGGCGTGTCCGCTGGCGGGGTCGGTGATGCGCACGGCGAAGCGGCCCCATTGCGGGCGATCGATCCGGAATTTGAGCTTGGCGTTGCCCTTGGCGTCGGTGGTGAGTTCCTGCTCCTGCTGCAGTTCCACGCTGGGCGATGAGATGTAGCTGGCCGCACCGGTGATGCTGCCATCCCACCACCAGTTGTAGTTCAATTTATAGACCTGCGCCTTCAGTTGGTGGCCCGCGATGGGCTTGCCCTTGGGGTCAACGCAGGCCACGCTGAACTGGTAAGTGGTATCGGTGGTCAGTGTCCCCCAATTGTTGCGCGATTCAGGCGCGCGCACGCCGACATAGCTTGTGTAGGGGTAGTAGGGCACGCTCACGCGGTCCATGCTGGCATCGCCGCCGGCCTCGAATACGCGGGTTACGATGTTGGTCTGCACAACGGCTGGCGCGCTGCGGCCCATGTGCAGGTCGAGGTCGAAGGTGGCCTCGCCCTTCTCATTCAATTGACCGTCGAAGGCCACTTGCTCTTCATCGGGCACCCATGTCCGCAGATCATCGAACGTGTATTTCTCGAACCCTTTGAACTCCGGCTGTCCGTAGCCCATGGTCACTGTCACGCGGCTCTTGAGGTTCTTCGCAGGCGCGCCGTGCAGCCAATGGCTGCGCAGCTTGATCGTGGTGCTGCCGTCGGCGCTCAGTCGCTGATTGTCGCTGCCCGATGGGCCATCAGGGAAATCGAGCAGCACCTTCAGCCGGTTGGGCTTCACCGTCTCGATGCGCAGGCTCTTGTGGAAGGCCGTTCCGCCCACGCGCACCACAGCGTTCCAGTATCCGGTGGGCGCATCGGGCGAGGTAGCGCAGCGGAAACTG
>DAORNP010000033.1:1609-3579 GCA_035441065.1 Flavobacteriales bacterium | reverse complement strand
AAACGCCGTTGACGCTGGTGGTGCGCACATGCTTCTGATCCAACCTCCCGCGCGGATCGCTGATCTCTAGCACTATGGGATGATCTTTCGGTATTGTGCGCTTCGGGTCCTGCAGCATGAAGCTCAGGTAAAGCGAATCACCAGGACGCCACACGCCGCGCTCGCCATAGAGGAAGCCCTTCAGCCCTTTCTCGATCTGCTCGCCTTGCACATCGTAGCTGCTCACGCTGAGCGATGCGCCATCGTCGAGCTTCAGATAGCCGCGTTGGCTGCCCTTCTGCGCGACAAGCAGGAAGGGCTTGTGCTTGGTGGCCGGCAAGGTGGCCAGGCCTTCGGCATCGGTGATCACCTGGCCCATGCTCTTGCGCTGCAGATCGAGCACATCGAGCTTCACGCCGCTCAGCGGACGCGCGGTGCGCAGGTCGCTGGTGGCGATGAGCAGGCTGCCATCGTTGCCCGCCTTGGCGATCAGGCCAATGTCGCTGGCCAGCACGTTGCGCGCCGCGCTGGTGTTGCGATGGTAGTAGCTGGCCTTGCAGGGATCCTCGCGCTCCTGGTAGTTGTAGTCCTCGTCGTAATCGTAGTAGTCGTAATCGTCGTAGTACCAGTAGTCGCGGTACTGGTCATAGGCGGCCTGCTCTTCCTCCCAGCTCTTCTCGCGCGGCTGCTCAACAGGGTCGCCACTCTCGCAGGGATAGACGCTCTGGTGCCTGCCGAAGCTCACTTCCACGCGATAGATGGCTCCCGGCTCGGCCTTGAAGTGATCCGCGAGGTCCAGGTAGTAGGTGTTCCATCGGCCCAAGTCGGGGCTGTCCGCGGTCTTCAGGCTGATGGTCTTGCGCGATACGAGCCTCCCCACGCGCGCCAATTCGCGGCTGCCGTCGAGTTCGTTCACTTGCAGGAATTGGCCCACGTTGCTCTCATGGATGCGGATCACGCGCACATCAACGGCCTTCAGGTTCACGGCTTGGAAGGGGAGGAGCAGGCCGTCGGTGCTGGGCAGGATGGTGCCTTTGCCGGTGAAGCGCACGGCCGGCTTCAGCTCCTCGAACTCCAATTCGACACTGATGTCCTTGCCCAGTTTACGGCCATTCACGTTGCGCAGTCCGGCGCTCACGTAGCCGTCCTGCTTGCCGCTGAGCCGCTTGGCGGGATAGAGCACGAGCTTGTTGCCATCCTGCGCGATGCGGATGTTGTCGGCGCCGGCGATGCCCACCAAGCCGCGCAGGTCCTGCTTGGGGTCCAATGGGTCGCTGAAGAGCAGGGTGGCGTACTGCTCGCCATCGCTGAAAGTGGAGGAGCTCACCAGCGTGAGTTGGCCGATGGCGGGCACATCGAAAGGAAGCATCGCGGCATCGCTGCTGCCGATGCGCTTGCCGTCCCAGCTGATGTCAACGCGTGAGGGGTCGTCGCCGCGCAGCACGCTGTCAACGGTGAATCGGTGGTAGCGGCCGTTGGGCTCGTGCTCCCAGGTGAGCGGCAGTTTGCGGCCCTGCTGCACAGCGGTGAAGCAGCTCTCGAGGTCGGGTCCAACGGCCTCGTCGCTGGTGTACACGCCGGCGATCAAGCGCTGCCATTTCAGATCGGTGGCGCTCAGCGATTGCATCTCGTTCACGCGCGCATCGATGCTCTGCTTGAATGTGGTGACTTCGAAGCGGAAGTCGTCCAGGCCCTTGGGCACCTCGATCAAGCGTCCCAGATGGAAGCGCACTTGATAGGTCTTGTCCTGCTGCAAGCGCTCCTCGGGCACGAAGGCGATGGTGAGCTCGTCGCGCAGCTCGGTGCGGCCCTTCACCGAGGGCGACAGGTCGAAGAGCTTCTGCAAGGCAGTGGCCGAGCTATCGCGCCAACGCTGTCCCGATGCGATGCGGATGATGATGGGCGAGCGCGCGCTGATGTGCCCGCTGGTGAAGGCGGGGATATAGGGCGTGAAGGCCGCGTCGGGGCGGGTGCCCTTCTCATTGTTGCGG
>DAORNP010000033.1:0-1579 GCA_035441065.1 Flavobacteriales bacterium | reverse complement strand
GAGCACACGCGCCAGGCGGGGCAGCAGGTTCATGGTGGCGGGAAGTGGTGGGTGTGAAAGTAGCGGTGCGGGTTCCAGGACGCAGCCGCGTTTCGTGCGATGCAACGTTGAGGGGGTGGCGGCTATTGCAAAGACACGCAAATACAGCTGAAGTCAACGACAGCATCAGCTTCGGCAGGGCCGCTCAGTACAGCAGGTTATTCTGGTTGCCGTAGGGCCGCCGCTGCTCATACTTCATATCGCGCAGGATGCTCGCTTTCACATTGATGCGCACCATGAAGCTCTTGCGCAGGCCGATGGGCGTGATGTTGAAATTGAACTCCCAGCAATGCAGGTCCCAATAGAGGTTGAGTGATGTGGGCGTCCACTCGCCGGCCACCAGGTCGTAGCCGCTCTGCCCGCCCAGCTTCCAATGCTTCAGCACGGTCACATCGCCATTGAAGAGCACGCTCTTGCGCTCGTCCTCGGTGAAGGTGCCTTCGCGGTAAGCACGGCTGATGTCGTAGCTGTAATTCACGCCCAAGCGCCAGGGCATGCTGAAGTTCTGGCGCGCGCCCTTGGCCGGGTCGCTATCCTGCACCACTTGGTTGGCGGTGGGATTGGCATCCGGAGCCTGCCCGTATCGCTTGCTCTTCAGTTCCACGCCGAGGGCCACGTTGGTGTAGAGCATGCGCGCTAAGCCCCCTTTTGCGCTGCGCTCGCTCCGGTTGGTTCGCTGGCCATCGAAGTCCACGGCATAGGGGTCCCACGTGCTGTTCACGTTCAGGTTGATGGCGTTGGCGATGAGCGTGCGCGCGGCGATGGCCACCGGCGACCAGCGCACGCTGTCCTTCAGCATGTCGTAGCTGCTGTTGATGCCTAGGAAGTCGAGCAGCTTGATCTTCTTCAAGGTGATGCCGCCTTGCCCGCTGGTATCGCTGCGCATGGCCTTGTTGTCGCGCACCTTCGCTTCGAGGTTCTGGATCACGCCCAGGTTGATCGAGCCGCTCTCGCCCACGCTCGGCTCTCCGTAGATGCCGATCTGGAAAGGCGAATAGGTGCCCAGCGAGCCGTTCGGTCCGAAGGGGCCTTCGATGCGCGTGCTGTTATCGGGGCGGTAGCTCAGGCCCACATTTGGTGTGATGGTGTGCCGGATCGCCTTGATGCTGCCGCCCCTGAAGGTGTACATGCCATAAAGCTTGGTGGTGAGCGTGGCACCCGCGCTCCATTCGCCGGCTCGGCGGAAGCCGCTCACGGTATCGGTGACCACTGTGTCGGGTTCGGGCAGGTAGGTGCGGCGCAGGGTCTCCAGGTACCAGCGGTCGGTCACGCGGAACTCGGGGTTCACAGCGAAGTAGCGGTTCTTCAAGGTAGTGGTGATCGCTGCCGTGTGCCGCATGCCGTTGCGCGCCTCGCGCGCCAGCGCTGGAATGTTCTCCATGTACAGGCGCTCCTCGGTGGTGCTGAGCCGGTTGTCGAGGTTGGCCGTGTAGGTGAGGGCCAGCTGGTCGTACCAGCGGGATGGTGCGCCCACCGGCCGCAGCAGCTGGATGGGAAGGATGCGCTGCAGGTTGAAGGTGACGGCCGGCAGGGTGATGTC
>DAORNP010000032.1:19990-28007 GCA_035441065.1 Flavobacteriales bacterium | reverse complement strand
GATCTACACCGAGTACATCTACAAGACGAAGGCGACCATTGCCATCGTCGCCACCGATTTCGCCCCGCAGCATCCGCTGCCGAAGACGCTCACGCTCATCCGCGTGGCCGATCCGCGCATGGCCTTCACGCAGCTGCTCGAGCGCAACTACCAGTTGCAGTATGAGAAGAAGGGCGTTGAACAGCCCAGCTACGTAAGTCCCAAGGCCAAGCTCGGCAAGAACGTGTACATCGGCGCCTTCAGCTATGTGGGCGACAACGTCGAGCTCGGCGATGGCGCCAAGGTCTTCCCCAACTGTTTCATCGGCGACGGCACGCGCATCGGCGAAGGCGCGCGCATCCACGCGGGCGTCAAGGTCTATCACCAAACGTTGATCGGCGCACGCTGCGTGATCCACAGCGGTGCGGTGGTCGGTTCAGATGGCTTCGGTTTCGTGCCCGATTCGAATGGCGTGTATGAGAAGATGCCCCAGGTGGGCAACGTGGTGCTCGAGGACGATGTGGAGGTAGGCGCCAACACCACCATCGATCGCGCCACCATCGGCAGCACGGTGATCAAGCAGGGCACCAAGCTCGATAACCTGGTGCAGGTGGGCCATAACGCGGTGATCGGCCGGCACAACGTGATCGTGGCGCAGACCGGCATCGCGGGCAGCAGCACCGTGGGCGACCACAACCAGATTGGCGGGCAGGTGGGCATCGCGGGCCATCTCAGCATCGGCAACCGCGTGCGCATCGCCGCTCAGAGCGGCATCGGCTCCGATATCGCCGATGGCCGCACCGTACAGGGCTCACCGGCATTCGACAAAGGGCCATACGACCGCAGCTACGTGGTGTTCCGCAAGCTGCCTGAGCTGCTCAAGCGCATCGATGCGCTCGAGAAGGAGCTGGCCGCACTGCGCGCGGGCAAGGCTTAGCCGCTCGCGCCCCGCTGCTACTTTCGCCCACCATGGTCGCAGAGGCAAGCTTCACTGGCACGGTGCGCATCATCATCATCCTGCTGGCCCTGCTCTGGGTGGTGCGCGTGATCGCGCGCCGCGCTGCTGCCCGAAAGGATCCGCACCAGGGGGCACGCCCCAAGGGCGATGTGCGCATCGAGCGCACGCCGGGCAGTCCATCCGGCAACGGCCCGCACGGCACCATCATCGACGCCGATTACGAAGAGATCAAGTAAAGCGCCGCATCCGGCAATCGCATGAAAGCACTCCTGAAGAACGCGCTGCCCGCTATGGTGGCGCTGGCCGTGTTCTACGCGCTGAGCATCCTCTACTTCAGCCCGGCGCTGGAGGGCAAGCGCCTGAAGCAGGGCGATCTGAAGAACTGGCAGGGCATGGCCCAGGAGATCATGGAGCACCGCGAGGCCACCGGTGATGATCCACTCTGGACCGGCAGCATGTTCAGCGGCATGCCGGCCTACCAGATCACCGTGCTGTGGCCGCAGAACCTGCTGCGCTTCGCCGACGATGCCTTCCAGGGCTTCCTGCCCAGGCCCATGAGCTTCCTTTTCCTCTACCTGCTGGGCATGTACATCCTGCTGCGCTGCCTGCGCGTCGATCCGTGGCTCAGCATCGTGGGCGCCGTGGCCTTCGGCTTCAGCTCGTACTTCTTCGTGATCCTCGAGGCGGGCCACAACAGCAAGGCGAATGCGATCGGGTACGCGCCCATGGTGCTGGGTGCGCTGCACCTGTTGCTGCGCGGCAACAAACTGCTCGGCGCGGCCCTGCTCGCGCTCTTCCTCGGCCTGGAGGTGATGATGAACCACGTGCAGATCACCTACTACCTGGGCTTCGTGCTCGTGCTCTATGCGGCGGCGGAAGCGGTGCGCGCCTTCCGCGAGAAGGAAGTGGGCGAGCTCGTGAAGCGCGGCGCCTTGGGCCTTGGCGCTGTGGCGCTGGCCCTGGCCTGCAACTTGGGCATGCTCCGCACCACCATGGAGTACGGTGCGTACTCCACGCGCGGCAAGAGCGAGCTCACCATCCAGTCCGATGGCACAGCTGCCGCCAGCAACCAGACCAGCGGCCTCGATCGCGACTACGTGACCGGTTGGAGCTACGGCAAACAGGAGAGCTTCTCATTGCTGGTGCCGAACGCAAAAGGAGGCGGTTCTGCCTCCATCATCCAGAGCCAGGACGACTTCCGCCAGCTGCAGCCCGCTGACTTCCGCAATGCGGTGATGAAGGAGTACCAGGACGGCAGCTACATCAATGCCTATTGGGGCGATCAGTCGTTCACCTCGGGGCCGGTGTATGTGGGCGCGATCGCCGTGCTGCTCCTGCTGCTCATGGCCGCCAGCCGTGCTGGTCGCGAGAGCTGGTGGATGCTCGGCGGCGCGCTGCTCATGCTGCTGCTGATCGCGATCGACAACAATGCCGTGCGCGATGGCGAATTGGGCGCGGCGCATTTCATGAGCATGAAGGCGAGCGTGCTGATGGGTGGCTTGGTCCTGCTGTGGCTGGCAGCCGGCCTGTGGGCCATGCGCGATGCGCTCGTGTACGCGCTCTTCGCCACGCTGGTGCTCACGCTCATGCTCAGCTGGGGCCGCAACCTGATGCCGCTCACCGATTTCTTCCTCGATCACGTGCCCGGATACAGCAAGTTCCGCGCGGTCACCATCATCCTCGTGATTGTGGAGCTGGCCGTGCCCGTGCTCGGCATCCTCTGGCTCGATCGTTTGCTGCGCGATGGCGCATGGGACAAATTGAAGGAGCGGCGCTTCTTCATCATCGCCGGCAGTGCCGCAGCCATCGTGCTGGTGATCGCCCTGTTCCCGAGCCTGTTCAATCTGTTGAGCGATGCCGAGCGCGCGAAGTTCAACGCGCGCATGGACGCCGACCCTGCAGCGGAGGCCCAGGTGATGGCCCTGGTGGAAGGCCTGAAAGAGTACCGCGCCGGCGTGCTCAGCGCCGATGCCTGGCGCAGCCTCGGATTCATGCTGGCCGGCGCGGCGGTGATCTGGCTGCTGGGCAAGCGGAAGCTCGCCGCAGGCCTTGGCATCGCCGCCTTGGGCATCCTGATCGTCGCCGATCAATGGACCATCGACAAGCGCTACGTGAACAATGAGAAGGACAAGGGCCGCTACCTGGGCTGGGAGGATGAGAAGGCCAACCTGCAGCCGCACAAGCCCAACGCCGCCGACCTCGCCATCCTGCAGCAGGAGTGGAACCCGAAGGCCGAGGAGTGGCACCGCGCGAACCTGGAGCGGATGAAGCAGGCGCGGAGCGGTGAGCGCGGCACGGCCAAGCTCGTGAGCAAGGACGATGAGCAGCTCGCGCGCTTCGCAGCGCTCCGGCGCGCCACCGATCATCGCGTGCTGTGGCTCGGCGATCCGTTCAACGATTCGCGCGTGAGCTACTTCCACAAGAGCATCGGCGGCTACCACGGCGCCAAGCTGAAGCGCTACCAGGACCTCATCGAGTTCCACCTGCGGCCGGCGATCATGCGCGTGGGAGGGCAGTTCGGTCCCGGTGCCACCATGGAGCGCCTCGATAGCGCGCTGGCGCAGGAGGGCGTGCTCAACATGCTGAACACGCGCCACATCATCTACAGCAACGAGCGTCCGCCGCTGATGAACACCAACGCGCTCGGCAGCGCCTGGTTCGTGGATGAGCTGCGCTGGGTGAAGAACGCTGATGAGGAGATCACCTCGCTCGGCAGCATTGATCCCGCGCGCACCGCAGTGGCCGATGAACGCTTCAAGGCCGAATTGGGTGATGCGCCGATCAGCGCTGATGCGTCAGCAAGCGTCACGCTCGACACTTACGCCACCAACCAACTCGACTACACCGTGCGTTCAGCAAGCGGAGGGCTGGTGGTCTTCAGCGCCATCTGGTACGGCCCGGATTGGCAGGCCTACATCGATGATCAGCCCGTGCCGCACGGCCGCGTGGACTACGTGCTGCGCGCCATGCGCGTGCCAGCGGGCGATCATAAGGTCACCTTCAAGCTGGAGGGCCGCACCGCTGCGGAGGCACGTCCTGTGATGCTTGGAGCATCGTTGCTGGTGCTATTGCTGGCCTTGGGAGCCCTCGTCATGGAGGTGCGCAAGCAGTTGCAGCCGTAGATGCGCGATGAAGCGCGTCCTCATCATCACCTACTACTGGCCACCCAATGGCGGTGTGGGCGGGCAGCGCTGGCTGAAGATGTGCAAGTACCTGCCGGCGCATGGCTGGCAGCCCGTTGTGTACACACCCGCGAATCCTGAGATGGCGGCTGTGGATGAAGGCTTGCTGAAGGATGTTTCGCCAGACCTGGAAGTGATCAAGCGGCCCATCAGCGAGCCCTTCAGCCTGTACAAGCGCTTCACGGGAAAAGCGAAGCACGAGCGCATCCAGACCGCGTTCTTGAAAGAGGAGGGAGGCAGAGCGAGTTGGAAAGAGCGCCTGGCACTCTGGGTGCGCAGCAACTTCTTCGTGCCCGATGCGCGTGTGTGGTGGGTGAAGCCATCGTTGCGCTTCCTGAAGGATCACCTGCGCGAGCACCCGGTGGATGCCATCGTCACCACCGGTCCGCCGCACAGCATGCACCTGATCGGTCTTGGGCTGAAGCGCGCATTGGGCGTGAAGTGGATTGCTGACTTCCGCGACCCGTGGACGGGCATCGATTACTACCAGCAGTTGAGTCTCACCGCCTGGGCGGATCGCCGCCACCGGCGCATGGAGCGCGAAGTGCTCGCCAGTGCGGATCGCGTGGTCACCGTGAGTTGGCGCTGGGCCAAGGACCTGGAGGCGCTCGGTGCGAAGGATGTCACGGTGGTCACCAACGGATTCGACCTCGCCGATCTGCCTAACGCGCCTGTTCCGGTGGATGGTGACTATTCGCTGGTCCACTCCGGTTCCATGAGCCCCACGCGCGACCAGCCCGGACTTTGGAGATTGCTTGCACGACTCTGTGCGCTTGACGGGGAGTTCGCAGCACGCTTCAAGTTGCGCTTCGTCGGTCCTGTCGATGCCAGCGTGATCGCGAGCATCGAGGCGGCTGGTCTTGGCGGGCATGTGGAGCGCTTGGGCCGTGTGCCGCGCGCACAAGCCATGCACGAGATCAAGCGCGCACGCGTGCTGCTGCTGCCCATCAACACCACGGCCAACCAGCACGGCATCCTGCCCACCAAGCTCTACGAGTACCTCAGCACCGGCCGGCCCATCCTCGCCGTGGGGCCGAAGGATGGCGATGCAGCGCGCGTGCTGGGCGATCATCTGCTCATCGGTGCCGAGCCAGGCCCCGATGATGCGCGGCGCGTGCGCGCGCTCTTCGATGCCGCCGCCACCGGTGCTCCCGATCCGCGGTACGATCGCCGCGCATTGGCAGGTGAGATGGCGCGGGTGCTGGACTCCCGCTCCTGAGCGCACGCCTACTTTCGCCGTTCATGGGCATCATCGCCAGGCAGGCCACGATCAACACGCTGCTCGCGTACTTCGGCATCGGCCTCGGCTTCGTGAATGTGGTGCTGCTCTATCCACGCGTGCTCGCTGCGGATGAGTTCGGCCTCGCGCGGCTGCTGGTCTCCATCGCCACCATTGCTGCGCAGGTGGCGCAACTGGGCGCGGAGAACACCGTGATCCGTTATTTCCCCTACTTCCGCGATGAGGCGCGCAAGCACCGTGGGCTGCTCGCCATGCTCCTGCTCTTCGGCCTGGGCATGTCCTTGCTGGCCATGCTCGTGCTCTGGGCTTTCCATGGCACGTTCACGGCCGTGTTCAGCGATCGCAGCACGCTCTATGGCACCTATGGACTGCTGCTGCTCCCGTTGGTGCTGGCCGAGGTCTTCTTCATCCTGCTGCGCAGCTACAGCCGCTCGCTTCGCCGCACCGTGCAGCCCACCTTCATCCGCGAGTTCGTGCTGCGCGCGCTGCAGACCGCATTGATCCTGGCGCAATGGAAGCTGCGTTTGCCCTTCGGCGTGTTCATGGTCCTGTACACTTCGGTTTTCGTTGCATGCACCCTGGCACTGGTGCTCGATCTGAAGCGCGCGGGTCAGTTGCTCATCGGGTGGAAGGAGCGCTGGTTGCCGGGCCGATTGCAGCGCAGCATCGGGGCATACACGTTCTTCACCTTCTGGGCCAGCATGGCGGGCATAGTGCTGGGCAACATGGACCAGGTCATGATCGGCGCGCTGCTCGGCGATCAGGCACTCACCTATGTCGCGCACTATGCCGTGGCCTTCTACTTCGGCAGCGTGATCGCCGCGCCGGGCCGCGCCTTGCAGCAAGTGGCCGCCCCCATGCTCGCAGACGCCTGGAAGCGTGATGACCGTGCGTTGGTGGGGCAGCTCTATCGGCGCAGCGCCTTCGTGCAATGGCTCGCCAGCGGGCTGCTCTTCGTGCTCATGTTCACGGGCATGGAGGACCTTTTCCGCTTGCTGCCGCCTTCATACTCGGGCGCGGCGATGGTGGCCTTCGTCATCGGCCTCGCTTACCTGCTCAACAGCAGCATCGGCCTCAGCGCACCGGTGATTAGCATGTCGCGCAGCTACCGCCTCGACGCCGTGAGCAGCGTGGCCATGCTGGCGATCAACGCGGTGGCTAATTACGTGCTCATCCTCAAGATGGGCGTCATCGGCGCGGCGTGGGCCACCTTCATCTCGCTCACCGCCGTGAATGCCTACCGCACCTGGTTCTTGTGGTGGAAGTACCGCCTGTGGCCCTTCGACGCGCGCTTCCTGCTCGTACTGGGCATCATGGTGGCGCTGGTCTACGCCGTGCCCTGGGTCCCGCTCACCGGGAAGCCGCTGCTCGACCTTCCGTTGCGCGGCGCGTTGGTGTGCCTGCTGTTCGGATTGCCGGCGTATGCACTGGGGCTGTTGAAGGATGTGGAGCAGATGGTGCGGAAGGCGGTGGGGGCGGGTCAGTGAATCACCAGTTTGATGGTGCCGTATTCGTCTTCATGCTCCCAGTGCATGAAATAGACACCAGCTGAGAGCTCAGCTGTACTGACTAGCCCTTCGTGCGTAATGGTCATCGCATGAACCATCCGCCCATCGCTGGAGAGTAGTTTGAGGGATACCGAACCAGGAGTCGCAGAAGTGATTCGGACGCCATCATCGGCTGCCGGATTCGGATTCAAGCGAATGAGCGCCTCCGTTGACCGTTCGTCGATGCTCACATTGCCAGACTTGACCAGTTCCCAGAGGTCAGCGTGGCTCAGGTCCGAGGCCAGGTCCCATCCAAGGCCGCCGAATGCGCGGTTCCCGATTGAAAAGCTCGAGCCGGCCATTGCGGTGGCGCCGGGGTAGGATGGGATCTGCGACCATGTGTTCAAGGACGGATTGAATGCCCATACATCGTAATGGTTCGTGGTTGCATCCCTTCCACAGCCAATGACCGCATCGTTGTAGTACTGAAACACGAGCGGGGAAGAGCGGGGTTCACCACCGAATGCGGTCATTGCTGCCCAGGACGTGGTTGTCGGATCATAGGACCAGAGGTCCTGTACGAAGCTCAGGCTGTTCTCCCGCCCTACGACTACATAGCCTTTCCCGCCCATTGCGAATCCGATGGCACCATGCCGGCCTTGGTCAGGGATCGGTATGGCGGTAGTCCATGCATTTGTTGTCGGATCGTAGGTGAACGCATCGGCATGGAAGGGGCCGCTTGCGCCTGTGCTGATGCCGCTGCCGACGTGCGCGATCCCGTTAAGGACGAATTGCCAGGTGTTGTATCGTGGCCCACCAGGAAAGCTGGCCTTCTGTGCCCACGAGTTAGCCATCGGGTCATACTCCCAGAAATCACTGAGATAGGTGGAGCTGCCCGTGATACCGCATCCATAGTAGCCTTTGCCATTTGCCGCGAACGTCGTGGCGAGTCGTCGGGGTGTACCTGGGAAGGATGCCTTCTGCGTCCAAGAATCCGCAATCGGGTCATACGCCCACATCTGGGGATAGTCCACGCCATTGCTCCGTCCTCCGACCACATAGGCTGCTCCATTGGTGACGAAGGTGCCGGCTCCCCAGCGGGGCACAGGCATCGATGTGCGCTGCTGCCATTCGAAATCCTGAGCAATGATGTGGGCGGTGGTGAGTACAC
>DAORNP010000032.1:14952-19980 GCA_035441065.1 Flavobacteriales bacterium | reverse complement strand
AGGTACAGAACCAATGTGCTCGCATGGTTGAGCTGATCGGAGAACCGAATGTAAGCCCAGCCTGAACATCCGCTCAAACCCGGCGACGTATCGCGAAGCTCAAGTGCCTGTCCGTCTCGTGCGTGAGCAGGATCAGCTCCCAATCGTGCTTTACGCAGAATTCATGCACGGCTTCTACCACTCCATAGCGTACGCCTCCGTCCCAATTGCCCGTGGTATAGTCGTGGCCGGCGATGAGGCCACCTGCTTTCACCTTGGTGCGCGCGATCTCCAATTCAGCAGCGGTCACGGTGTAGCCATGGTCCGTATCGATGTAGATCCAATCGAAATGCGCATCGGGATAGCGCGGCAGCACTTCGGTGCTCAGGCCGAGGTCGATCTGCACCTGCCCGCTCGCCATTTCCTGCGCGAAACGACTGCGCACATGGTCTTGCAATGAAGCGTGGTACCGCTTGCTTCCCCAGAAATCGATCAGGTGCAGTTTCGCGGGTTTCGTGATGGCGAGTATCCGTGCGGAGAAATCGCCGTGATCAACGCCTGCCTCCGCCACCACGCCGGCCTTCGGCATTGCATCCAGGAACGCATCGCGGTCCGTGACCACGCGCAGGTTCGCGATATGGCTGGGTGACAATTCCACGCGCGGGATCGCCCGGCTCTGCGCACGGCGCACCGTGCCGAGCAAGCCGTTCAGCGCCCGGTACGCGGGCTTGGCGAGGGTTTTCAGCAAGGCCATGGTGCGTTGATGTTCAAGCGCGTCGCTCGCACAGCGCAGCGCCGCCATGGAAGGAGAAGCTCCACTTCCACGGCGCAATGGCCTTGAAGAAGGCATCGCCGCAGCCCGGCCGCCAGCTATCGTGCAGTTCGATTGAAATGGCATCGATACGCTCGATCCAAGAATTGTCCGGGCAAGAGAACAACTCGAGCTCCGAGCCTTCGATGTCGATCTTCAACAACGAGACCCGATCCATGCCGAAGCGCTCCAAGAGCAGTGGGATCGTCACGGCTTCCACGGGTGAATCGCCAGTGCCTTCGGTCGTGCGGAATGCCGAAGGACCGAGGCCATCCTTCTGAAGGTTGATGGAGCCTGTCACCGGCCAGATGCCGGCCTTCACGCAGCTGATGTTCGGCAGGCCTTCGCAATTGCGCTGAAGCAAGGCGAAGTTCGATTCATCCGGCTCCACGGCGATGATTCGCGCATCGGGGTAGGCTGCGGCGAGGTAACGCACCGTGAGGCCGATGTTCGATCCGCAGTCGATGATGGTCTGGACCTTAAGGTCGCGCGGCAGGTAGGGGTGGAGCACGATCTGGTCGTAGATGGCCATATCGGATGTGCCGGGCCTTACCCACACAGGGCCGCCGGTGACCGGGGAGGAGATCCGCGCGAGCTTTCCGGTGCGCTGGCTCTTGAGCCAAACGATTCGCACCCCACGGAGAAGCCCGTGGGCCTTCACGTGTGCGAGCAATTCGCGGAGCGGTTTCATCGTGCGGGCGGCAAATCTACTCGCCCATGCCTTCGGCCGGTCTGCCTTGTGCGATGCGCATCAATGCATCCGTACGGCGCTGTTCGGTGAACCCAAGGATCCGCTCCCGCGCCCGTTCCCGCATGGTTGCTTTCTGCTCCTGGTGAAGGCTGTCCAGCTTGGCAATGGCACTGGTGAGCTCCGCGCTATTCCGTTGCTTGATGACCACTCCTGTCGCACCGACGATTTCCGGCATCGAGGTCATCGCGGATACCACCGGCAGGCAGCCGCAGAGCATCGCTTCGCAGAGTGCATTCGGGAAGCCCTCCATCACCGATGGCTGGAGATAGATCGAATGTGCATGAAGCATCGCCCGCAGCTCAGGTTGGCTCATGCGCCCCATGACCGTGAGATTCGGAGGAGCAGAAGCGTAACTCTTCGTATCGAGCGCTCCGATAATTGTGAACCGGAGCTCCGGCAACGCCTCTGCTGCGGCTATGATCAGATCGACGCCCTTGCGGTAGTGGATCGCATTGCCGTTGGCGGCACCCATCGCGATGCAGACCGCTCCGGCGCGCTCATCGCCATGCGCGTCAACCCAGATTGAGGCATTGAAGCCATAGGGAACAGCGATCGAGGTTGTCCTTAATGAATCGACGAAATGCGCGTAGCCCTGTTCCCTCGGCCCGAGATCGCTGAAGGTGTTCTCGAATCGGGCAAGACTGAGGTGCACAGGCAGCAGCGTCCTCGCTCGGCGCATGGAGAATTCCATCGCCCGGCGCATCAACGGTTTCCGGAAACTGCCATACGCGATGCCGGGAAAGGAGCAGGCATCAGCGCCTGCGATCACAATGTGCGTCTCGAATCCGAGCAGCACCGGCAGCACCGTGTGGTGGCCTGCGAAATGCGCGATCACGCAGCGTACCCCTTTCGATCGCATGCGGTGCAGGAATGCCCATTGGCGCAGCAATGCGAAGGGCAGGCGCCATGCTTGCGTTGCATGGAACAGGAAGGGATGCACGTGCATCCCTGCGGAGCGGAGGCCAACGATGTCCTTCGTGACGAATGCGTATGCCTCGGGCGCTATGTAGGCGATGGCGCCGCCGCCCTTCACCTCACCCACGTCTGCGTCCTGTAGAAGAAGGCCACGTAGCCGCGCACCTTCAATTGGCCGTCCTCGAGCCAGAGCTTGCAGTCGTACACCTTGCCCGTCTCGGGGTCCAGGATGGTGCCGTCCTCCCATTCGCTGCCATCGGCCTTCATGCCACGGATGATCTCCAGGCCCAAGATGCGCTGGTTCTTACGGTCGTCCGGGCATTTCTCGCACACTTTCTCGAGCCTGGCCTTGTCATGCAGATCCACGATGCGACCGCTGAGCGTGCCGTTGGCGATGGTGATCTCCACGGTGCTGCGCGGCTTGCCGGTGTTGTCGTCGATGGTGGTCCAGCGGCCGGCGATGCCTGCATTCGGCGGTTGCGCGAACGAAGCGGTGGCCAAAAGGAGAAGGAGGGAAGTGAGGGTGTTCTTCATGACTCGATCAGAAGCTGCGGCCGATCGCGAAGATGTAGCGGAACGCGAAGTGCTCCGACTCCGTGGCGGGCAATGCCGAGAGGAGGAGCGGCATATCGAAGCGGATGGTGAGCGGCTTCAGATCGCTGAGCGGCCCCCAGCGCTTGATGGTGAGCGCGAAGCCAAGGCCCGCATCGGCGCGTGGCAAGGCGAGCTCCTGCACGGTGCCCGTGCCATCCACGCGTCGGTAGCCCATCACGCCGGCATCACCGAAGAGGTAAGCATCGAGGTGCAGCGTGCGGCCCAATTTGCCGGGACTGAAACGCACGAGGCCATCAAGGTCCAGTTCGCCGTTCACAGCCGCTCCAGTGTTGCCCCAATAGGTGAGCACCTGATTGCCGTCGGCATCGGTCTCCGGCGCGAGGTATCCGGCGTAGCCGCGCAGTCCAAGGCCGCCACCATGCTGGAAGTGGTTCGTGCCGCTGCCATAGCCGGTCCAATCGTAGGGCATGAAGCCTGCGCTCCGCACGTACTTGTTCTCCATCATCTCTTCGGGCGAAGCGCCTGCGAGGTAGAGGGCGCTCTCGCGCGGGGTGCTGCCGCTGCCGTATTGCGCGATGAATCGCGTGCGCAATTCAAGCCGGCCTTTGCGGTTGCTGTTGATGGCGGTGAGGCGCAGCCAGCCGTAGCCCATGGCCGATCCCGGTGCGCTGTTGCGGGCCTCTAGCAAAACGTTGCCGTTGGTGCCGCCCTTGCTGTAGCGGTGGCGCAGGCTCAGGTTCACAGAGGCGTTCAGCGCATTGAGCTCCCATTGCTGCTGATGGATCAAGTAGAGCAGGTCCGTGCTATCCTTTCGCCAGAAGTAGAGCGCCTCGGCTTGGGCTTCGGTGCGACCGTTGGGCAGCTCCCAGCGGAAACCGCCGCCTAGGCGATTAAGGCCGTCGAGCGCGCGCGCATGCACGAACACGCTCGAACCGAGCAACAGCTTCTCGGTGCCATTGGTGTAGCGAAAGTTCACGCTCAGACGGTCGAAGCGGTTGGCGGTGCTGGTGCTGAGCGAATCGCCGAGATAACCGGTTGCCGACGAGGGCAGGTGCTGCGCGAGGCCGGTGTTGATCCACGCGCTGAGGTGCAAGCGGTGCTTGTGGCGCATGTAGTTGCCGTTGAGGTGGAAGCCGGCCTTCACGCCATCGTAGCCGTTCCACCAGAGGTCTGGACGCGCCGCAGCTTCGTAGATGCGCCGGTCGGGAAGGTTGCCGATGTGATGGTCGAAGCCGACCTCGAGCGGCAGCGTCATCCGGTCGTTGAGCTTATAGCGGTCGGCCAGCCGGTTGGTGCTGTCGATCACCACTTCCGCGATGCCGGTGGGGATGTCCACTTGCACGCGGTAATCGCGGCGCAGGTCGCCGAAGCCGATCCAGCGCGGCAGCACGGTTGCGTCGGTGCGCTTCACGAACCAGGTGTTCGGGATGTGGTACCCGTAGGTCCTGCCATCCTTCGCGGTGACGTGCAGGTCGATGGGCATGTGCATGGATCCCTTGCGGCGCAGCAGGATCGTTTGGCCCTTGTCGCGGTTCCGGTGCTTCACACGCTTCACGGCGTAGTCGATGGTCTTGTCCGTCTCGATCCACTGGTCGAAGAACCAGTTGAGGTCGGCGCGCGTGTGGTCGATGAAGGATTGCCGCATGTCCTGCACGGTGGGATGGCACATGCGCCAGCGATCGAAGTAGTTCTGCATGGCGCTCTGGAAGAGCGAGTCGCCCAGCACGTATTGCAGGTTGTAGAGCATCGCTGCGGTCTTCACGTACACATGGCCGAAGCCGCCGTAGCCGCGCGCTGTCCAATAGCCGAACTCGTCGCTGTGCGTGTTGATCGCCGGCACGCGGTTGCGCACGGCATCGCGCTGGTAGCCGAAGTACACCTCGCTCTCGCGCGCCAGCTCGGGCAGGGCGTAGCGCCGCTCGTAGGCTGTGGGCGCCGGTTCATTCACCATGGTGTCGCCATCGATCAGCTCGAGGCCCCACGCGGTGAGGAATTGCGTGAAACCCTCGTCGAGCAG
>DAORNP010000032.1:0-14799 GCA_035441065.1 Flavobacteriales bacterium | reverse complement strand
TCGGGTAGGCTTACATGCCGATGGACTCGCTCAGCGCTTGGATGGTCTTCGCGCAATAGTCTGCGGCGTTCTGCCACTTGCTGGCGTGCGGCTCCTGTGCCAGCGCGATGCACTTCACGCCGTTCCATTCGGCTTCACCGATGCGGTAGGTTGGATCGGCCGTGAAGGCGAAGTCGTGCGTGTTCTCGCTGTGGAATCTCCATTGCCTGCGCTTGCCGGCCGCAGGCTCGATCACGGTGCTTGGCTTCTCGCCCCATGGCTTGTCCTTGAAGTTCCGGATGTCGAGTGCTGCGCGCAGATCGGGCGGAAGGCACTCCTGCGGATTCTGCAGCACGCCCGTGGCATCGAGGATGTAGTGGTGCGGCAGGTCGAGGGTGACATCGAAGGTGCCGAAGTCGCCATAGAATTCGTTGCCGAGGTGCTGTTGCGTGTCCCATCCATGGGTGCGGTCGTACACGGCGATGCGCGGGTACCAGTGCACGCCGTCGTAATGCTTCCAGCCCCACGCGCTGAAAAGCTTCATGCGGCGGTAGGCGGTCATGCTCCAATGCGTGCTGAAGGCGATGCGGAAAGTGGCGCGCTCACCCGGCGGCAAGGGCTCGGCCAGCCAGGCCTTCAGGATGGTGTTGTCCTGTTCGGTGCGCAGATCGGCATCGTTCTGCCGAAGGCTGGTAACGCGCGTTCCGGCATAAGGGCCGCTCTTCGACCGCCAACTCTCGCGCTCCTGGTCCAGGTTGTAGGAGCCGGGCACATAGGCTTCCTGATACAGATGGAAGAATACGTGGTGCAGCGTATCCGGTGAGTTGTTCCAATAGTGCAGCGTCTGCTCGGCGGTGAGCGCATCGGTGGCATCGTCGAGGTGCGCGTCGATGATGTAGTGGACATCCTGCTGCCAATAGCCCTCATGCGGCGGGCGGTTCTTCCAGTAGTGCGGGTTGTCCGCGTTGCGGAAGGTGTTGGGCGGCCGGGTGGCATCGAAGCGCTGCGCAAGGGCCAGCAAGGGCAGCGCGCAACAGGCGATGATGAGGGTGGAGCGCATGGACGGGTGGGGGAGGCCCGGCCAAGGTATCCGTTCGTTCAGGATGCGGGCGCTTGGCGCAGCTCCAAGCGCTTGCTCCGCAACCGGCGGGCCCTGCCGATGCTCGTGTTCAGCTCGTAGCCCACGAGGATGCCGATCATGTTGAAATAGATCCAGAACTGCACGGCCAGGATGGCGCCGATGGAGCCGTACAGTGCATTGTAGTTGGTGATGTTGCTGAACATGAAGGCCAGGGCCTGTGAGATGAGCAGGATGAGGAACACGGCCAGGAGCGAGCCGGGGGTGAATATCCGGAGCCTGTGGGCATGCGGGTCGCCGGCACTGTACAGCAGCGAAACGGCGACGATGACCACCAGGACGGAGACGGCCCACTTCAAACCGAAGAGCGCCCACAACAGGGTCTTATCGTTCAGGAGGCCCAGCTCTTCCACTTTCCGGATGGCGATGCCTCCGAAGGTCATCACCGGTATGGCGATCACCATGAGCAAGGTGAGCGCCACCAGCAGGCCGAAGCTCAGGAGCCGCTGCTTCAACGGGCTGTGCCATTGCTCCAGGTTGCTGCTCTCGCTGAAGCCAGCGAGGATGGCATCGATGCTGTTGCTCGCCAGGTATAATCCGACGATGAAGCTCACGGAGAGCAGCGTGCCGTGCTTCTTCACCACCAGGTCCTCCAAGGTGCTCTTGATGAATTTGAACACCTCGGTAGGCATCATGTCATGGAAGGTGGCCAGCAGTCGCTCCTGGAAATCGGCGATGGGTACATACGGAATCAATGTGAGCAGCACGATCACTGCGGGGAAGAAGGCGAGGAAGAGCTTGAAGGCGATGGCCGAGGCGCGCGTGATGATGTGCCCTGTGGTGAGCGCGCCGATGAAGAAGCGGGTGATACGGTAGAGGTCGAAGCCGGCGAACCCCGGTAGGACGATTCGCTGGCCCCAGCCGATGAGCTGCCGGAAGGGGCGTGAGAAGAGGATCCTTCGCTTCAGCCTTTCGATCATGGCTCAAACTGCCTTCAGGCTCAGGTCGAGGCTGGGCGCACTGTGGGTGAGTGCTCCCACACTGATGAAATCGACGCCCGTTTCGGCATAGGCGCGCACGGTCTCCAGGGTTATGCCGCCGGAGGCTTCAGTCTCGAACCTTCCGCTGATCAGGTCCACCGCCTTCCTGAGCACCACCGGTGTGAAGTTGTCGAGCATCACACGGTCCACGCCGCCGGTGCGCAGCACAAGTTCCAATTCATCGAGCCCGCGCACCTCCACTTCGATCTTCAGGTCGAGCTGCATGCGATCCAGATAGGCGCGCACCGCCGCGATGGCCTGCGGAATCCCGCCGAGCATGTCGTGGTGGTTGTCCTTGATCATGATCATGTCGTAGAGCCCGTGGCGGTGGTTCTGGCCGCCGCCCAGCTGCACGGCCCATTTCTCCAAGGCCCGCAAGCCCGGCGTGGTCTTGCGCGTATCGAGGATGATGCAGCCGGTGCCTTCCACGGCACCTACGTACTTCTGCGTGAGCGTGGCGATGCCGCTGAGGCGCTGCATGAAGTTGAGCACTACGCGCTCCACCGTGAGGATCGATCGTTGAGGTCCGATCAGATGGAAGGCCACATCGCCGGGGGCCACTTGCGCGCCATCCATCAGGTAGGGCCGCAGATGCAGCCGGTCGTCGAATCGATGCGCGATGGCGGAAGCGAGCTCCATGCCGGCGAGAATGCCGGGTTGCTTCACCAGCAGCCGGGCAGAGCCCTTGGCATCCTCCGGAATGGTGGCCAAGGTGGTGTGGTCGCCCGCACCGATATCCTCCGCCAACGCGCGGGAGATGAGGTCGTCAGTGCCGGGGGGCAGCACGTTCAGAAATCGTTCTTGCTGTTCTCGATCCGCAGCTGCTTCACCAGGAAACCGGTCTCGCCCTTCTTCAGGAAGAAGGTGGTGCGGAAGTACCCCGTGCGCGTGCGCAGGATGCCGATGTAGTACTTGTCGCCGCTCTTGCTCACGCCGCTATGCTCGATCACCACGTCCACGGGCGGGTTCTCATTGAAGAACTTCCTCAGGATTTGTTCAGCCTGTGCCTTGCTGTACACATCGTTGGCCTCCTTCACTGTAAGGTCGATGCTGGAAATGAAGAGCGCCGTGAGTTCCTTGGCATCGCCCATCTTGATCGCGTCCAGAACACGGTCCTTCTCGGCATCTTGCGCCACGACGGCGAATGCAGGGAGCAGGCAGAACGCAAGAATCAGGAGGCGTTTCATGTGTGCTTGAATTGGCTCCCAATTTTGCAACAACCGGGCCAGCGTCTGGGACAGGGGGGCGATGATTTACCAACAACCATAAGCCATGAGGATCAGGCTATTGTTCGTAGGACGCACGGAACGCGGTTACGTGGCGGATGGTCTGGAGGATTACCTGCACCGCGCCGGGCGCATGGCCGAGGTGGAAACCATCATCGTGCCAGAGGAGCGGGGCGCTGATCCCGAGCGGCAGCGCGCTGAAGAAGGCCGAAGGCTGTTGGCTGCATTGAAGTCCGGGGAGCGCTTAGTGGTGCTCGATGAGCGCGGCGAATCGATGCCGAGCGTGGCATTCGCGGGAAAGCTATCGGCTTGGCGCGACTCGGGCACGCGGCAGATCGCCTTCGCGGTGGGTGGCGCATACGGCCATACCGATGAACTGAGAGCGCGCGCTGACCTGGTCCTTGCCCTTTCCCCCATGACCTTTCCGCATCAACTCGTGCGGCTGCTCTTCGCCGAGCAGCTCTACCGGGCGCTCATGATCATGAACCGGCGCCCCTACCACCATTGACGGGAGATCAGCGCACGCGCGCCGCACCGATGATCGAGGTTCCCCAGCAGCGGCCCGGCACCACAAGGTGCTCGAGGTACAAGGCTGAGCCAAGGGCGGCATGCACGGTGCGCGCGAGCCCCTCGGGTGCCGAAAATCTCCGGCGCTCCTTCGACAAGCGGGCTTGCAGCCACGCGATCGGGTAAAGCGCGTGGAAGAAGTAGGCCGCCTTCCATCCTCGCTTGTTTTCTGGATCCATGTGCATGCGCAGGGTGCGCATATCATAGCGGCGGAAGTGGCGATTGAAGGTGTCGTGCGCGCTGAAGAGTTCCTGGCGGGCAGGCACCGTGGCCACGATCCACTCCACGCCGGGGAAGGCATTGCGGAGCTGGGCCATGAATCCGGTGGGTTCCTCGATGTGCTCGATCACGTCGAGCAGCAGTAGGGTGCGGTACTGCTTCGCCTCGCCCTCGGGCAGCGCAAGCGCATCGGTTCCCGTGCGAACCCACTCACGAGCATCCGGCACTGCTTCCACATTGGCGATATCCACGCCTACGATGTTGTGGCCACGGGCCCTCAGGTCGAGCACCACCAAGCCCTTTCCGCAGCCCACTTCGATCATGGGGCCCTTCGCGCCGATGCTCCGCAGCATCCGGTCGATTACCTGGTTGCGGCAGCGGTTCCAGTAGTGGCGCTCAACGCCATCCGGGTAGATGGAGTCGAATTGCTCGTGGTCGAAAGCGGTTTCCGTCCCGGCCATTCGCTCAGATCGTGGTTTCGATGATGTAGCGCGGACGATGCTTCACCTCCTTGTAGATCTTGCCAACATACTCGCCGATGATGCCCAAGCTGATGAGGTTGAACGACGAGAAGGTCACAAGCATCAGCATGACGCTGGCCCAACCTTCGATGGGGTTGTCGGTGAGCGCCGCGTAGAGCACCCAGGCCCCGAATCCAACGGCGAGCACGAACAGCGCGAGGCCCGAGTAGAACACGAGCTTCAGCGGCGTGGTGGTGAAGGAAGTGATGCCCTGCCAAGCCAGGCTGATGAGCTTGCGATAGGGATACTTCGATACGCCTGCGTGCCGCTCCTTGCGCGTGAAATGGACTTCGGCCGAAGGGTAGCCGATCAACGGGAACACGCCACGCAGGTAAAGGTTGGCCTCGCCGAAGCGCTCGAGGTCGGCGATCACGCCGGCGTCGGCGCTGCGGAAATCGGCATGGCCGCGCACCGTGCGCTCATTCATGAAGCGCATCACCCTGTAGAAGAGCGCCGCCATCAGCCGCTTCACCAGTCCATCCACTTGCCGTTCGAGGCGCACGCCATAGACTACGCGCTTGCCTTCGCTATGATGCTGGAGCATCGCATGCAGGACCTCCACGTCATCCTGCAGGTCGGCATCGATGCTGATGAGGATGTCGGCCGAGGCGCGCTGTGAGAACAGGCCGGCGATCACGGCATTGGGATGGCCGAAGTTCGCGCTGAGCTTGACGCCCTTCACCCTGCCTGTTTCACGCGCGAGTTGCTCGATCTCCGCCCATGTCCCATCGCGACTGCCATCATCAACGCAGCACAGGTAGCTCTGAGATGTGGCGAGGCCAGCGTCGGCCAGGCGATCGAGCGAGGCCAATAGCGTGCGGGCCGTATGGTCAATCACGCCCTCCTCATTGTAGCATGGCACTACGATGCAGACCGTGAAGGGTGCGCGAGGAGCGGGTGGGGCCATTGGAACGCGCGGTGAAAGTAGGCGGCAGCACCCACAGGATGGGATCGCGTGCAATCCGTTCGTCGGGTGGTGCCTCGTTTTGCGCTTCTTTGCCATTGCCTCGCGGCAAGCGCCGGGCACGCATGATGCAATTCGCTGATACGATGGGGAGGGTGCTCGGAAGCGCAAACGCGTATCGCGTCCTGCTTGCGCTCAACCTCTTGATGGCCCTCGGGGTGGCGTGGGCATCGCATGGGCAGGTGCTCACCGATACATGGTCCTACCTCGGTCTCGCGGAGGGAATCCTGCATGGCAACTACAGCATGTGGTGGCCCATCGGCGATGCCTGGCCCGATACGTTCCGCTCGCCCGGTTACCCCTTGCTCGTGGCCGGCGTCATCGCGCTCTTCGGCAACTGGAAGGCCATGTACGCGGTGAACTTCGTGCTATATGCGGCCTCGCTGCTGTGGACGATGCGCCTGATCGCGCGCATCGATCCGCGACCGATCACCCGCAACCTCTTCCTGCTCCTGTTGCTGCCGTTGGTCAATGTGCCGTTCTACATCACGCAGCTTTATACCGAGATCCCTGTGATGGCCGCCATCACGGGAACCTTGCTGTTGGGCACCAGGCCCGGCCGATGGGGAGTGGGCACCGCCGTGGCGATGGGCCTGCTCTTCGGCTTCCTGGTGCAATGCAAGCCGGTGTACCTGTTGTTCCCCCTGGCGTTCGCGGCATTGGCATGGCTGATCCAGCGCCGCAGCATGGACTTCCGAGGGCACGGTATCGCCTTTCTGGTGTTTGCCATCACCCTTCTTCCATACGGATTCTGGAACCTGAAGCACCACGGCGTGTTCCGGGTGACGCCGATCGAAGGTGGCCCCGGTTACATGCAACTGGGATATTGGGCGGGCAAGACCCCAGGCTACGTAGATACCTTCCACTTGCACAACAAGATGGGTGATGAGCTGATCCGTTTCGTGCCCGACGAGGAAATTCCGCAGCACATCGAGGCGTATTCGGAAGAATGGCGCACCATCCTGGCGGCCATTGAGCCCTTGAAGACCCGGAACGATTCCATCATGCTGGCTTCGCGCCACTTGCTGCCCTACCCAGCGGAGAATACATGGAGCACCGAATACACGCTCACGCGTGAGCGCCTGCTCAAGAGCGCCACGTTCAGCAACATGACGAAGGATCCATGGTACACCCTCAAGTACAAGGCATACACCGCGGTGCGGCTCTGGGTGATCGGGATTCAGCGGGGCGATTTCCGCAAAGCGGGCTTCCCGCAGAAGGTGCGGCAGGTCTATGCCACGGCGTCCACCGGATTGATCTTCCTGCTCTTCATAGCGATTGTTCCGCTCGCATACCTCAAGCGCCGACTCAGCTGGCGCGACACATGGCCCATGCTGCTCTATCTGGCCTACACGGGGATCATGCACATCCCTTTCACGATACAGGCCCGCTACACCACGCCTGTGCGATTGATCATGCTGGCCGTTCTGGCCATGGCTGCCGTTCAGCTCCTAGGGGCGCCTGCTCGCCAGGAGCATAGCTCCGCCGACTCCAATACCTGATCCAAGCCGAGGAAGCCATGCGCCCGTTGGTGTACATGTTCTATCACGGCGATGTGGACATCGAGTATTGGGAGTGGCTCGGGGCGGTCGTGTACCTCGCGATCATCTTCTTCGTGTTCATCAGGCGCAGGAATAAGCGGATGCGCGAGTTCCCCGAGTACCGCTACTACCTCACCGGCGTGTATGCGAAGCTGTTCGGCGCCATGTTCTTCAGCCTGATCTACTTCTACTACTATCCGGGAGGCGACACCACGGCCTACTACTACTCGGCATTGGCCATGCGCAATCTGGCCTTCGCTGATCCGCAGGAGTACCTCAGGCAGCTCATGGGCGACAACTCCATGCGGGCATGGCTCACTTATTCTGAAGCGACGGCCAAACCGTATCAGTATGTGTTCTTCGACAAGCGCACCTTCGCTGTGCTGCAGGCCACCAGCGTGCTGGCCATCTTCACCTTCAAGAGCTACCTGATCACATCGCTCGTCACCGCTACCATCTCCTTCTATGGCGCATGGAAGTGCTATCGGACCTTCGTAAGCTATTTCCCCTCGCTGGCCGGTAAGCTCGCCATCGGCTTCCTCTTCATGCCCTCGGCGGTGTTCTGGGGTTCGGGGATCCTCAAGGACACCTATGCTTTCAGTGCGGTCGGCCTGTGGGTGCATGCCGTTGATGAGGTCTTCTTCAAGCGGCGCAACATGGTCTCCAAGTCGATCCTGATCGTGATCAGCGCGTCGGTCATGCTCTGGTTCAAGCCGTACATCTTCATGGCGATCATGCCCTGCAGCCTGATCTGGATATCGTACTTCCGCGTGGTGCGCATCCGCAGCATCATCGTGCGATTCGTGCTGCTGCCCATTGCCGCCGTTGCCATGTTCGCCCTTTCACTCTACATCCTCACGAAGCTGAGCACCAGCATGGACAAGTTCGCCTTGGATGGCGCGCTGGAGACCATCCAGGTGACGCAGAGCGACCTCTCGAACGAACGCTCTTATGGGGCGCACCGCTTCGATCTGGGCAAGTTCGACGGCACGTGGTGGGGCGTGCTCAAGAAGTTCCCGATAGCCACCAATGCCGCCCTGTTCCGGCCTTATGTCTGGGAAGCGCGCACGGCCGTGATGATGCTCAGCGGACTGGAGAACCTATGGGTGCTGCTGGTGGCGATGCTCGCTGTGATCCGCGCTGGACCGTTCTTCACCTTGCGTGCCATAGGCGGTGTCCCGGTGCTGCTCATGGCCGTGCTGTTCTCGCTGCTCTTCGCGTTCATGGTCGGTGTCACCACGCCGAACTTCGGCGCATTGGTGCGCTTCAAGATCCCCATGGTGCCCTTCTTCATCAGCAGCCTGTACATCGTGGTTCACTTGGGCCAGATCAAGCGCGCGCTGCGGAGGAAGAACATTGAATTCGATATCAGGCGCTACCGTCTGGGTACTGGTGCCGCCAGTGAAAAGGCCGTGCGGGCCAAAGCCCGATGAGCCGTACACGCATGCCTGAGCGACCATGGTCGGTGCTAGCCCTCACGTACTGGGAATTCTCCGAGGGGCTCGTGCAGGCCTACACCATGCCCTACCTGCGCCTGATGCGCGAAGCGCTGCCGGAGGGAAGCACCATCCACTTGGTCACCCTTGAGAAAGGGCGCTTCGAAGCATCGCTGCATGATATCGAGCCCGGGATCCGATGGCATCCTTTCCGCTATGCGCCATTCGGGGTGGGTGGTGCTTTCATGGCATTGCGCGTCGTGCTGCATCTGCTTCGCTTGATCCGTCGCGAACGGATCCGCACCATCCACGCTTGGTGCATGCCGGCAGGGGCCTTGGGCTGGATGCTCTCCAGCCTCACTGGCCGGCCATTGGTCATCGATAGCTATGAGCCGCATGCCGAAGCCATGGTCGAGAACCGCACGTGGCGCCGCGGAGGCGTCGCCCACAAGCTGCTCTTCGTGCTGGAGCGTTGGCAGAGTCGCCGCGCGGTGCACCTGATCGCATGCGCCGCGGGCATGCAGGCATATGCGCATCGCAATTACGGCTTGCCTGCCGATCGCACCATGCACGTGAAGCCGGCATGCGTTGACCTGGAGCGCTTCGATTGGCGTAGGGTGAAGAACCCTGAGCTGTTGCGCCGATGGGGATTGGAGGACAAGGTGGTGGCCGTTTACGCAGGCAAGTTCGGAGGCATCTACCTTGAGCAAGAGGTCTTCGACCTGCTGCGTGCGGCCTACGATCACTGGGGCGATCGCCTGCGCGTGATCCTGCTAACTCCGATGCGCATGGCCGATCTGGAACCCATGATGCAGCGAGCCGGGCTTGATACGGCCCTCTTCATCGTGCATGCCGTGCCGCATGCTGAAGTGGCTGACTGGATGGGCCTGGCTGATTTCGCCCTGACACCGGTGAAGCCCGTGCCCACCAAGGCGCTCTGCACACCGATCAAGGATGGCGAGTACTGGGCCCTGGGCTTGCCCGTGATCATCACGCCAGGCATCTCCGACGACTCCTCGATCATTGAACGGCATGGCATCGGGGCCGTGCTGGAAGGATTGAACGAGGATGCTTATCGCAAGGCCATCGTGAAGATCGATGAACTGCTGGCCTCGCGGTCGCGCCGGGAGATCTACGACCTGATCAGGCCCGTGGCGGAGCGCTACCGTAGTTTTGGCATCGCACGTTCCATTTACCAGCGCATTTATGGCGGATAGCACCATCATCGTAACCGGAGGCGCGGGCTACATCGGCTCGCACACCATCATCGAACTCATGCAGCGAACGCCCTTCGAGGTGGTCTCGCTCGATGATTTCTCGAACTCCAGCCCGCGCACCTACGAGCGCATCAAGTCCATCACGGGTCGGATGGTGCGTTCCATCAAGGTTGACCTGTGCGACCGCCAAGCCACATTGCGCGCGGTGCGCGATGCAGGCAACGTGCATGGCATCATCCATTTCGCGGCGCTCAAGTCAGTGCCCGAGTCGGTCCGCGAGCCGGGGCGCTACTATCGCAACAACATCGATTCGCTTTTGAATGTGCTCGAGGCCGCAGGGGCGCAGCAGGTGCCGCACTTCATCTTCTCCTCCTCATGCTCGGTGTATGGCAACCTGGCAGAGCTGCCGGTGCGCGAGGATTCCCCACTCGGCGCGCCCGAGTCGCCGTATGCGCACACCAAGCAGGTGGGTGAGCGCATCGTGCAGGCGCACGCCGATGTGATGCCCGCGCTGAACGCGATCTCCCTGCGGTACTTCAACCCGGTCGGAGCGCACCGCTCCGGCCTGCTGGGCGAGGATCCCATCAATCCGCCCACGAACCTGGTGCCCGTGATCATGCGTGCCGCTGTGGGCCGATTGCCTGAAGTGGTGGTGCATGGCAGCGACTATGACACGCGCGATGGCTCGTGCATCCGCGACTATGTGCATGTGTCCGACATTGCCAATGCGCATGTGCAGGCGCTCGCCTATTCCATGCGAGGGCCCATGAAGCCGAACCACGCTATATTCAATCTGGGCACCGGGCAAGGCGTGAGCGTGCTCGAGGCCATTGCGGCCTTCGAGTCGGTTACCCAGCAAAGGCTCAACTATCGCCTCGGCCCCCGGCGTGCAGGCGATGTGGCAGCGATCTTCACCGATACACGCCGCACCGAAGAGGCTCTGGGATGGAAGGCCGAGCATAGCCTGAGCGACATGATGGCGACGGCATGGGCCTGGGAACAGCATCTGCTCCAGGAGGCCAAAGGCTGATTGCGTCAGCGCCCGAATATCTTCTTCAGGACCAAACCCGGTTTGGTCAGCGCTGCGCGCGCGATCCATGGCAGCGCCTTTACGGGCCTGCGCGCATTTCGCCACCAGCTCCCACCAATGGCCCAATAGCAACGCGCCATCACTTCACGCGCAAATGCACTGTCGTTCAAGAGGCCCCGCTCCTTCGCTTTTTGCAGCAGCAAGAGATGGTCGTGCTCGAACAGGGCGATGTTGTGGCTCATGCTTCCGCCGAGCACCCGGTAGCGGAACAAGGGTTCCGGGACGCGCACGCCCTTGAAACGGCTGGCCAACCCGAGCACCATGTCCTTGTCGGCTTCATTGGATAGTTCCGGGTCGAATCGAAGCCCATCCGCGAAACAGCGTTTGCGGGCCAGCAGATTGCTGCCAGCCCCAGGCACGGCATGCTCTTCGCCGAGCAGCACGATACCGGCATGGTCGCTGTCAGCGCCGCGATCGGGTTCGCCCATCGGCTGCAATCGGGCATCGCAGGTCCACATGTCGCTGAAGGCCCAGTCGGCCCCGGTGCGCGCCAAGGCTTCCATCTTCAGCTCGATCGCGCGCGGCTCCAGAGCGTCATCGGCATCCAGGAAAGTGATGGCCACGCCCCGCGCGGCTTCGATGCCGGTATTGCGCGCGCGGCTCACACCGCCATTGGGCTGATCGATCACGCGCACCCGGGGATCGTTGGTTGATCGTGCGACCGCAGCCGTTGAATCCTTCGATCCATCGTTCACCACCACCACCTCCACGTTGGCCCAGGTCTGCGCCAGCACCGAACCGATGGCTTCCGCGATGTAGCGCTCAGCGTTGTACGCCGGCATCACCACGCTCACCAACTCCTGTACGCTCATGGGCGTGCAAGGGCATTGCGGTAAACGGCCAGCGTCCCGTTCCACATGGTATCGAAGGAGTACATGCGCAGCGCAGTGGCGCGTCCAGCTTCACCGATCGCGCGGCGATCAGCTGCGAGCAAGCGCTCCATTGCAGCTGCGAGGGCTTCGCCGCTCCGCTCGGCAGCCAGCACGCCATTCACGCCATCGGTGATGGCATCGCGCGCGGCGCCCGTGCAGGTGCTCACCACGGGCACGCCATTCATCATGGCTTCGGCGTATACCAGCCCGAACGGCTCGAGCACTGCGGCATGCAGGTAGGCATCGAGCAGCCCGTAGAACGAAGGCATCAAGCGCCGCTCGATGCGACCGGTGAGAACCATGTGGTCCTGCAGGCCGGCTTCCTCTATCCAGCGGCGCACTTCGGGTTCTTGATCGCCTTGGCCGCAGAGCAGGAAGCGCGCCCGCGGGTGGCGCTCGACAATGATCCGTGCGGCATCGACGATGTGCTGATAGCCTTTCCACGGTATGAAGCGCGCCACGGTGCCGATCACGGGCGCGCTATCCCCGATGCGGAAGCGGGCACGGAGCTCGGCGATGGCCGATGGGTCCTGCGCGGTATGCGGCCCGGGCGGAATGCCATTATGGACGCGGATGATCTTCTCGGCGGGCAGGCGCTCGTTCACGATCAAGTGCTCGCGCGCTTCATCGGAAACGGTGATGATGTCGGTGGCCAAGCGCGCGTTCCAGCGGTCGACGAAGAGCCAGCGCGGGGCGTGCATCCAGTGGTAGCCGGTATCCTGCCGCGTGATCACCCGGACAGGCACGCCAGCCAAGCGCGCTGCGATCAGGCCGGGCACGGTGTCGTCGAACAGGTTGCAATGGACGATCTGCGGCCGATGCTTGCGGATGTGGCCGTACAGCGCGGGCAATGCGCGCAACAGTCCGGACTTGCGGTGCCGATCATCGTAGCGCACCCAATGGCAGGGAAAGCCCAGTGCCGCCATCTCGTCGATCATGGCCGGCCGATAGGGGTGCATGTTAACGAAGGTGTAGCGCACGTTGCCCTCGCGCGCTGCACGCTCGGCGAACCAGCTGAGGTAAGGCACCGTGGCGTTGTTCGCGAAGGTGTGGAGGACGTGGATGGGCTTGCTCAAGCGGATGATGCTCGATTGGCGATGGCTTGGAGGCTTGCGCTACATGCTGCTCGGCGGGGCTTCAGCGCTGCGGAACCTGATGCGCTTGAGCTTGCGCAGCAAAGGACGCTCAGCAATCACATGCAGCACATGCGCGCTCGCGAGCGCGATGGCGCAGAAGACCACGAAGAGTGCCAACCGCCCCCATGCATGCTCGTGGATGCCGGTCACGCGCTTGGCCAGGCTGTCGCAGAAATAGCCCACCGGCATGTGCAGCAGGTAAAGGCAATAGCTGATGTCGCCGAGCCAATCGGTGAAGCGGTTGCCCATGCCGGGGCGCCATACCAGCATGGCGGTGGTGGCCAGCGCCAAACCGAGCGGCACCCATTCATAAACGTGTGTTATCACCCTCTCCCCATCGATCACCAAGGGTTCGAGCTTATGAACGGCAGCCACGGCCGATGCCACCACGAGCAGCACGAAGGTCCGGGTGCTGATGTTTCCGTTGCGGTGCAGGAATACGGCAACGCCTAGGAAGAAGTAGCCGCAATCCCGGAAGAAGTAGCTCTCGGCGAAGAAGCTCAGCGCAAGCGCTCCGAGCACGAGCAGTGCATTTCGCAACGGATTTCCGCTGGCCAGCAGTAGTGGAAGGAGCAGGGCAATAGCGAAGTAGAACTGGAACTCAACTGCCAGGGTCCAATGCACGAAATTGAACCATTGGGTACCGAATGGCTCTGGATGGAAGAGCAGGTTGCCGAGAATGGACCGCCAGTTCACCCCCGGCCAATCATTGGCGGAGATCTCGCGCCCAAGGACCAGCACGGCGACTGCGTGGTATGCGATCATCAGCAACGCGGAGAGATATGCCAGCGGGGCGATCCGCAAATAGCGCTTCAGCATGAATGGGCCGATGGCATGCCAGCTGTAACCGCCGCGTACCATGCTGTACGGGATTACGAAGCCCGAGAGCACGAAGAAGACCTCCACGCCATACACCCCGTTCGCGAACAAGGCCCTGAGCGGGTGCGGCGTAACAGTGGGCAGTATGTCGCAGGAGTAATGGAAGAGCAGCACGCCGAGCGCTGCCAATCCGCGGAATCCATCGATCGCACGGAACGATCCAGCGCTGCTTTGCTTCAGCGTTGCGTTCGGTTCATTCATCTGCTAAGGGGCATGGGCGCGTTGCGGCCTCGGTGATAGACGGGCATCGCGCAAGGTGGGTTGCCGACCGCTAGCGGCCTTCGCTTGCATCGGTGCCATGCGGATGGAAGATCTGCAGCTTGATGAGTTGGCGCAGGTCGGCGAAGGTGATGAGGAAGAAGCCGCTGAGGGAAAGCCCCATGCGGTAGCGTATGGCGAAGAGCGTGACGCCCAGCACGGCCGTGTATGCCAACGTGCTCGCCACCGCAGCGCCGGCGATGCCGAATCGAGGGATCAGCGCAAGGTCGAGCGCGATGGTAAGTACAGCGCCGATGGCAGCGCCGATCAGGTTGAAGCGCTGCAGCTTGCCTTGCACCACCAGTTGCGCGAGCAGCTTGAACGAGCAGTTGGCCACGATGCCGGGCAGGAGCAGCCACAACGCCACAACCGATCCCGCGAAGACATCGCCATAGAGCAATGTCACCACCCATGGCGCCGTGAGCCCCAAGGCGCCCGCCAGCACCAGCACCAGGGTGAAGTTGATGCGCGCCACGGCCTTGAAGCGCGGCACTACTGTAGGATCCGATGGCCCGAACAGGTAAGGCTGCACCACGCGCGAGAGCGGTTCGGGAACATAGAACAGCAGCTGCGCTATGCCAGCGGCCACCGCGTAGAGGCCGAGGCTCGCGGTGCCATGGTATTGATCGACCACCCAGACATCGAAGCGGTAGGTGATGAGGTTGATGAGGTTGCTGAGGTGCGCCACCAAGCTGAATGCAATGATGGGGCGCGCTGCCCGAATTGACCAGATCGGCAAGGGCGGCAAGCCCACATGGATGGCATAGAGGATCCCG
>DAORNP010000031.1:25428-28921 GCA_035441065.1 Flavobacteriales bacterium | reverse complement strand
CGTGTGCGTGCGCCGGTTTCGGCGTCGCCAGCGCGGCGGCGCGGACGCCACATTCGCGTTCACCCTGGGCAATGTGATCGTGGGCTGCATGGACCCCAACTCGTGCAACTACGACCCATCGGCCGTATGCCCTGGCGATTGCACGCAGGCGCCGGAGTGGTACGCCGATCAGGATGGTGACGGCTTCGGTGATTCGCTCGTGGTGGAGTTCGACTGTGATCAACCCGTTGGCTTTGTGAATAACCCGTTGGATTGCGACGATGGCGAGGCACTGGTCTTCCCCGGCGCTCCGGAGCTGTGTGATGGGTTGGACAACGATTGCGACGGCACGATCGATGAGGACTTCTTCTGGTACACCGATGCAGACGAAGATGGTTTCGGTGACGACGCCACAGTGCAGATCAGTTGCACACCGGTATCCGGCGCAGTGCAAGTGGGCGGCGATTGCGATGACACGGATCCCGACCTGACCGCTGTGGGCCAGCCATGCGATGACGGCGACCCCGACACGGATGGTGATGTGGTGCGCGAGGATTGCACCTGCCTCGGCTTTCCTTCAGGGCCCTGCCCTCCCGGAGAGATCCCGGACTGCAACGGCAACTGCGCTCCCGCCGATTGGGTGGGCGATGGGATCTGCGACAATGGTTCCTTCGAGCACAACGGGATCCCGGTCTTCTTCAACTGCCCGGAGTTCGACAACGATGGCGGGGACTGCGATGGCTGCACCACGGAAGTCTGCGATGGCGTGGACAACGATTGCGATGGCGAGATCGACGAAGGCTTCGTGGAGATCTGCAACGGCCTGGACGACGATTGCGATGGCTCCATTGATGAAGGACTGGTCTGGTTCGATCTGGATGGCGATGGGTTCGGCGACTCCAACGCCCCGGCGATCTGCGGCGACCCCAACTCGGTGGCTGACAGCACCGATTGCGACGATACGGACCCATTGATCTTCACCACGCTGACGCTCTTCGTATTCACAGAGGATGAGACGCTTGACGGATCGGCGCATTTCGTGATCACCCAGGGCACGGCCATCCACGAAGGCGATATCACCTTGCTCGCCTCGGAATTCGGTCTCGGCCAGGTGCAGGTGTGCCTGGGTTCCGGGTGCTTCTCGGTGGATGTCACACCGAACGATGTTGCCCTGTGGAACGAGAGCTACATAGCGCTATCCAACGACCCGGGCAACTTCACGGCCTTCGATCCTGCATTGGGCTATGAGGGCTCCACCACTGGGACCGCTATCGAAACGTGCAATGGCATCGACGATGATTGCGATGGCCTCGTGGATGAAGGATGCACGGTCTCTGTGAGCGCCCGTGTCTTCTTGGAAGGACCGTACAACAGCGCATTGGGACTGATGCACGACGGAATGCGCTCATTGGGACTCGTACCCACTGTGGAGCCCTACACCGGTTTGGGCTATTCGCATATGGGCGGCGGCGGTGAGAGCACCTCGCCTGCCGTATTGGCGGAAGCAGGCGGAGAGGCGATCGTGGACTGGGTGGTGGTGGAGCTGCGCTCCGAAGCGGATCCCACGGTCATCGTTGCCACGCGTTGCGCGCTACTGCAGCGCGATGGCGCGGTGGTGGATGTGGATGGGCAATCGCCGGTGAGCTTCACTTCCGCGCCCGGAGACTATCACGTGGCCGTGCGGCACCGCAACCACCTCGGTGTGATGACCGCCTCCGTCATATCCCTCGAAAGCGCGGTCACCGTCATCGACCTCACGGTGCCTGCTACACCCACATACGGAACGGCGGCGCGCAAGAGCATCACGGGCGATTTCCCGGCGCACGTGCTCTGGGCCGGCGATGTCACCTTCAACGGCCAGCTGCAATACGTGGGCGATGGCAACGACCGCGATCCCATCCTTCAGCGCATCGGCGGCAGCGTGCCCACCACCACCATTTCGGGCTATCACCCCGAGGACGTGAACCTCGACGGTGCGGTGAAGTATGTGGGCGAGGGCAACGACCGCGACCCCATCCTGCAGAACATCGGCGGCAGCGTGCCCACGAATACGCGCGCGGAGCAGTTGCCGTAAGCGGACAGGCCCGAACGTGAGCTGCCCGTGCATGCGTGCACGGGCCGCTCACGTTCGGGCGCAGTTCAATGCGTCGCGGGCGCAACCTCCTTCACCGCGCCGCCATTCTCGCTGGTGGTCACCTCCCGCACCTTCACCCAGCGGTAGAACACCTTGGTCATGAGCAGGAACATCATGGGCACGATCACCAGCGTGAGGAAGGTGGCGAAGACGAGGCCGAAGATCACCGTCCAGCTCATGGGGCCCCAGAAGATGGTGTTGTCGCCTCCGAGCACGAACTGCGCATCGAGTTGGCTGAAGAGCGTGAAGAAGTTGATGTTGATGCCGATGGCCAGCGGGACGAGGCCCAGCACCGTGGTGATGGCCGTGAGCAGCACAGGGCGCAAGCGGCGCGCGCCGGCATCCTCGATGCTGATGAGCACCTCGGCCATGGGCAGCCGCTGATCGGGGCGCAGGCCCAGCTCGGCCTTGCGACGGCTCTGCAGCAGCAGCATGAAATCCACCAGCACGATGGCGTTGTTCACCACGATGCCCGCGAGCGAGATGATGCCCACCATGGTCATCATGATCACGAACTCCATGCGGAAGATCACCAGGCCGAGGAAGACGCCGATGAGCGAGAACACCACGCTGCTGACGATGATGGCGGGGATGGCCGCGCTGTTGAACTGCGCCACGATGATCATGAAGACCAGGAACACGGCGATCAGGAGCGCGGTGCTGAGGAAGGCCATCTGCTTGGTCTGCTCCTTCAGCTCGCCGGTGAACTCGTAGGTGAAGCGCGGGTCCTTCGGATAGGCCTCGAAGGCGGCGATCACGTTGTTCACCACCTGCTCCTTGGCGAACTCGTCGGTGACGTTGCTGTGCACCTGCACCATGCGCTTGAGGTCCTTGCGCTTCACGGCGCTGTAGGTGCTGGTGTACCGGGGCGTGGCCAGCGCGCTGATGGGCACCTGGCGGATCTGCCCATTGGTCTGGTCGCGGAAGGTGACGCGCATGCCCATGAGCACCTCGGGGTCGTAGCGGAACTCGTCCTTCAGGCGGATGTTCACGGGGTAGTCGTCCTCGCCCTGTTTGTAGGTGCTCACCTCGCGGCCGTAGAGCGCGGTGCGCAGCGCATCGCCGATGGCCCAGGTGCTCACGTTGTAGCGGCGGGCCTTGGCGCGGTCGATCTCGATCGGCATCTCGGGCTTGCCCATCTCGATGTCGAGCTTGAGCTCCTCCACCTTGTCGATGTGCTGCTCCTTGAGGAAGTCGCGCACCTTCTCGCTCTCGGCGATGAGCGCGAGCACATCGTCGCCCTTGATCTCCAGGTTGATCGGCTTCGGCACGGGCGGCCCGGCGGGGTCCTTGTCCACGATGAGGGTGACGCCCGGCACGCCGCGCACGGCCTCGCGGATCTCCTCCATCAGGTGCAGCGTGCGCTTGCCGCGGCGCTCG
>DAORNP010000031.1:18245-25279 GCA_035441065.1 Flavobacteriales bacterium | reverse complement strand
GCACCTCGTCGTTGTACTCGGGCTTGGCCAGCACCGCCTCGATGCGGCGCTCCACCTCCTTCGTGGTGGCATCGGTCTCGGTGATGTCGGTGCCGATGGGCTTCTCGATGAACACGTTCACGTAGAGCGGCTCGTTCACCGGGAAGAAGAGCGTGTTGGGCGGGAAGATGCCCGTGAGCACGAAGGAGAAGATGAGCAGCCCGATGGTGCCCAGGAACATGTTGCGCGGCCGCTTCCCTTGCAGCGCCCACACGAGGAAGCTCCGGTAGCGCTCCTCCAGGCGCGGCATCAACACGTTCTGGAAGCGCATGCTGGCCGGGTAGAGGAAGTAGTGGTTGATGTAGCCGAACACGCCGAAGGCGAAGGCGAGGTTGCCGAGCGTGAAGAGGAAGGTGTTGCCCGTGAAGTGGCCCGTGAGGCTGAAGAGCAGGCCCAGGCCGGTCATCCAGCCGCCCACCTTGAAGGTGAGGAAACGCGTGGGGCCCTCCTGTTCCACCTTCATGTAGCGCGCGGCCAGCATGGGGTTGACGATGAGGCCCACGAAGAGCGAAGAGGCCAGCACCACCATGAGGGTGATGGGGAGGAACTTCATGAACTCGCCCATGATGCCGGGCCACATCAGCAGCGGGATGAACACCGCGACCGTGGTGGCCGTGCTGGCGATGATGGGCCAGGCCACCTCGCCGATGCCGTTCTTGGCCGCGCGGATGGGGTCCTGACCTTCGCCCATGAGGCGGTGCGTGTTCTCGATCACCACGATGCCGTTGTCCACCAGCATGCCCAACGCGAGCACCAGGCTGAAGAGCACCATCATGTTGAGGGTGTAGCCCATGCTGTTGAGCACGATGAAGCTGAGCAGCATGCTCATGGGGATGGCGATGCCCACGAACACGGCATTGCGCAGGCCCAGGAAGAACATGAGCACGCCCACCACCAGCAGCACGCCGAAGATGATGGAGTTCTCCAGCTCGTCCACCTGTGTGCGGGTCTGATCGCTGAGGTCGCCGGTGATGGACACGCTGAGGTCGCGCGGGAGCACATCGCGCTGGAAGCGGCCCAGCTGCGCCTTCACGCTGTCGCTGAGCACGAGCAGGTTCTTGCCGCTGCGCTTGATCACGTCCACCATCACCACGGGCTTGCCGAATTCGCGGGCGTAGCTGGTGGGCTCCACATAGGTGAAGGCCACGTCGGCGATCTCGCCCAGGCGCACGATCTCCAGGTTCTCCTGCTTCACGATGATCTCCTTCACCTCGGCGGGATCGGTGAATTCGCCGTTGACGCTGATGGTGCGGCGCAGGCCATCCACGAGCACCTCGCCGCCGCTCACGCTCACGTTCTCGCTCTGCACGGCGCCGGCCACATCCTGGAAGCTGATCTGGCGCGCTTCCATCTTGTGCAGATCGAGGCTGATGCGCAGCTCCTTCTTGGGCACGCCGCGGATCTCCACCTTGTTAACCTCTTCCAGGTTCTCAAGTTTGTCTTCGAGCTGCTCGGCCCACCTGTTCAACTGGTCCAGGCTGTAGTCGCCGCTGAGGTTGATGTTCATCACCGGCATCATCTCCGAGAAGTTCATCTCGAACACACTGGGCTCTGCGGGCAGGTCGCTGGGGAAGTCGGGGTCGGCCTTCGCCTTGTCCACGGCGTCCTTCACCTTGCGCAGCGCCTCGGTGGGCGACACGCTGAAGTCGAACTTGATGTGGATGGTGCTGTAGCCCTGCACGCTGGTGCTTAGGATATCGTCGATGCCGGTGATGGTCTTCACCTCCTTCTCGATGGGGCGCGTCACCAGCTTCTCCATGTCCTCGGGCGAGTTGCCTGGATAGAAGGTGCTCACGAAGATCTCCGGGGTGACCACCTCGGGGAAGGCCTCGCGCGGCATGCCGGAGTAGGCGTTCCAGCCGATGAGGGCGATGAGGATGCTGAGCACCATCACCGTGGCGCGGTTGTCCACCGCCCACGAGGCGATGCCGAAGCGTTTGTCGTCGGTGATGCGTTGGCCGTTGTCTTGTGACATGGGGCTAGTTGATGGCCGCAGAGGCGCAATGGCGCAGAGCACTCAGTTGCTCATGCTGCTCGTTGCGGTCCGTCATCGGCAGGGGTTCGTTATTGCCAGCGTTCGTTGCATCGGGGGTCACGCCCCCTTCATCACCTGCACCTCCTGCTGATCCACCACCAGGCGCGCGCCCTGATCGATCAACAGCTCGCCGCCTTTCAGTGAGTTCTCGTTGCGCTCAATGAGAAGTTCGCCGCCTTGGGTGCTCAGCACCTTCACGAAGAGCTTGCGCGTCTGTGCCACTCCATTCTTCTCCTCGAGCACGAACACATAGGGCTCGCCGGCGCTGTTCTCCATCACCAAGCGGCTCGGCAGCACGAGTGCTTCAGGCACATCGAGGTCGCGGATGCGCACGTTCACCAATTGGTTGGGACGCAGCTTGGTGCCGTTGTCGAAGCGCAGGGTCACCTTGAAGGTGCGGTTGTTGGGATTGATGTAGCTGCCGCACTGGTCGATGTTGGCCATGAGCTTCTCGCCCGTTTCCGGGATGTGCACCTCCACCGGGTCGCCGGTCTTCACCTTGGTGAGCAGGTCCTCGGCGAGGTCCACCTCGATGCTCGCCTTTCCCAGCGCCACTACGCGCGCCACTGGCTGCATGGGGTTGGCCATGTCGCCCAGGTTGGGGAAGATCTCGTCCACCACCCCGGCGAAGGGCGCGCGCACCTCGGCGCCGCGCAGCTGCTCGCGCAACGCTGTGAGCTGCGCGTCGCCCGCGTCCTTATTCGCCTTGGCCTGCAGGTACTGCACCTCGCTGCCGATCTTCTGCTGCCACAGGCTCGCCTGCTTCTCGTACACCTTGCGCGCCAATTCCACCTGCGCTTCGGCCTGGCGGATGCTCTCGCGCAGCGCATCGGTGTCGATGTCCACGATCAACTGGCCCTTGGCCACGCTCTGGCCCTGCTGCACCAGGATGCGGCGCACCTCGCCGCCGGCGGTGGTGTACACCAGCGCGTTCTGATCGGCGCGCACGCTGCCGTGCGCCTCGGTCCAGTGGGCGAAGGGCTTCACCTGCAGCGCATAGGTGGTCACCATGGGCAGCGTGCGCTTCAGGCTGGCATCGTTGGCGGCGAGCCAGGTGTCCACCTCGGCGATGGACGCGTTGAGCTTGTCGCGCTCGGCCTTGAGCGAATCGCGCAGGGCGCGCTTGGCCGTGAGCTGCGCATCGGCATCGCCATTGCCGCCGCCGCAGGCAGCGAGCAGGGCGATGAGCGGGAGGATGAGGAGTGAGTGACGCATGGTCATGTGGGAGTTCATTGTCCGGTTCAATAGAGGTCGAGGGCCTTGCGCAGGTCGGCGCGCGTGGTGAGCAGCTCCACCAGGCGCTGCACATATTGCTGCTGGGCCAGGAGGTTGTTGGCGCGCTCCTGCGTGAGCTCGAAGCTGCTGGCGGCGCCGTTGGTGAACTTGATGCTGGTGCGGTCGAGGATGCTCTGCGAGAGCTGGAGGCTGCGCTCCTCCGCGCGGTAGTTGTCGAAGGCCGTGCGGGCCTGGCTGCGCGTGCGCTCCACCTCGGCCAGCAGGCGCTGCTCCGTGGCGGTGCGGTTCACCTCCACCTGCTTCAGCGCCACTTGCGCCTGCTTCACCTTGTGGTGGCGGTTGCCGCTGCTGAAGATGGGCACGGTGAGCTTCAGGCCCCAGAGCGTGGTGGGATAGAAGGGGTACGCGCCGCCAGGGTCGAAATCCGGTCCGTTCCACACCTGCTGGTGGTTGACGAAGCCGCCGAGGCTGGGCAGCGCCTTCGCGCGCTCGTTGCGCATGTTCAGGGTTTGCAGGCGGATGATCGTCTCGGCCTCCTGCAATTCGATGTGCTGGCCCGCTGTGAAGCCCTGCTCGCTCAGCGCGGTCTCACCGGGGTCGTTCACGATGGCGCGGAGGTCGTCGGTGAGCTCGATGGGTGTTCCCTGCGGCACACCCAGGGTGAGGGCCAGCAGCATGCGCGCCACCTTGGCCTGCTGCGTGAAGCTGCGCTGCTGCGCCTTCGTCTGGTCCAGCTGGATGGTGAGGCGGTCCACATCGGTGCTCTCCATGAAGCCGGCATCCAGCATCGCTTGCGCCTCGCGCAGGCTCTGTTCGATCAAGGGGATGCCCTCGCCGGCCAGGCGCGCGCCTTCCTCCGCCGCCAGCACGCCGAAGTAGGCCTTGGCCGACTGGTTGCGGGCATCAGCGCGGGCCTTCTCGAGTTCCTCCCGGCTCTGCTGCGCCAGCGCTTTGGTGGCCTGCAGGCCCACCAGGTAGCTGCCATCGAAGATGAGCTGCGTGAGCGTGACGCCCGCGCTGGCGTTCCATGGCAAGCCGAACTGCGCCGCGATGTAATCCGGCCCGACGCCCGGCGAGAAGAAGTTCGGGATGAGCTGCGTGGGCACATCAATGAAGTTCTGCAGCTGCGCCTCGCCGTTGATCTGCGGCAGGCCGATGGCGGTGATCTCCTTTACGCGGTGGCGCGCTTTGTCGGCCTCCAGCTCGCTGGCCTGCACGGCGTAGCTCTGCTTGGCGGCCATGTCCATGGCCTGCTGCAGCGTGAGCCGCACGGGGCCCTGCGCCAGGGCGGCGGTTGCGGCCAGCGCCGCGATGATGCTTGCTGTGCTCCTCATCGGTTATGCGTTCTCGCGTTCCTTGGATAGCTTCTTCTCCAGGTGATCCAATCCTTTCTTGCTGGCGATGCCGCGCACGTGGTAGCGGAAGATCTCCCAGTGCAGGTCGTCGAGGCTGAATTTCTCCGGCGGGAACAGAGTGCCGTCGAATACCATGTCGAAGCGGGCGATGTAGATCGTGGCGATCATCGGGATGTTCAGGTCCTCCCGGTAGAGGCCCTCCTTGATCCCGCGCTCCATGTTCTCCGTCATGCACTCGAAGATCTCCTTGCGCTTGGTGGTGCGCATGGCGCCGAAGGCCTCGGGGTGGTACTTCTGGAGATCGAAGTGGATGCTCGGGTGGATGCCCTGCATGTGCCCCGCCACCGTGGTGGTCACCGCATAGAGCTCGTCGATGGCGTTCTGGTTCTTGCGCGCGCGCACCAGGTCCACGTCGCACTTGTAGCAGGAGCTCAAATGCTTCAGCACGCGGTCCACCAGGTCGTTCTTGTCGCTCACATACTGGTAGAGGGTCTTCTTCGACATGGCGAGGCGCGAGGCCACGTCATCCATGGTCACGCTCTTGATGCCCAGGCTCCAGAAGATCCGCGCCGTCTCGTCCAGGATCCGCTTCAGGCGGTCGTCCGTAGGCTCGAGCCCTGGCTGATCAGCGGATATGTGCTTGTCGTCGCTCATGAATTCGGGGCGCAAACCTAATCGCCGTTCAGTACGCAGGAAACGTTTCGCCTAGAAAATGTTTCCGATGTGATGGGCGGCAACCGGATGAGGATGGGCGGCGGCGACGATACTCTTACACGAACGTGGTATTGGATCTACTTTACCGGAAGCCCAGCTTTCGCCCCTGTGATCCGCCGCACCGCGCTCCTGCTCATCGCCTTCGCGGGCTGCCTGTCGTGCGTGGCGCAGGACCTCGACAGCCTCCGGGCGGCATGGCGCAATACCGCGCTTGCGGACAGCCTGCGGTACAGGGCCTGCTACGACCTGGTGTGGGACGGCTACTTGTTCTCGGATCCGGACAGCGCCCTGCTTTTGGCGGAGGAGCTGCAGACCTCCGCACGCAAGAGGGGCTCGGCGCAATACGATGCGCTGGCCTACGACCTGCAGGCGGTGGCCTGGTACGTGAAGGGCGACCTGCGCAAAGCACTCTCCCTCTACGCCATCTCCCTGCCCATGCACGAGGCACGCGGCGATGTGGGCAGCATGGCCGATGTGATCGGCAACATGGGCAGCATGCACCTGTACCTCGGTGAGCACAAGGAAGCGCTCGCGCTCTATGAGAAGGCGCTCAAGGTGCATGCGGAGCACGCGGACACGCTGGCCATGGCCAACGACATCAACGCCATGGGCGCCGTGTACATGGCGCGGGGCGAGCATGGCCGTGCCATTGAGCACTACACCCGCGGCCTGCGCATGCTCCACGCCATCGGCAACGAGCGCGGCATCGCCACAGGCCTCACCAACCTCGGCACCGTGCACCAGCTCCAAGGCGATCCGCGCGCTGCGCTGCCCCGCTATGCAGAAGCCATCGCCATCGCCGAGCGCCTCGGCGACAAGGACCAGATGGCCACGATCCTGGGGGAGATCGGCACCTGCCACGAGGAGCTGGGGGACAGCACCAACGCAATGGCCGCCTTCCAGCGCAGCCGTGGATTGAACGAAGAGCTGGGCGATCAACGCGGAGTGGTCACCATCCTGAACAAGATGGGCGCGCTCTCCATGACCATGGGTAGGCCAAGCGAGGCGTGGAGCCGGTTCCACGAGGCCATGGTGATCGCGAAGGAGCACGACCTCACCTTCGGTCATGCCACGGCATTGATCGGCGCGGGCAATGCAGCGATGCGGCTGGGCCGGAGCAGCGAGGCATTGATGCTGGCCGATCGCGCGGAAACCATGGTGCGCACCAGCGACGAGGTCTCCCTGAAGCGCGACGCCGCCGAGCTGCTCTACCGCCTTCACCGTGCAGCGGGGCGCACGCAGCAAGCCCTGCAGCAGCATGAGGCGTATGTGCTCTACCGCGACAGCATCCTGCGCGAGGCCGACCAACGCGAGACGCTGCATGCGCAATATGCGTACGACCAGGAGCGGCGCGCCCTCAGCGACAGCCTGAAGCACCAATCCGAAACGCACGCCCTCAACCTCGCGCACGCCGCAAGCCTGGGCCGCGAGCAGCAGCGGCGCACCTGGCTCATGGCGGCAGCGCTCATCGCCGCGGTCGTGGCGGCGGGCATCTGGTGGCGGCTGCGCCACGCCGAGCGCACCAATCGCACCATCCGCGCGGCGCAGTCCCGTGTGGTGGAGGCCGAGCGCCAGCGCGAGAACGAGGCCGTGCGCACACGCATCGCGCGCGACCTGCACGACGAGATGGGCGGCGAGCTCACCAAGATCGGCTT
>DAORNP010000031.1:14469-18170 GCA_035441065.1 Flavobacteriales bacterium | reverse complement strand
ATTATCGCGCAGCGCATCAGGCTCATTGCACGATGTGGTACACGCCACCGACGCCAGCACCGACAGCAGCACGGCGCTCGTGGAGCATGCGCGCACCATCGCCCATCGCCTGCTCGACCACAGCGCGGTGCAGCATACCATCGACGTGGAGCACATCGGGGCCGAGGTTCCCGTGGGACCTGCCACCAAGCGCGACCTGCTCATGATCCTGAAGGAGGCGATCAATAACGCACTGAAGCATGCGCAGGCGGAGCGGATCGATGTGGTCTTCCGCGTAGAGGATGGTCACTTCAAGCTGGAAGTGGCGGACGACGGCAACGGCTTCGATCCAGTGCAGGCCAGCGGCGGCAATGGCTTGCGGAACATGCGCGCGCGCGCTGAGCAACTGCGCAGCGAATTGCGGATGGCGACCAATGGCGAACGCGGAACCCGGCTCACGCTTATCTCGCGGATCTGATGCCGGAGCACTGCGCCATCGATGTCCCCGAATCCGGTCGCTCGCGCCATTCGCGTCGATTGCTCAGCCAGAGGGTGTTCAAGCGCGCGGCCGCAGTGCTCCTCTTCTCCGTAGGCACATTCGGGACTTGCCGTGTCATCGCCCAGGAGAACCCCGAGCGCTTGGATTCGATCATTCAGCTGCTCGATCGGCAGAAGAAGGACACACTGCAGATCGCGATGCTGATCATGGCAGCGGAGTCGTGGTACACCTCACCGAACGCATTCCCCTACCTGCACCGCCTGGATACGTTGAGCACCGAGCTGCTGCGCGATCCTTCGCCACGGGTCCGCGCGAAAGCCCGCCACGCCCGGGGCGCCTACCATTTCTTCATCGGCTACCACGCCAAATTCGAGCGCAACATCCCGCTTGCGCTCTCATCGTTAGAGCAGGCCATTGAGCACTTCAGCGATGGCGGTCATCACCACGCCGTGGGTGAATGCCACGATGCGCTGGGGCTTGTCCTGCAACTGGCCGGAGAGAACGGCGAGGCGGAGGAGCACTTCCGCGAGGAGCTTCGCATCGCACGCGCAATCAAGCACGCAGGTCTGCTGAATCAATCGTTGATCCACCTGGCGCGGGTCGCAGGCGACCGGGGCAAGTGGGAAATGGCTGCCGCGTACCTGGACTCCTGCGGCACTGGCCCTCCGGGCGATAGTGCATTGGTTCTCGTTGAGCGCGCGCGCATCCTTGGCGGCCAGGGGCGGCAGGAGGAGCAGCAACGGAACCTGCAGGCTGCGCTCTCCGCCGGCGGTCGGTCCCAGAACCCTTGGGACCAGCTGCCCGCCTACACGCCATTGGTGCGCCTGCTCTACGCCAGAGAGCGTTTCGAGGAAGGCCGTGCCAACGCGCAAGCCTGCGCGACCCTCGCTGCGCGCATGGGCGACCGTGTCGCGGAATGCACCTGCATCATGCTCGAAGGAGATGGCGCCTACTTGATGGGCGCCAGCCGAACGGCTGAAGCGCGATGGCTTGCGGGAATGGAACTCGCGGAACGCAACGGCACCATCGGGGTGGCGCGCGAGCTGGGCGACGAAGGTTCGATGCTCCATGCTGCAGCGAAGCTCAAGGAGCTGTATGCCGAACAGGGAAGAACGGCGGATGCCTTGCGCTACACGCAGCTTTGGGCGGAGTTGAGCGACAGCGTGCGCCAGATGGATGGCCGCTCGGAGGTGCTCCTGCTCCAGTACCGCGAGCAACGCGCGCTGGACAGCCTCACCCACGAGCAGAGCCTGCTGCGATCGCAGCTTGAGCATCAAGGCCAGCTTGCCGATGAACGCCTGCAGCGCTACGCCGTACTCGGCATTGCGACCGTTACGGTCCTTGTGCTGCTGGGCCTCTGGAGCCGATCGCGCTACCGCGAACGCGCCAACAGAAGGATCATCGAGGCGCACGAGAAACTCATGGAGAGCGAGCGCCAGCGCGAGAACGAGGCCGTGCGCACACGCATCGCCCGCGACCTGCACGATGAGATGGGCGGGGAGCTCACCAAGATCGGCTTGCTGAGCAGCGAGGCCCGGCGGCAGCTGCCTACACAGCTTGGCACCCTGCACGAGACACTGGCGCGCATCGCCGAACTATCGCGCAGCGCGCATGGTGCCTTGCACGATGTGGTACACGCCACCGACGCCAGCACCGACAGCAGTGCGGCGCTCGTGGAGCATGCGCGCACCATCGCCCATCGCCTGCTCGACCACAGCACGGTGCAGCACACCATCGACGTGGAGCACATCGGGGCCGAGGTGCCCGTGGGCCCTGCTACCAAGCGCGACCTGCTCATGATCCTGAAGGAGGCGATCAACAACGCGCTGAAGCATGCGCAGGCGGAGCGGATCGATGTGGTGTTCCGCGTAGAAGATGGTCACTTCAGGCTGGAGGTTGCGGATGATGGGAAGGGCTTCGATCCAGCGCAGGCCAAAGGCGGCGGGAACGGATTGCGCAACATGAAGGCGAGAGCCAAGGGAATCGGCGCTGCCCTGGTGATCAACAGCTCGCCAACCGGAGGATCGCGCACATCACTCACCTTGTGAATAGGGTGATCGTACTACGCATGTGGTATTTGCATGCACTTCTGCGCTCCTCATCTTGGTCCGGTCAGCGCATGAGGCCACGACTAGTACTCCTACCGCTCATCCAGATCCTTTCTGGTGCAGTCCAGGCGCAGGCGCTGCCCGGCATTGATTCCTTGCGGAACGTGGCATTCAATGCCGGCCTACCGGATTCCGTCCGTTTGTCCGCATTGAATGCAGGGCTCGAGCCCTGGTTCCAAGCGGGCCTGCCCGATAGCGCGATCGCCTGGGCGGCCGAAGGATTGAGGATTGCCCGTAGCGGCACGAACGCCGATCGCACGGTGGGCTGGATGAAGCTGCTGGGCACCATGCACGGGCGTTCTGGAGACCTCACGCGCAGCCGTGAACTGCTGTTCCAAGCACTCGAGCATCGCCCCATGCCCAAGGATCCGACGATGCTTCCTCGTGTCCGGCTCAACGTGGCGGTGAGCTATCAGATCGAAGGCGCGTTCTCTGCGGCTCTTGAGCACGCCCACAAGGCCCTGAAGGAACTTGAGCCCGTCGGCGATAGCGCCGGGGTTGCGCATGCCTGCATCCTCATTGGTTCGCTGCACATCGACTCGGACCACGCCCTCTCGGCAGCGCCCTATCTGAAGCGGGCGCTGGCCATCCAGGAGGCCGCAGGTGATCCGCGTGCGCGCAATGCCCTTGTAGGCCTCGCGCGCGTGGCTCTCGTGCGTGGCGATACCACCGCCGCGCTCCAGCTCTATGATCGCGCCCTGTCCATCAGCAAGGACATCGGAGACCTCGAGTCCTGTGCATTGATATCCCTCAATCGCGCCGAGGTGCATATCAAGAGGACGGAATTGTCCAGGGCCGCGGAAATCCTGGACAGCGCTGCCGCGTTCCATCGCGACCCGATGGTGGATATCCGAATGCAACTGCTCCGATGCGAGATCCTTGTGCTGCAGGACCGGTACCATGATGCGCTCGACGGACTCCAGCGCCTGATCGCCCAGGCCGAGCCCCTGCACCTTCTCGTGCAGCTGGAGACAGCGCATCTGTTGCGCAGCCAAGTGCTGGAGGCGATCGGAGACCATCACGGCGCGCTGGTGGAGTACAAGCGCTCACAGCAGCTGGGTGACTCCATCCTCAGCCAGGAACAGGTGCGCAAGCTCTCCGACATCGAGCTATCC
>DAORNP010000031.1:6724-14459 GCA_035441065.1 Flavobacteriales bacterium | reverse complement strand
AACAACAGGCTGACAGCTTGCGCCACCTCGGCGAGCTGCAAGCCCGCACGCAGGAGGTGGAGCGACAGCGGTTCGCGCGCAACGCCATCCTCGGTGGACTGGTGCTGGTGGGCATCATCGCCGCGCTGCTGACCTGGCTGCTCGTCGCCAGCCGCAGGAATTCAGCGCGTCTGAACGACAAGAACCAGGCGATCCTGGCTGCCCAGCAACAGGTGGTGGAAGCCGAGAAGCAGCGCGAGAACGAGTCCGTGCGCACCCGCATCGCGCGCGATATCCACGACGACATCGGCAGCGGCCTCACCAAGATCGCGATGCTCAGCAACGAGGCCAAGCACAAGGTCCAGGTGCACGCCGAAGAGCTCAACGCCACGCTGGACCGCATCACCACCCACAGCCGCACGGTGAGCGCCGCCCTCAGCGACATTGTCTGGAGCGTGGACCCCGCGCAGGATTCCAGCGCGGAGCTGGTACATCATGCCAGCCATGTGGCGCACCGCCTCCTGGACGATGCGGGGATGCGGCATGTGCTGAGCTTCGAGCACACGGAGCCGGGACACCCCGTTTCGCCCAGCGCCAAGCACCATGTGGTGATGGTGATGAAGGAGGCGATCAACAACGCCTTGAAGTACGCCGAGGCCCAACGGATCACCGTGCGCCTCACGGCAGGTGCGGGCCGATTCGAGTTGTTGGTGCAGGACGATGGCAAGGGCTTCGACCCCAAGGCAATGGGCCGCTCGGGCAACGGCTTGCGCAACATGCAGGCGCGCGCAGAAGCCCTCGGTGCGCGGCTCGACGTTCGCTCCGCACCGGGCCAGGGATGCGCCGTCCGGCTGGAGGGAACCCTGGCTTAGCACGGCAAGCCCTATTTTGGGGGCATGTCCGCCAAGCCCATCCGGGTCGCTGTCGTGGAAGACGACAGTGAGATCCGGCAATTGCTGCGCAACATGCTCGTGCGTGCCGAGCAGCTGCAGGTGGTGGGCTCCTACCCCGATGCCGATGCCTTCCTAGCCGAGCTCGATCGCATCGTTCCCGATGTGGTGCTCATGGACATCGGCCTGCCCGGCATGAACGGCATCGAATGCGTGCGTGCGGCCAAGCCGCAGCATCCCAGCGTACAGTACTTGATGAGCACCGTGTTCGAGAGCCCGGCCTACATCCACGAGGCGCTGTGCGCTGGCGCCACCGGCTACCTGGTGAAGAACGCCGAGCCCGAATCGATCATCGCCGCCGTGCGCGACATCCACGCGGGCGGCTCGCCCATGAGCCCGGCCATCGCGCGCCTGGTGGTGGCCAGCTTCCAGCAGCAGGCGCAGCGCGAGATCCAGGACCAGCTGCTCACCGAGCGCGAGAAAGGCATCCTGGACCAGCTCGCCAACGGGCTCATGTACAAGGAGATCGCCGCGAAGGCCGGCATCAGCACCGAGACGGTGCGCAAGCATGTGCGCAACATCTACGAGAAGCTGCAGGTGAGCAGCCGCCACGAGGCCGTGCGCAAGGTGTATCCGGGGCGCTAGCCGCCTCCCGTACTACTGACGTGGTATTGCCCGGCCCTTGAGCCACGGGGACTTTTGGCCTGATGCGCTCCGCGCGTGCACCGGCCATGCCCAGCCTCCGCCCCGCCGTCCTTTTGCTCGCCTTCGCCGCGCTGGCGATCCGCGCGCACGCCCAGGACCTTGGCGCCATCGGAAAGGAGAAGCCCTTCCGTGTGAACGGCAGCCTCTCGCTGCTGGGCGGCCCCTACTTCTACAGCGGCGATGGCGCGCCGCGCAACGAGCCCTTCTGGTGGAACAGCACGGGAGCGCTCACCCTCAGCATCTACGGCTGGCAGGTGCCGGTGAGCTTCAACGTGGGCTCGCAGCAGCGCTCGTGGACGCAGCCCTTCAACCGCTACGGCATGAGCCCCTATTACAAGTGGGCGAAGTTCCACCTGGGCTACCGCAGCATCCGCTTCAACCCGTACACCATGGCCGGCGTGCAGTTCCTCGGCGGCGGCGTGGAACTGGAGCCGAAGGGCTTCCGCATCGCGGCGTTCTACGGGCGCTTCAGCAAACCCGTGGCGCAGGACACGCTGGCGGCGATCGCGCCGAGGCCCTCCTACGAACGCACCGGCTACGGCGTGAAGGTGGGCGTGGGCAACCGTCGCAGCTACTTCGATGTGATGGCCTTCCGCGCGGCGGATGACACCAGCTCGATCCCCACCGTGGTGGGCGGCCGTCTGGAGAACGCGCCCAAGGAGAATGTGGCGCTGGGCATCAGTTCGCGGCTGGCTTTGGGCAAGCGCCTCACCTGGCAATTCGATCTGGGCGCGAGCGCCATGAATGAGGACGTCCGCGCACCGGAGCTTTCCGGTTCCGATGTCCCGGAGTTCACACGCGGAATTTTCCGCCCGCGCCTCGGATCGCGGCTGGTGTTCGCGGGCAACACCTCGCTCACCTACGCCTACCGGATCTTCAGCCTGCGCGGCGAGGTGAAGCAGGTGGATCCAGATTACCGCACGCTGGGCGCCTACTACCAGGCCGCCGACCTGCGCGCCATCACCATCGCGCCGAGCATCCGCCTGTGGAAGAACAAGGTGCGCCTGAGCGGCAGCTACGGCCAGCAACAGGACAACCTCAGCGGCCGCAAGCTGGCCACCAGCGTGCGCCGCATCGGCTCCGCTGCGGTATCGTGGAACCCTTCGCGCACCTACGGCGCCGACCTCAACTTCAGCAACTACGGCATCGCGCAGGAGGCCGGCCTGCAAGTGCTCAGCGACACCTTCCGCGTGGCGCAGGTGAACCGCAGCTTCACCCTCGCGCAGCGCTTCCTGCGCACCAACACGCACCGCACCTTCACCATCACGCTCACCGGCGGCCTGCAGCAGCTGGAGGACCTCAATCCCTACCGCACCTACGCCGCTGTCGAGAACCAGGTGATCCACGGCAACCTGTACGTGAGCCGCATGCGCCACGCCGATAACCTGAGCGTGAGCGGCGGCGTGAACATGAGCCGCAACACCTCGGCGGCCGGCTCGCATGTGCTGGTGGGGCCATCCATCGGACTGGCGCGCACCATGGCGCGGCAGAAACTCACCGCAGGCGTGAATGCCGCGTGGAACGCCGCCCTGCAGGACGGCCGGAGCGCGGGCCACACCGTGAACGCGGGCACCAACTGGCAGTACCGCGTGAGCCCGATGCACCGCTTCCAGATCACCGCCAACGCGCTGTTCAACAGCACCTCGTTCGTGGCCTCGCGCGAATTCACCGAGGTGCGCCTCCTCGCCGGCTACGTGTTCGTGTTCCAACCCAAGTCCTAGCGCCATGCACCGCACCGCACGCCTCCTCCAGCTCCTCGTCGCGCTCGTGATCGCCGTGCCCGCACTGTCGCAGCAGTATCCGCTCTCCATCACCACCACCGTGCTGCCGCCCTACACCGCCAGCTATGTGGAGTACTTCCAGAATCCGTCGCAGGTCTCCTTGATCGTGCACAACAACATGCCGGGAGCGGTCCCGCGTGACATCTACCTCGCGGGCTCGATCTCCACAACGGACGGTACCATCTCGGTGATGGTGGAAGGAGGCCAGCCATGGAACGCGCCGCCGCTCATGGTGCCCGTGGGCTCATCCACCTTCGACGGCACCTACCTGCAGCCCTTCGTGGGCAACGGCGGTGGGCAGGTGCAGTACACGGGGATCACGGAGGAAGACATCCTCCTCGGGCTCCTGCCGGAAGGCAACTACCAGGTGTGCCTGCAAGCGTTCGACTACCACACCAACGAACCACTGAGCGCGCCGGATGCCGGGTGCTCCAACACCTTCACCATCACGTATCCGCCGCCGCCGCAATTGCTCGGACCGGAATGCAACGGCGATGTGGCCGGCCTACAGCCGCAGACGGTGCTCTTCAACTGGATCCTGCCCTCCGGCCCGCCGATCGGCGCGGTGATGCAATACCACTTCAAGCTGGTGCTGCTGCCCGAAGGCGACGCGATCGACCCGTTGTCCGCGCTGCAGACCTCGAATGATCCCGTATGGGAGGATGATGTGATGGTGGCGCAAGTTCTCTACACGCAGCTGATGCCTGCGCTGCTCAACGGCCGCCGCTACGCCTGGTACGTGCGCGCCGTGGACATGAGCAACCAGCATGTGTTCCAGAACGACGGCTGGAGCGAACCCTGCACCTTCGTGTGGAGCTACACCAGCGAGAGCGCCTTCACGCTCGCGTACCCGTTGATGCTCGACACCATCCCGTGGGACCTGGTGCCGGTGATGGTCCACTTCCAACCGCACGGCGGAAACGAAGAGACCGGGCGCTTCCACAGCACGCTCACGCTCTACAAGGACGGCGTGCAGCACAGCATCACCGAGCGCAAGCCGGGCGATGAGGACATCCTGTGGAACAGCGGGCCCTTCCTATCGCAACGGCACCTGCTCAACGAGGCGATCGAGCCCAACCCTCTGTTCACCGAGGACCAGGCGCACCATATCAACATCTACCGCAACGATGCGCTGGGCGAAGGCCGCTTCCGCCGAGGCAGCACCTACACCGGGCAGGCCGAAGTGCGTATCAACACCTACAACGAGGCTTCGCCGATCGAGGGCGAGGTGCAAGGCGCATTCGTCATCGGCATGGGCCGCCCGCGTCCGCTGGAGCCGGAGAACAATGCGCAACTGCCGCGCAACGCGCAGGAAGGCGCGAGCGGATACGGCCGCGTCGCGCTGCGCTTCAAGACCAGCGAGCCGCCTGCCGCCGTGCTGCCGCCCTTCCCCATCTGGATCATCCCCGAAACGGGTCCACCCACGCAGACACAGGCCACGGTGAACGAGCGCTGGTTCCTGCAGGTGGCCCGCGACGAAGCCTTCACCGACATCGTTCACTCCGCATCCGCATTGCTCGGCGATGGCCTGCAACTGAACAGCCCCGGCTGCGGCACCGGCTGCGTGGAGAATGCGCTGTACAAAGAAGAGAGCGTGGACTTCACCCCGAATGCCGACGGTACCTACTTCTGGCGCGTGCGCTGGATGAAGGACCCGAGTTCCACCAACGGCGCCACTTACCACGACGGCCCCACCTACCGCTTCACCATCGGTGAGGAGGAAGAGGACGATGGCGACGGCGGAGAGACCACCGTGGATGAAGAGATCCCGCAAGCCGATTGCCTCGCCGAGAGCCGTCGCACGCCCACGCCGCAAGCGCTGCGCGTGCCCGCGAACGCAGCGCAGGTGGGCGATACCGTGCAGGTGGGCCTCTTCAAGATGAAGGTGAGCACCATCGTGTACAGCGGTAACCTGGCCAGTGGTGAAGGACTCATCGATGTGCCGGTGATGCGCGCCAAGCTGCGCGTGCGCTTCAACAGCGCGTACATCAATGCGCAGAAGCGGCTGTACGATGGCGAGGTGGTGGGCGCTTACGACAACGAAGGCGTGATCCCGCCGGCATGGGCCACGGGCACTTCGCTCGCGGCGGGCTTCAGTCCGGCAGCGGCGCAGGCGATTGATGAGTACCTGAACACCGCAGGCCGACTGGTGAGCCAATTCAGCGGAGCCCAGCCCATGGGCCTGCCGATCGGCGTGGACAAGGACGTGCCGGGCATCGGTCGCGTGGTCGTCGGCATCCTGGGCATGCAGTTCACCGACACCATCGCGCGCATCAACGCGGGCCTGGCGCTGCCGATCCACGAGCTGGGCACCACGCTGAGCCTGGGCAACATGGCCATGCCCTTCCATCCCGGCGGCTTCGGCGACCTGAGCGAAGAGGCCACGCTCTATCTCTTGGATGACCTCGACATCGGCATCGGCGAGGACACGATGAAGTTCCGTGGCGCGCGCTTCGAGGGCGGCTTCACCACCGTGCAGGACAGCGGCACCTTCGTGGCCTGGGATTGCCACGGCTTCCGCGCGGTCACCTTCGATGCCGAGTACCGCTTCAGCCGCGAGAAGCTGCGCGAGGACCTGGCGAATGGTGAGGAAGGTCCGCAGAAGGTGATCGGCGCGCTCCGCGTACGCACCGGTCGTGGCGGGCTCATGGGAAGGCTCGACCTGAACACCGCCTTCCACCTCAACCACGCCAAGGACTGGGGCATCGATGTGCAGGAGGCGTGGATCGACATGGCCAGCTACGTGAACCCGCCGGACATGGACATTCCTGCCGGGCACCTCATCGAGAGCGAGCACTTCGATGGCGCGGGCGTATTGGATGTGGAGTGGACCGGCGTGTACGTGAAACGCGCCATGCTGCGCATGCCCCAGGCGATCCAGCGCTTCGAGGGCAGCGGCCGCATCACGGCGCAGGTCGATGACTTCATCTACGGCTTCGGCGAAGGCGTATCGGCGAAGTTCAAGGTGGCCAACATCCTCGACACCGACGAAGGATCGCTGGACGGCTGGGGCTTCTCGCTCGACACCCTGCAGATGGACATCGTCCTGAACACTTTCAGCCAGGGCGGTTTCAAGGGGCGCATGCACCTGCCCATCTCCGACACGCTGCTGCTGTACAGCGGCATGATCCAGCACAACGCCACCACGCACGATACGCGGATGGAGTTCCTATTGCATCCCGATGGAACGCTGAACGTGCCCATGTACGTCGGCAGCATCGCGCTGTTCGAGACGAGCACCGTGCGCGCCGTGCTCGGTGATGCCAGCACCGGTAATAGTGCCATCGCGGAACTGAACGGTGAGCTGAGCATCGACATCAACATGCCGAGCGCGTTGAACGTGAACTTCCGCGACATCGCCTTCGAGCGCCTCACCTTCCAGACGGAGGATCCCTACACCAACATCGACGAGAGCGGCGTGTTCTCGCTCGCGAGCCCGCAGAAGTACATCGGCGCAGCGCACGATGACTTCCCCGATGAGGACGACGACACGGGCAACAGCACCAGCGGCGGCTTCCCGGTGAGCATCACGCGCGTGACCACCGAGCGGCGCAACTCCGAGGGTGGGCCCATGGCGGGCATCGGCTTCGACATCAACCTGGACCTGAGCGGCAGCACCAACATCTTCGTGGCCACCACGCGGATCGCGGTGCTCGGCGAGCTGAACACCACGTCGATCCACCAATGGGGCCACCACAGCGTGGAGCTCGACTCCATCGGCGTGACCGGCGAGACCGGCGCGGTGAGGATCATGGGCGGCCTGCGCTGGTACCACGACGACCCCACGTATGGCAACGGCATCAACGGCGCGGTGCGCGCGTGGTTCCTCAAGGGCGCGCTGGAAGTGGCGGCGGCGGCGCAGTTCGGCACCGTGAACAGCACGCGCTACTGGTTCGCCGATGCGATGATCGCGAAGAACGAAGGCTTCTCGCCGGGCCAGCCCTTCAACGTGTACGGCTTCGGCGGCGGGGCGTGGTACCACATGCGGCGCACCGGCGCCATGCCCAGCGCACAGCAGGTCACCGAAGCCGCCATCGCGAACCAGGACGATGACAGCTACACGCCCGGCCTCACGCTGAGCCGCGTGGTGTACGTGCCCGATGCGAACGAGGCCTTCGGCTTCAAGGCCACGGTGATCTTCGGCGATGGCGCCAGCGGCAAGGCCTATAACGGCGACCTCACCGCCGGCATGACGTTCAGCACGACCGGTGGCGTGAGCACCGCTTTTCTCGATGGCAACGTGTACCTGATGAGCGAGCGCAACGAACGCGACTACGTGCCGATCCGCGGCACCGCCCACATCGCGTTCGATTTCCCGAACGATGTGTTCCAGGCAAACTTCCAGGTCTTCGTCACCATCGGCAGCGCCGGGCTGGTCAC
>DAORNP010000031.1:1032-6710 GCA_035441065.1 Flavobacteriales bacterium | reverse complement strand
CGGAGGCGCGGAGATCCTGATCACCCCCGATACCTGGCACTTCTTCGTGGGCACGCCGCAAACGCCCATCGGCCTCGACTTCCGTGGACTGTTCGCTACGGAGAGCTACTTCATGGTGGGCAAGAACCTGCCCGATCCACTGCCGCCCGACAGTGCAGCCGTGCTGGCATTGATGGGCGGTGGCGATTTCAGCTGGCCCAGCGGCGTGTCCACGGCGAACGGTGTGGCCTTCGGCGCCCGAGGCGAACTGGACGAGGAGTTCGACTTCTACCTGCTGCGCATGCACCTTATGGCCGGCGCCGGGCTTGACATGGCCTTCATCTCCAGCAGCGGGATGCAATGCGGAGATAACCCGGAGCCTGGTATTTCCGGCTTCTATGCCACCGGGCAGGTGTACGCCTACCTCGGCGGAAGCGTGAGCCTGCACGTGGATGTGTGGTTCGCGGAAGGCGACTTCGAGATCATGAAGCTCGCGGCGGCGGCAAGACTGGAAGGCGGCTTCGCGGACCCGAGCTGGGTAAAGGGCGCTGTGGGCGGCAGTTATAGCATCCTCGGCGGCTTGATCGACGGAGACTTCAACTTCCCCTTCGAGGCGGGCACGCCCTGCGATGCCTACGGTGCCGGCGCCTTGGCGGGGCTCGATCCCATCAGCGACATCACACCGCACCACCTCGACGGCATCGCTCCCGGAACACCCGCAGTGGATGTGGGCATGAACGGCGAGATCGCGCTCAACCTAAAGCTGGACACGCCCTTCGACCTGAAGGACTACCGGCCCAACGGAACGGCTTACTGGCGCACCTTCCGCATGAAGCTCGATGCCTTCCAGTTGAAGAAGGGCGCCACGGAGCTCAGCGGTACGATCGAAGTGGCGCCGGACAAGAAGCAGGTGCTGCTGATCCCCGGCATGTACCTGGATCCGTACACCACCTACAAGTTGACGGTGAAGATGCGCGCCGAGGAGCGCAACGCGGATGGCGTGTGGGCGACGGCGCTGAACCAAGGCGACCCCGCACTCTGGGACACCACGGTCACCTTCAAGACCGGACAGGGCCTGACCCAATTGCGCGAGCAGGACCTCGAGTACACCTATCCTTTCATCGGGCAGCGCTACGTGCTGCAGGATGAGTGCCGCAGCGCTGTGATCCAGTGCAAATCGAACCTCTCCAACCAGGATGCCCTCTTCGGAACGGCTCCCAACGGCCGCATCCGCATCTACAAGATGATCCTGACGCCGCGCACCGGCGGCGGGTCCATCACCTGTGCGGCCAACGTGCAGCATGCGGGCAAGACCGCCATCTACTTCAATCTGCCTACGCTGACGAACGGCATGATCTACACGGCGCAGTTCATCCGCCGCGACAGCCTGGACCAGGGCGGCATGGGCCCCAGCCATACCGCAGGCGATCTCTTGGGGGCCAACGCCTACATGGTCATGACATCGACCACCGAGAACAGCACGAACCTGCAGGGCCAGATGGTGCGGTTGCGCCAGCGCAAGCTGGCAGGCTACTCGGTGCGCGCCAATGAGAAGCTGCTCTTCACGTACAACTTCCGTACATCAGCGCACAACACCATCGGCGCCAAGGTGGCCGCGCTGAGCAACAATGCCACCTACGTGCTGAGCGATGGCGCGGTTCCTCCGCGCGAGACACTGCGGCCTAGCTTCCTCGGAGAGCGCTTCGATGCGTTCGACGTGAACGGTTACCGGCATCCCACCATTCCCAGCGTGCGCTTGAGCCCCCTTGTGCGCTTGCAGGATGCGCGCACCGATACCTGGAGCAACCAGTGGAGCAAGCCGGTGCTCTACGATTACTACGCGGAGATCAAATCGCGCGGTTGCAGTCCGCTGGACCTTGTGCGCAGCGCGACAACGAACGCTTTCGGGGTCCCCATCATATCCGACTCCCCAGACACCATCGGCATCCCGCCGAAGAACACCGTGATATGGCGTGCTGGTACGCCCGTGATGCAGCCCCTGACAGCTGCCGAGATTGCGCCGCCGCAGGGCGCCGCAATGGTCGTCGGGTACGACGTGAATACGGCCTTGGACGGCGGCTCTACGCCGGTGGATGTGGGCGTGGATGTCCGCACCTCATTCTTCGTGCGCAATGACTATACGCGCCTTGCCACGATCACCACTGATGTGCGTAGCCGCTGCGGTGCGCTAGGCGGCGAGACCCCGATGGCCGAGCCTCTGCGCAGCATGGTGATACGTTACCTCGATTCGCCCTACAGGCGCCCCTACCGCGGCAACTACGGCGTGAAGTTCATGTTCATTCCGCCGCCCACCTGCCAGCCATTCTCCGACTGGAATGAGAATGTGCCTGTGAGCTCCGGGAGCGCCTCCTTCTTCTATAGCAACGGTCCACTGCCGCCTACGAACGTGTCCAGCACCGGCGCCATCAACACCGGCGGCATCCAAACCGCACCTTGAGCCATGCGCGCACTTACCATTCCCTTCCTCCTGCTCTTCAGTGCAGCGTTGCATGCGCAGAGCATCCAGGTAGCGGCCTTCAACAGCACCGATAGCGTGGTGGTGCGCTGGGCGCCCGCCTCCGTGCAAGCGTGGGAGCGCTTCAATCGCTACGGCTGCCGCATCGAGCGCGTGGACGTGAGCACCAACGAGCGCACCGCGATCCGCCTGAGCACCGACACGCTGAGGCCGATGAGCCTGGAGCAGGTGAAGCTGCGCCTGAAGGACAACCCGCACGCACCTGTGGTCGCGCAGGCATTGTACGGCGCCGAGCTGCGGCCGAAGCCCGGCGACCTGCGCGCGCAGATGGACGCGGCGGACCAGAGCAAATTGCGCTGGTCGCTCTGCGCGCTGTACGCCGACATCGACCCCGCGATAGCGCAAGCGCTCGGTTACCGCTGGGTGGACAAGCAGGTGAGCGCATCGGCCCATTACCTCTACCGTGTGATAAACCTCGACCCTGAGCGCGCCGACACTGCGATGGTAGGCGTGGACCGCAAGCGCGGACCGGACGGCGTGCCGGCAGGCCCGGCGATCGGCGCGAGCGAGCAGGAGGGGCGCATCGATATCCACTGGGAAGCGGAAGCCGCGCGGCTGAACTTCAGCGCGTATTGGATCGAGCGCGTGCAGGGCAACGGCGCGTGGCAGCGCCTGAACAGCGCGCCCTTCGTGCCGATGGACAGCGACCGCGGCAAGCTGCAGCGCTTTACCTGGAAGGATACCACCATCGCCGCGAACTACACGCCTTACCGCTACCGCGTGCTGGGCATCACGCCCTTCGGATCGATGAGCGTGGAGAACACCGTTATCACCGCGATGGGCCGCGACCGCACCGCGCCGCCAAGCCCCGAGATGAAGGGCGTGAAAGAGGAGAACGGCAAGCTCGTGGTGCATTGGGAGCAACCCGAAGGCGCGCGCGACCTCAAGGGCGGCACCATGGCGACGCGGCGTACGTGCCGCTGCACCGCGATCCGCTGCCGCCCGCCACGCGCCAGTTCACCGACACCTCGCGCTACCTCATCGAGGAGAACCACTACCGTGTGGTGGCCATCGACACCGCCGGCAATGAGTCCGTCTCGCTCAGCGGCTACGGCGCGCTCGCCGATTCCATCGCGCCCGCAGCACCGTTCAACTTGCAAGGGCGCATCGACACCACGGGATGGGTCACCGTGCACTGGCCCTTGGGGAAGGAGGCCGACATCCTCGGCTACCGCGTGTTCTTCACCAACGCCGCAGACCACAACTTCAACAACCTCTCGCCCGAGCCGATCCAGGACACGGTGTTCCGCGACAGCATCCCGCTGCGCACGCTCACCAAGGACATCTACTACCGCGTGGTGGCGGTGGACCGCAGCTTCAACCACAGCCCCATGAGCGGCACCCTGCGGCTGCGCAAGCCCGATGTGGTGGCGCCCGTGGCGCCGGTGTTCGAGCGCTACGCCGTGAACGACAGCGCCGTGGTGCTGCACTTCGTGCCCAGCAGCAGCAGCGATGCGGCGCGTCACCGGCTCGTGCGCCGCAGCGACGCCGACACCACCTGGCGCGAGGTGATCAACTGGACGGCGAGCAGCGCGCCGCGCACCTGGACCGACCGCACCGTGCAGGCCGCGCACGCCTACACCTACGCGCTCTTCGCGATCGACAGCGCGGGCAACAGCTCCGCACGATCGGTGCCTTTGGAAGTGCGCCTGCCCGCGCGCACCCAGCGCGCTGCGGCCACCCAGGTAACGGCCACCGCGCTGGACGAAGTGGTGCAGGTGCAATGGAACGCACCGCGCGGCAGCGTGAAGCACTACGTGATCTACCGCTCGCGCGACGGCGCGCCCGCGCACACCGTGGGCTCCGCCACCGCCGATGCCAGCCGCTTCGTGGACATCCGCCTCCCGGGGAAGGGCAGCTACACCTACGCGGTGAAGGCCGTGTACGCCGATGGCGGCGCCTCGCGAATCACCGAGGCGGCAACGCCGGTGGTAGTGCCCTGATACGGCCGAAGGCTCCGCCCATACTACTGAAGTGGTATTGATGCGCCCCAAGGGGCTCGGGTACTTCGTGGCACCAAGCGAAGCACCATGCGCGATCTCCTTCTCCTCTTCGCCCTCGCACCATCGGCCACCGCGATCGGCCAGCAGGTGGTGGCCAGCGGCGGCGGCGACCATGCCAGCGGCGCGGCCCGCATCAGCTACACCATCGGCGAGCCGGTGATCGAGACGGTGGCCGCCTCGGGTAGCACCCTCACCCAAGGTTTCCACCAGCCCTGGGCCGACATCACCACCGTGGTGGAGGAAGCCGTGGGCGATCCCGGCGCAGTCACCGTGTACCCGAATCCCGTGCGCCACATCCTGCACATCGCGGTGAATGGCGCGGCGGATGCGGACCGCTTCATCCTGCACGATGCCGCCGGGCGACAGGTCACCGATGGCCGCATCAGCAGCAGCCTCACCGAACTGAACATGGAACCCTACGCCAGCGGCAGCTACTACCTGCGCGTGCTCGGCACCGACGACAAAACCCAGCGATCCTTCAAGATTTCCGTCACCCACTAAGCCATGAAAAAGCTCCTTCCCCTCCTGCTTGCCTGCTTCCTCGGCGCTGTCGCGATGGCGCAGGCTCCCAATCGCCTCAACTACCAGGCGGTGCTCCGCGATGCGGGCGGCGTGATCCAGGCGAACACCAGCGCCACGCTCGGGCTGGCGGTGCTGCAAGGCAGCGCCAGCGGCACGGTGGTGTACAACGAGAACCACAGTGTCACCACCAACGGTTTCGGCCTGGCGAACGTGGCCCTCGGCGGCGGCACGCCGGTGACCGGCACCTTCGGCGCGATTGACTGGAGCAACGGACCCTACTTCGTGCGCACCAGCGTGAACGGCACGCCGATGGGCACCGCGCAACTGCTGAGCGTGCCTTACGCACTGTTCGCGGAGCAGAGCAATACGCCGGGGCCACAGGGCGATCCCGGTCCGGAGGGACCACAGGGCGTTGCGGGCCCCACAGGTGCCACCGGCGCACAAGGGGCACCGGGTGCCACCGGCGCTACCGGGCCTGCGGGCGCGCAGGGACCGCAAGGCGTGCAGGGTCCAGCGGGACCTACCGGTCCGCAAGGGCCGGCCGGGCAGGACGGCACGGGCGTGACGATCCTGGGCTCGCTCACCAACGTGAACCAGTTGCCCGGCACGGGTGATCCGGGCAACTGGTTCACGTTGGT
>DAORNP010000031.1:661-1012 GCA_035441065.1 Flavobacteriales bacterium | reverse complement strand
CAACACGAACAGTGGGGAGAACGTCGGCTCGATCCAAGGTCCCGCTGGGCCGCAGGGGCCGGCCGGGCCAACGGGGCCGATGGGCCCGGCGGGCGATACAGGCGCACAGGGCGCCACGGGTGCGACCGGTGCGCAGGGCGCGACAGGAGCCACGGGCGCAACAGGCCCGGCAGGCGCACAAGGTGCGGCTGGCGCTGATGGCCGCACCGTACTCAACGGCACCACCAACCCCGCTACGGGCACCGGGGCCAACGGCGATTTCTACATCAACACCACCACCGACATGATCTACGGCCCGAAGGCGGGCGGCGCATGGGGTGCTGGCACTTCGTTGATCGGGCCTGCGGGAGC
>DAORNP010000031.1:0-628 GCA_035441065.1 Flavobacteriales bacterium | reverse complement strand
GAGCACAAGGACCCGCTGGCGCTGCTGGTGCCACGGGAGCAACCGGACCGCAAGGGCCTGCAGGACCGATGGGTGCAACAGGCGCACAGGGCGCAACGGGAGCGACCGGCGCTACAGGAGCTGCTGGGCCAGCGGGCGCTGATGGCCGCACTGTGCTCAATGGCACTACCAATCCTGGCAATGGCATCGGCACTGCGGGCGACTTCTACATCAACACCGCGACCAGCACCCTCTTCGGACCGAAGGTGGGCAACAACTGGGGCGTCGGAATCTCGCTCATCGGGCCGATGGGTCCGCAAGGAGCAACCGGCCCTGCGGGTGCGACAGGAGCTACCGGCGCGCAAGGGCCTGCGGGGCCGATGGGTGCCACGGGCGCCACTGGTGCCACAGGCACGCCAGGCGCTACCGGACCGCAAGGGCCCGCAGGGCCCATGGGTGCCACGGGAGCGCAGGGGCCAGCGGGACCTATGGGAGCCACCGGCGCAACGGGAGCAACAGGACCCGCGGGGGCCGCTGGTGTCGACGGCCGCACAGTGCTCAATGGCACCACCAATCCTGGCAATGGCATCGGCGCTGCGGGCGACTTCTACATCAACACCGCGACCAGCACCCTCTTCGGACCGAAGGT
>DAORNP010000030.1:16236-29432 GCA_035441065.1 Flavobacteriales bacterium | reverse complement strand
CCCACGCCCGCGCCGCCGCAATCGAAGAGCATGCTCATCACCGGTGGCACCGTGCACGTGGGCGATGGCAAGGTGATCGACGAGGGCGCCGTGGGCTTCCGCGAAGGCCGTATCGATTACGTGGGCTTCGATTACGGCGTGAGGGCCGTCTACGACACCATCATCAACGCGAAGGGCCAGCACCTGTACCCGGGTTTCATCGTGCCCGATTCGCCGCTCGGCTTGGTCGAAGTGGAGCAGGCACGCGCCACGGTGGATATGCGCGACGTGGGCCAATACGAGCCGGAGCTTCGGTCGATCAGCGCCTATAAGAGCGATTCACGCGTGACCCCCACCATCCGCTCCAACGGTGTACTGCTGACGCAGGTGGCGCCGCGCGGACTGGTGATCGCCGGCACCAGCAGCGTGGTGCAACTCGACGCGTGGGACAACGACGGCGCCTTCGTGAAGGCCGACGACGGGGTCTGGATGACCTGGCCAGCAGCATACCAGCGCCAAGGCTGGTGGGCCGATCCGGGCGAGACCGACAGCGAGAAGAAGGATGAGCGCCAGAAGAAGATCGAAGAGCTTCGCGCCTTCTTCCGCAAGGCGAAGGCGTATTGCGCAGAAGTGAAGCCCGCGACGATTGATCTGCGGATGGAAGCGATGCGTGGATTGTTCAGCGGGAGCAAGGCGCTCTTCATCCGCGCCGATGCCGCGCGCGAGATCACCGAGGCCGTGCTCTTCGCCAAGGCCGAAGGCGTGAAGCGCACCGTGATCGCCGGAGGTTACGATGCCTGGCGCGTGGCCGACCTGCTGCGCGACAATCAAGTGGATGTGATCCTCCGCCGCACGCACAGCCTGCCGATGCGCCCCGAGGATGACATTGATCTGCCCTATAAGCTGCCCGCCCTGCTGAAGGAGCGCGGCATCCGCTTCTGCCTGGGTTACAGCGGCGATCACGAGCATGCTGGTGCGCGCAATCTGCCCTTCACCGCTGGCACCGCGCGTGCACATGGCCTTTCATCCGAGGATGCGCTCCGCTCAATCACGCTCGACGCCGCCGCCATTCTCGGGATTGAACAGCGCTGCGGAAGCCTGTCCGTGGGCAAGGACGCAACGCTGATCGTCTCACACGGCGATGCGCTCGACATGCGCGGCAACGATGTGCGCTGGGCTTTCATCAACGGCCGTCGCATCGTGCTCGATGATCACCAGAAGCAGCTGTACCGGCAGTACAGCGAGCGATTGGAGAAGGGTCAATAGCCCAACTTCTCCCGCACCCGCTTCAGGACCCCGCTCGCCACATGGCGCGCCTTGTCCGCGCCTTCCTTCAGTCGCGCATCCAGTTCGGCCTTGTCGTCCATCAAGCGCGAATAGGTGTCGCGCTCGATGCGGTAGCCATCAATAAGCGTGGCCAGCAATTCCTTCTTCGCGTGGCCATATCCGTAGCCGCCCGCGCGGAACTTGTCGGCCATCGCGCTCACCGCTTCGGCTGGCGCCACGAGCTTGAAGAGCCTGTACACGTTGTTCGTCTCGGGGTCCTTCGGTGCTTCCAGCGGCGCGCTATCGGTCACGATGCCCATCACGTCCTGCTTCAGCTCCTTCTCCGGCGCGAAGAGGCGCACGAGGTTGTTGCGGCTCTTGCTCATCTTCTCCCCATCGGTGCCGGGCACCAGCATCACCTCCTCGTCGATGCGCGCATCGGGCAGCACGAAGGTCTCGCCCATCTGGTGGTTGAAGCGCTCGGCCACATCGCGCGTGAATTCCAGGTGCTGCTTCTGGTCCTTGCCCACGGGCACGATCTCCGCATCGTACAGCAGGATGTCGGCGGCCATGAGCATGGGGTAGGTGAAGAGGCCGCCGTTCACGTCTTCCAAGCGGTCGGCTTTGTCTTTGAAGCTGTGCGCCAGCGCAAGCCGCGAGTACGGGAAGAAGCAGCTGAGGTACCAGGCGAGCTCGGCGACCTCGGGCACATCGCTCTGGCGGTAGAACACGGTGCGTTGCGTATCGAGTCCGCACGCTAGCCAGGCTGCGGCCACGCTGTAGGTGTTGCCGCGCAGCAGCGGGGCATCTTTGATCTGCGTGAGGGCGTGCAGGTCGGCGATGAACAGGAAGCTGTCGTTGCCGGGCTGCTGGCTGGCGGCAATGGCCGGTTTGATGGCGCCGAGCACGTTGCCGAGGTGCGGGGTGCCGGTGCTTTGAATGCCGGTAAGGATGCGGGGCATGGGCCGCGAAAGTAGGAGGGCCTTTCGCCCGAGCCATGGAGCCGGTGTCGCGCCCCTACTTTCGCCGCCCTTCCGATGAACGATGCCAGCGCCACGCAGCGGTCCGCGGTGCGCGACAGCGAAAGCCGCCGCAACCCGTTGGCGCGCTTGCTGTTCCTGCCCACGCGGTGGCTGTACAAACTCTGGTTCGTCTTCGTGTTCTTCAGCTCATTGGTGGTGCTGTACATCCCGTTCCGCATCCTGCTGTACACGCCGCAGCGCTACTACAAGGCGTTCTGGCTGAAGCGCATCTGGGCGCGCTACCTGGCCTATGCCAGCGGTGTTCCACCGCGGATCCTCCGCAGCGCGCCGCTCCCTGAGCCGCCGTACGTGATCTGCTGCAACCACAGCAGCTACATCGACATCATCCAGATGTACAATGTCATTCCGCGCTATTTCCTCTTCATCGGCAAGTACGAGCTGCTCAAATGGCCGCTCTTCAATATGTTCTTCAAGGGCATGAACATCGCCGTGAACCGGAACGACCGCAGCGGTGCCGCCAAGGCCTTCCGCAAAGCAGCCCAGGCCATCGATCGCGGCACCAGCATCGCCATCTTCCCTGAAGGCACCATTCCCGCCTACACCCCGCGCATGAAGCCCTTCAAGGACGGTGCCTTCAAGCTGGCGATCGAGAAGCAGGTGCCCATCGTGCCGGTGACCTTCGTGGACCATTGGCGGCTGTTCGGTGAGCCGATGGAGCTGTTCGCCCGGGCCAGGCCCGGCATCGCACGGGTAGTGATCCACGATGCCATTGCCACCGCAGGGCTGAGCGAGGCCGACCAGCCCGCCTTGAGGAAGCGCGTGTATGAGGTGATCGAAGGGCCGCTCTTGAAGGACGATGCGCGGCAAACACGAACTTCGCAGCCATGAAGATCGATGAGGCCACCCTTGATCGCATCGCCGAATTGGCACGGCTCGATTACAGCGATCCCGCCGCGCGCGCAGCCATTCTCGCCGACATGGAAAAGGTGCTCACCTTCGTGGAGAAGCTCAACGAAGTGGATACCACTGGTGTGGAGCCGCTGATCTTCATGACCGATGAGGCCGATGTGCTGCGCGACGATGTGGCGGAGACGACCATCACCAAGAAGGAGGCGCTGATGAACGCTCCCGTGAAGGACAGCGATTACTTCAAGGTGCCGAGGGTGGTTGATAAGGGGTGAGCAGGAGCTGGAGATTGCTGGAAGACAGGCCTCAGGGTTTCTGTGATGGTAGCAGTCGTGAGTCCAGCATGAAGCGGCTCATTCTGCCGAATCCGGCACGTATCCCGTGCTAGCCCGTCTCGCCGCAAATGATGCTCGTTCAAGGCGCAGCGGTGCATCGCTGACCGGGCCTTCGTCGTGCTCGGTTCGATGCGGTTGGCACTCACGCGTGCGCCAACTCCGGGGCATGAGCCTTATTCTGCTTCGGCATCCCATCGCTCCAGCGCGCCCTGGGCTTGTTGCCGAGCTCGCGCCATCCGAATACCAGTACCAGCGTTACCGCGCTTACGAAGTTCGCCACCACGAATCCCGTGACGTAGGTGGCATCGCCGGCATGCCAGTCGGGCAGCACGGGAATGATGAAAAAGGCGCAGTTGCTGATGATCTGCATGATCAGCAGCACCGTTCCGCTATGGGTCATATTGTAAGTCCAGCCGAGCAGGATGGTGAGGCAAACCATGCTCAGCAGGAACACCGGCCACGGGTAGCCATCGGGCACACCTTCGCCCACAAGCAGCATAGGCAAGTACCAAAGGCCCCAGCCGATGCCAACGAGCAGGCATGAACGGAAGGCGCTGAAGCGCTCCTGCATGCGGGTAACGCAATACTTCATCCACGCTGTTTCCTCCACGAAGGCGATGCCGATAATGAATGGCATGTTCTGCAGAAGCTGTCCGAGATGCTTCACCAATCCATCGGGCCCATCGCCAGCGAACCACCCTGGCCATCCTTTGATGCCTAACAGCCAGATGACACTGATGCCGACATAGGTGAACAGGAACTTCCAGCCGAAGGCCAAGGCGTACCACTGCGGCCCAACGCGCCAGTTGAGGAATGCGCCAAAGAGGTTGCGCAGTCCCGTTTTCCCCTCGAACCAAGCCGTAAGCAGCATGGCGAAGGCCAAAGGGCCGAATGCGCGTAGGCGGAAGATCATGTGCGCCGTTGCATCGTCGTGGATACGGGCGCCATCGGGCAAGTGCCAGTTCACGAATCCCACGACGGCGAATTGGAAGCTTAGGGTGAGCACCACGAATGTGAGCACCGGGTATCGGTAGAGTTGTGTCTTCATGCGTGGATGGCGAAACTAGAGGGGCTTGGTACGCCGACTCGTTTCCGGGATGTCACGGATCGCACAAACGCTTGTGAACTGGCATGGCTTCGATCGCTGAACTCAACGAAACAAGTTTTGGATTCTCGTCCTAGAGTGCGTCACTTCGCCGCCCCAAACCCAATCCACGATGATGAATCTCTTTACCCTTCGGGCACTCGGATGCGGCTTGGCCGTGGCCGGTGCTCTCGGCCTTGCGGCACAGTCGCGCATGGATACGCGGTCCAATGCGGGTCGGCCGAGTGTCGCCGGTGCCACCCTGCGCCGTGCCCCGCAAGCGCAGCTGAAGCACAATAACAGCAATGGCCTCGTTTCGCGTGGCGGCGGCTATTGTGCGGCGAGCGCCTCAGGCTCCATCGATTTCGATCTCGATGAGCGCATCGTGAACGTCACGTTCTCCAACATCAACAACTCTACGGCCAATGTGGCTCCCACCGCACCGGCCTACACCCTGTACCCCACGCCTGCGGGCAATGTGACCACGGGCATGACTTACGCGTTGAGCGTGAACGTGAACACCACCACCCTCACCACCGGATTCAGCGAGAGCCAGGTGCTGGCTTGGATCGATTACAACCAGGATTTCGATTTCAGCGATGCCGGCGAGCAAGTGCTGGTCTCGGCCATTGGTGCGCTCGATATCTACACGGGCAACATCACCATCCCGGTTACGGCTGCAGTAGGCACCACGCGCATGCGCATCCGTTTGCACGACACGCACGATGGCGCGGATTACATCAACGTGTTCAACAATACCCCTTGTGGTGATGCCAGCTACGGCGAGATCGAGGACTACGTGCTGAACATCTCCTCAGGCGGCGGAAGCGCACCGGTGAACGACAACTGCGCCAGCGCCACCTCCATCGGCGTGAACGCCACCTGTATCGCCACGAACGGTACCACGCAGAACGCCACTCAATCCCAGGCGCCCGCCACCTGCAGCACCTTCCTGGCCAATGCAGCGAACGACGTTTGGTACAGCTTCGTGGCAACGGACGCGAGCACCACGATCTCGGTGACTGGTGCTGGTGATGCCACCACCGGCATGGACCCAGTGCTGGAGGCCTTCAGCGGCAGCTGCGGGGCGCTCTCCTCGTTGGGCTGCATCGATCTCACTTTGCGTGGCGGCACTGAGACGCTGACCATCACTACGACTCCCGGCACCAGCTACTTGTACCGCATCTACTATTGGCCTTACCCGGCGCAATCGGTCTTCGGCTTCACCACTTGCGTGACCGCTGGCGGCGGAGGGGGCACACCGCCGAACGACGATTGCACAGGCGCCGTCGCCGTGAACATCGCTGTACCCGGCTCCAACACCTTCAGCGGTGACAACACCGGAGCTACGGAGGACGGAACCACGGGATTCGTGATCGTATGGGAGGCGTTCACCATCGCGACCTGCGCCAATGTGGAGATCAACTATTGCGTGCCCGGCTCAGAGTTCGACGATTTCCTCATCAACCTGTCCGTGGGCTGTCCTGACTTCATCACAGGAATCCTCGCAGGAACCGTTTCAGTTGACAACTGCACGCTGAGCTTCGCTGAATTGGCCGCCGGCACCTATTACATCCCAGTCATGGTGGATCCTCTTGATACGCCAGTGGGCGCCTACAGCATCCAAGTGATCACAACAGCTTGCGGGGGGGGTGGCACGCCGCCCAATGACCTCTGCACGGCTGTGACCCCCGTGGGCCTCAGTGTGCCCGGCAGCGTTGATTTCAGCGGAGATAACACCGGAGCCACCGATACTGAAGAACTCGGCTTCGGCAGCGTGTGGCACTCCTTCACGACCACGGAATGCGCCAATATCACATTGTCATACTGCGCTACCACGCCAGCCTTCGAGAATTCGTTCCTCAACCTCTTCATCGGCTGCCCATTCACGGATTTCGTGCAGGCTGCCTCTTTTGAGACCACGAGCTGCGGCAACGATAACGTGACCATCCAATACACGAACGTGCCGGCCGGTACCTACTACTACGCCGTGCTCACCGATGTGGGCGCCACGGGACCGTACACCATCAACGTGGCAGCAGCACCTTGCGCGCCGCCGAGCGATTACTGCGAGGCCAGTGCGAACTCGCTGCAGTTCGAGAAGATCGGCAATGTGACCTTCGCTGGCATCAACAACAACAGCACGAGCAACGCGGGCTATGAGGACTTCACGCTGGGCACGCCCGCTTCCGTGGTGGCCGGCCAATCGTACCCATTGAGCGTAACGGTCGCAGGCGGTTTCGCTACGGATCAAGTGCTGGCCTGGGTTGACTGGGACCAGAACTCCGTGTTCGATGCGGGCGAGATCATCTTCAGCTCTGCGCCGGGCGTTGGCCCCTTCAATGGGAATGTGACCGTACCGCTCACGGCTACGGCTGGCCCAACGCGCATGCGCGTCCGCTTGCACGACACCTATGTGGGCGCCAACTATCCGAACACCCCGAACCCCACGCCGTGCGACACCAGCACTTACGGCCAAGTGGAGGATTACACGGTGGACATGATCGGCATCATCACCGGAGCGTCGGGTCTCAGCGAATCGGTATTCGGAGTGTACCCGAACCCGACCGATGGCGACCTGGTCGTTCGCACCGGAAGCCTTCATGGCAGCGTGCTGATCGAGGTGCTCGATGCTGTGGGCCGCGTAGCCTACGCGGAGCAGCGTTCCGTGGCCAGCGGATCAGATCTGCGACTGAGCCTCGCAGGTCGGTTGGCCGCAGGCACCTATGTGCTGCGCATGTCGGGTAATGATGCCCGTGAGGAGCAGCGCATCGTGATCCGCTGAGCTTCCTGACCCGATTTCTGCGGGGCGGCCATGGAGGCCGCCCCGCACTATTTTCGGGAAACCGGCTGCCGGATGTGGATAAATCGTTCGATGAATCGGACGAAACGCGCCGTGAGTGCTGGAATATTTGCCCCCTAATGCAAGCGGCGAATCAAGCGCTTGCATCGTCTATGCACTAGTCACCCGCTCAAAGGCGGTCCTTCCAATCCCAACCCCCACAACATGATCCGACGTTTCCTCTTCAGTTTGATCGCGGCTTGCGGCCTTGCCCCATTGGCGGCCCTTGCGCAACCAGCCAATGACGATTGCGCTGGCGCCATTGAACTCATCCCCGGTGCGACATGCACGCCCGTGGCTGGCGATGTGGCCGGTGCAACCCAGAGCATCCCCGGCACGGTGCTCTGCGACGGCTTCAATGCCACACCTGATGATGATGTGTGGTACAGGTTCACCGCTACCTCCACCGCGCACCTGATCCGGGTGCAGGGCAGTGCCAGCTTCGACGCGGTCATCCAATTGCTCGGCGGATCATGCAATGGCACCCCAATCGATTGCCAGGATCTCGTCAGCGCGGGTGGTCTGGAGATCCTCGCCGCAGGTGGATTGACTGTCGGCACCGAATACCTCGTGCGGGTCTTCACCTATGGCGCAACAGCACCTGCTACCACCACCTTCACGATCTGCGTCACGGATGGAGTTGTTCCGCCGAATGATGATTGCGCGAATGCCATCCAACTCATTCCCAATCCCACTTGCAATCCGGTAACAGGCTCGACTGAGAATGCGACCGCGAGCATCGCGGGCCTGGTGAACTGCTCGGGATTCCTAGGCAACCCGAACGACGATGTGTGGTACCGTTTCGTGGCCACCAGCACCGATCATCTGGTGAATGTCACCCCGAGCGCCGGTTTCGATCCAGTGGTTCAATTGCGAGATGGCTCTGCGGGCTGCAATGGAGTGCCCGTCGTTTGCCTTGCTGAGGGTTCCAGTGGCGTGCCCGTGAACCTGAACTTCACGGGGCTCACGGTGGGCAACACCTACTACCTCCGGGTTTTCCACTACGCGGCTGCCAACCCCACCACGCCCACCTTCACCATCTGCCTGCAGGGACCGGCACCGGCTACCTGCGATGCCGATGCCAGCACGCTATCGCCGAATCGCCCCGAGGTTTGCTTTGAGGATGGTCCTACGTTGATCGATGCCGCCTTCGACGCGCTGCCCACCGTGCCAGCAGGGTACGAAGTGCTGCACGTGCTCACAAGTGGTCCAAACCTGGTCATCCAGCAGGTGTCCGCCACCCCCGCATTCTTCGTGGATGCGCTCGGCGATTACATCATCCACAGCTTGGTTTACGACCCCAATACGCTTGACCTGAGCGGTGTGGAACTGGGCGTTACGGAGGCCGGTGAGATTCTCGCCCAACTTATCCAGGGTGGCGGCACCATCTGCGGCAGCCTCGATGTAGCTGGAGCGCCAGTGGCAGTGATCGAGTGTGTTGAGTGCGAGGCGCAGGCTGGCACCATCACGGCCGATGAAAGCACTGTTTGCCTGGACGCCGGATCGGCTACCATCAGCGCCACGCCGAATGGCGATGCCGTTGTGCCCGATGGCTATAGCGTGACCTACGTGCTCACCGTGGGCGGCGACCTCGTAATCGTGGATGCCAACAGCGCCCCCACCTTCACGGTGACGGAAGCCGGTGATTACACGATCCACACCTTGGTATTCGACCCCGCCACGCTCGATTTGGGAATCATTGAGGTGGGCGTGACCACCGGTGCTGAAGTGCTCCAGTACATCCAGGCCAACGACATCTGCGCGAGTCTCGATGTTGATGGTGCATCGATTGCCGTTGAAGATTGCTCTTGCGATGCGAATGCAGGCACGCTCACCGCTGATCAGGACACCTATTGCCTCGACGCGGGCGGATCGGTGATCATCGTGGCTACGCCGAACGGCGACGCCGTCGTGCCAGATGGTTTTGAGACCTTGTACGTGCTCACCCAAGGCGCTGGCTTGGTGATCATCGATGTGGATGTCGCCCCCTTCTTCCAAGTTGAAGAAACCGGCGATTTCACCATCCACACGCTCGTGTACGATCCCAGTACGCTCGACCTCGGCATTGTTGAGCTGGGCGTGACCACCGGCTTCGATGTGCTCCAGTACGTCACCGACAACGGCATCTGCGCCAGCCTCGATGCGACTGGTGCGGCCATCACCGTTGAGAATTGCGTCGATTGTGATGCGGACGCAGGTACGCTCACCATCGATGAGAGTCCCATGTGCCTGTTCATCGGTGAGGCGCAAGTGAGCGCCAGCCATGCTACGCAGCCCACGGTGCCCGTTGGTTACGAAGTGGCCTACGCGCTCACCGAAGGCGCTGGCCTCACCATTGTTGCGCTCAGCGGAGGACCGGTCTTCACCGTGAGCCAGCCGGGCAACTATACGATCCACACCTTGGTGTACGATCCGAATACCATCGACCCGAGCCTCATCGAGCTCGGCGTCACTACCGGCTTCGACGTCAACGCGCTGCTCGTGCAGGGCGGTGGCATCATCTGCGGCGCACTTGATGTAGCAGGTGCTCCTGTGGTGGTGGATGATTGCAGTCCATCAAACGACAACTGCATCAGCGCCTCCCCCTTGGCAATCAATGCCGTTGATGATTGCCCGGCCAATGCTGTCGCCGGCAACAACTTCTACGCGAACATGGATGGAACGGTGCCTAGCTGCGATGAGGAGGGCAGCTACCTCTTCGATGTGTGGTACACCTTCAATGCCGGTGAGAACACGGAGGTCACCCTCACCTTCGACCCCGGCACCATGGAGGATTGGGCCATCGCCATCTACGACGCATGCGGCGGCAATGAGCTCGACTGCTACATCACCCCCGAAGACCCCATCACCATCACCACAGCGCCTTTCACTGATTATGTGGTGCAGGTGTACAGCAACCTCACCAACGGCAATGGTGGTGCCTTCGGCATCTGCCTCACCGGCGATGTGCCTACGGTGGTCTGCGACGGCGGCACGGTGCAGACCAGCAACGGCTTCTTCAGCGTGGATGTATGCCAGGACACGAACTCCGACGTCATCGACTTCCTCACAACCAGCACCAGCGGCGAAGAGTACACCTTCGTGCTCACCGATGATAACGACGTGATCGTGGCCGTGCTCGTGGGCGGGTCGCTCGATTTCAACAGCGCACCGATCGGCCTGTACCGCATTTGGGGCGTCAGCCACAATGGTGACCTCATTGGCGCTGAGCCCGGCGAACTGGCCACGGAGATCACCTCCACCGGCACCTGCCTCTCGCTCAGCTCCAACTACGTGTTGGTGAACGTTGACCTCTGCGATGGTGTTGGCCAGCTCGGAGCCAGCATGTGGAACCTCTTCCCGAACCCCGGCAACGGCGAGTTCAGTGTGTTGGGACCGATTGACGGCTTGGTGCAGGTAACTGTGCTCGACCTCGGCGGCCGTATCGCCCACGACGAGCGCGTGAACTTGGCCAAAGGCCAGCCGCATGTATTCGGCCTGGCGGGCAAACTCGCCGCAGGAACCTATACCGTGCGCTTGACCAGTGAGAACCAAGCGGCCACCTTGCGAATGGTGGTGCGCTGATTGAATTGACTTTGGAATCATTGCGGGGCGGGCCGAAAGGTCCGCCCCGCCGCATTCCAGCCTGTCGTAACCAGCGGGTGCGCAAGGGGGTACAAGGCTCCCATGAAACACCTGTTCTCCCTGTTTTCAGTGCTCGTCTGCACCGGCGTCATGGCACAGCCTACCGACTCCCGTGTGCTTGAGGTCACCGGGCGTATCAGCGATGGCGACAAGAAGCTGCCCGGCTGCGAGGTGGTGGTGTATGAGGGGAATGAAATCGTGGCCACGCAGCTGACCGATAAGAGCGGCCGTTTCGGACTCGGGCTCGGCTTGCAGAAGGAGTTTGCCATCGTGTTCCAGAAAGAGGGCTTCCTGCCCAAGCGCATGCTGGTTGACACGCGCGGCAAAGTGCCAGCGGAACTGGAGAACCTCGTTCCCATTGAGATGGAGATGAGCATGCTGCGCGCAGAGAAGTACGAAGGCGCCGATACGGATGTGCTCGATTTCCCCTTCGCCATGGTGAAGTGGAACCGGCAATTGCTGGCCTTCGTGCAGGATCAGCAGTACACGGCGGACATGATGCGCGCCAATGGCGCTGCCCTGCTGCAAGCCGGGCGTTCCGTCAAGCGCTGACGAACCAGCCACCCGCACTCCGCCTAGCGCCAGCGCATGCCGAGCGTTGGCCGCCTCCGCTACCTTGCGGCGGCAATACCACGCCTATGCCCATTCGCCGCCCCTTCAACCTGCAGCAGTGGATCGCCGATAACCGCGACCTGCTGAAACCGCCCGTTGGCAACAAGAACCTGTACGCCGACGCTGGCGACTACATCGTGATGATCGTGGGCGGCCCGAATGCCCGAAAGGACTACCACTTCAATGAGACCGAAGAGCTCTTCTATCAATTGGAGGGTGACATCGAGGTCGGCATCCAGGAGGACGGAAAGGCGGTGACCATCCCCATCAAACAGGGCGAGCTATTCCTGCTGCCCGCCAACGTGCCGCATCAGCCGCGCCGCGGACCGAATACCGTGGGACTGGTAATCGAGGTGAAGCGGGACGATCGTGAGATGCTCGATGGCCTGCAGTGGTACTGCGAGCAATGCAATAACCGCCTGCACGAGTACCGATTCGTGCTGCACAACATCGAAAAGGATTTCCTGCCGCGCTTCCGCGAGTGCTACGCCAGCGTTGACTTGCGCACTTGCAAGCAATGCGGCCATGTGATGGAGGCCGACCCACGCTTCGTGTGATGGCTGACATGTCGGAGCTCTTCTCCATCGACATCCATACGCACATCCTTCCGGAGAACATCCCGGATTTCGGCGCGCGCTACGGCTATCGCGGCTTCATCCACTTGGATCATCACAGGCCCGGTTGCGCGCGCATGATGATGGACGACAAGTTCTTCCGCGAGGTGCAGGCCAATTGCTGGGACCCGCGTGTGCGGATTGAGGAGTGCGATGCGCAGCAGGTGCACGTGCAAGTGCTCAGCACCGTGCCCGTGATGTTCAGCTACTGGGCCAAGCCGCACGACACGCTCGACCTCTCGATGTTCCTCAATGATCACATCGCGCGCATCGTGCAGAAGTGGCCGCACCGTTTCGTGGGCCTTGGCACCGTGCCCATGCAAGAGCCGGAACTCGCCATCAAGGAGCTGGAGCGCTGCAAGTCGATTGGCCTTGTCGGCATCCAGATCGGCACGCACATCAACGGCATGAACCTCGGTGAGCCGCGCCTGCTCCAAGTCTTCGAGGCGTGCCAAGAGCTGGGCATGGCGGTATTCGTGCATCCCTGGGACATGATGGGGGCCGAGCGCATGGACAAGTACTGGATGCCATGGCTCGTGGGCATGCCCGTTGAGACCACCACCGCCATCGTGAGCATGATCTTCAGCGGGCTCTTCGAGAAGCTGCCCAGGTTGCGCGTGGCCTTCGCGCACGGCGGTGGATCGTTTCCGGCCACGCTTGGGCGCATCGAGCACGGCTTCATCGTTCGTCCCGACTTGTGCGCCGTGGACAACAATGTGAATCCGCGTGAATACATGGGCCGATTCTGGATCGATGCGCTGGTGCACGACCCCGCCGTGCTGAGGCATGTGGTGGATCTCTTCGGCGCCAACCGTGTGGCCATGGGCACCGACTATCCGTTCCCCTTGGGTGAACTGGTGCCCGGCGAGCTGATCAAGAGCATGCCCTACGATCGCGTTGTGAAGGAGACGCTGATGAGCGGAGCGGCGCTGGAGTGGCTCGGCATGCAGC
>DAORNP010000030.1:15409-16220 GCA_035441065.1 Flavobacteriales bacterium | reverse complement strand
CAGCGCAACAGGTTCACGTGTCCGATGGCCTCGCGCCTGCGGCCGCTCCGTTCGGTGGCCTTCACCTTCCAGACATAGGTATCCATAGCGGCAGGAGATCCGCCGTAGCTGCCGTCCCAACGCCCATCCAGCTGATCCGTGCTCCAGACCAGCAGCCCCCAGCGGTCGAACACCAGCAGCTCGAATTCCGCGATGTCCTTGCCAAGCGCGCCGAAAAAGTCATTGAAGCCATCGCCGTTGGGCGTGAACGTGTTCGGGACATACAAGCTGCCCGTAACGATGACGGTGAGCTGGTCCGTCTTGGTGCAGCCCACGCTGTCGGTGAGGGTGACAGTGTAAGTTGTGCTCTCTTCAGGCCGCACGAATGGTGACATGCTGAGCGGATCACTCAATCCACTGGTCGGTGTCCACGTCCATGTGCCATTGCCCGTTGCGGTGAGTTGCACCGTGGTGCCGTATTCGATGAGCATGTCCGCGCCTGCCCGCACTTCGGGCCAAGGACGGAGCTCCACGAAGGCGAAAGCGGTATCGCTGCATCCGATGGCATCGAATGCAACCACCTGAAAGAGCGTGCTCGAAGCAGGCGTTGCTATTGGGTTCGCGATGCTGGCGCTGCTGAGTCCAGCCGACGGTGACCAGGCATAGCTGATTCCGCCGGAGGCGCCCAAGGGAACGGGATAGCCGGGGCATACGAGCGTATCGGGCCAGGCATCGGCCACAACGAAGATGATGTCAACGAATGCGCTGTCGGTGAGCGATCCGCAGGCGTTCTCGAGGTAAACGATATAGGTGGTGGGCACCGTGGGCGAAA
>DAORNP010000030.1:14692-15389 GCA_035441065.1 Flavobacteriales bacterium | reverse complement strand
TGCACGTTGAGCGTGCTGATGCCCGGCATCGGCTGCCAGGCATAGAAATCGGCTGGTGTGGCAATCAGTTGCGCGCTTGTGCCGAAGCAGATGGTGGTGTCCTGCAATTGCGGAAGTGGCGGTGCGCTGTACACATCGACCATCACCGAATCGACCACGATGCAGCCTTGCGGCGTGGTGATGGTGACGGTGTACACCTGGAGCGAATCGGGCGTGGCAACCGGATTGGCGATGCCTGTTGCGCTAAGCGTGGTGTTCGTGAGCCATGCGTATGTGCCGCCGCCAGTGGCTTGCAAGGTGATGCTGGCGCCGAGGCAGATACTCGTATCCGGTGTGAGCGAATACTGCGGGACGATCACCGTTACGGTGACCTGCTCACTGTCGGTGCCGCACGCATCGCTCACGGTGACGCTGTAGAGCGTGGTGATCGCGGGCGATGCGATCGGGTCGGCGATGTTGGTGGCGCTCAATCCGGTGGAAGGAGACCAGCTGTAGGTGAGCCCGCCGCTGGCATTCAATTGGGCCACGCCACCTGGGCAGATGGGCGCAACCGGCTCCACCACGGCTACGGGCAGCGGCAATACGGTGAGGGTGAGCGTGGCGGTATCGCCGGGCGCGCAGCCGCTGTTGTCGCTGAGCACCATGGTCACGGTGTATTCGCCAGGCGTGGAGTAGGTGTGCGCGGGGGCCTGCACCG
>DAORNP010000030.1:13219-14682 GCA_035441065.1 Flavobacteriales bacterium | reverse complement strand
TTCCATCGCCGAAGTTCCAGAGGTAATCGGTGCCGCCGATGCTGTTGTTGGTGAACTGCGCGTTGGCGCCCGCACAGATGACGTTGGGCCCATTGATGCCGATGATGGCCTGCGCTGGGCTCAGGTCGAACTTGAACACGCCGAGGTTGCAATTGCTGCTGCCATTGGTCTGGCTCCACGCACCGGGCGTGGTGGGGAAGTCATCCTGCGATCCGCAACCCGCGCAGACCGCCTGGTACACCGTGCCGTTCTTGTCGAATCGGCTGGTGCCGCCATCGACGTGCTCTGAGCTGCTACCGCCGAAGAAGGTGGCATAGGCGAGCCCGGTGGCCTCGGGCTGAAGCACCATCAGGTACACATCGCTGCCCGATGTGGCGGATTGAAATGCATCCGGTGTCACTGGCGATCCCGTGGTGGTGCTGCCACTATTGCCCGCGTTGCTATTGGTGCTGCCGGCCCATCCGCTCAGGTAGATCTGCCCGCAATCACTCACGAGGAATGCCGTGGGGCTGAGGTCCTGACCGATGTTGCCGTTGCCCAAGCGCGTGCTCCAGAGCGAGGTGGTGAGTGCGTTGTTCAGCTTGTGCACGAACTGCGCGCTCCCTGGATTGGCGTACTTGCCGGGAGTCACTGGATAGGTGCCGTGCGTTTGTCCCACCACGAAGACCTCGTCGGCGGTATTCAGCTGCACGAAATAGCATTGGTCGTATGCGGACGTACCCAAATAGGTGCACGAGAGCAACGCGTTCCCTGTCGCTGCGTACCGCGCCACATAGCCGTCCACGCCACCATTCGGCGTGGCATCGAGGGTTCCTCCAGGAACAGGCAGATCGCTGCTGGACGTGCCGCCAGTGAGGAAGATGCGACCTGCTGAATCGAATTGAACGCCCAGGCCATTATCGTCGGCCGAACCGCCATGATAGGTGCCGAAGAGCAACGTGGTGAGCCCTGGATTCAACCGGCACAGGTAGGCATCCTGCCCACCTCCGATGGTCGGTTGCGGTGCGCCGGGCGTGGTGGGCATGTCGGTGCTGCGCGTGCTCGTGGCGATGACCGGATTGCCATTGGCATCGAGCGCGATCTCGCCGCGGAAGTGGTCGCCATAGTTGTGCGTTACGGTGCTGGAGTTGTTGATGCCATCGTGCCCGCTGCCGCCCAAGTACGTGCTGCCGATGAGCGCCGTTGCTGCTGCGTTGAAGTGCGCCACGTAGATGTCCGTTCCGTTGGGTTGCGTGAAGCCATAGCCGCCGAGGATATTGGTCCAAGTGACCGAGCCGCCACCGGGACTGAATGAAGAGTCGAAGCAGCCCGGTGTGGTAGGGAAGTTGGCCGATCCCGTTGCGCCCATAACGAAGAGTTCGTCCTGGTCATTCACCACCAGGCTGTGCGGGCTCTCGCTGCCGCTCCCGCCCAAATAGGTGCTCCAAACCAGCGTTGATCCGTCCGGGCTCCACTTGCTGATG
>DAORNP010000030.1:0-13209 GCA_035441065.1 Flavobacteriales bacterium | reverse complement strand
CGTTGTTTCCGCCCGCGAACACACCTTGCAGCACGCCGAGCGTGAGCGGATAGCCCGTGTTGAATACGATGCCGCCGCCGTAGAGATGACCGCCGTTGTCGTAGGTGGCCGTGAACCCGAAGTTGTCCGCAGTGCTGCCGCTGTAACTGCCGAAGGTGAGCAGCGGATCGATGATGAGTTGCGCCTCGGGATCTCGCTGCGCATTGAAGGTGACCACATCGCCTTCGAGCACATAGCGCAAGGCATGCGGTTGCGGCTCGGCGTATTCCGCATGCAAGAAGCCGCCATCGCCATGGGCATTCAGCAATCGCTTCTTGTATCCGATGGGAGCGCCCTCAATCACTTCGCCCGTGCTCAGGCCCACGCGCACCTCGCTGTTCTTCAGCAGCAAGCGGCTGTGCCCCTCGTAACGCATGCGCACCTGCTGCGGATCAACGCCGGGCGCCACGATGAAGTCGTACTTGATGCCTTCGCGGCCATCGATCCGCAGGTCGATGCCCGGCCATACTTCCTTCAGCAATACTTCGCCGAACACGCTGCAACCGGTGCCCCATTGCGCGGGATCGTCACCGATGAAATGGTTCTCGTAATGCGGCAACGGCAGGCTGCCTTGATGGTAACGTGCCTGTCCGCCCTCGAAGTGAACCCGGTAAGCATGCGCCTTGCCTTCGCCCGCATGGGTCTGTCCATCTTGTTTGTGACCGTGGTGGCGCAATGGGCTCTCGGAGAAGAGCACGTAGGTGAAGGCCGATCGCTCCACGAAGAGGGCGCCACCGGGGATGAGCGCCCGATAAAGCACCTGCTCGGGCCACTGCCCTTTGTTCTCCACGAACTGGGCCTTGGGCGGGGTGGCCAAGCTGCTGGAAACGAGCGCTAGGAGCGATATGAGGACGGGAACGCGCAAGGGCCTGAGCACTATGGGCTAAAGTACGGGGTGAAGACAGCCCTCGCCCTGCCGAAGTTGCTTGGCCCGTAAGCCTACGCGATGAACCGGGCCACCGGGCGGTTGGGTACCTTTGGCCGCCCCTCGGTGGGCCACCCATGAGCGAAGCCATCAAGCACGAGTGCGGCATCGCACTCATCCGCCTCCGCAAGCCCCTCGGCTTCTATCAGGACAAATACGGCTCGGCCCTCTACGGGCTGAAGCGCCTCTACCTGCTGATGGAGAAGCAGCACAACCGGGGGCAGGATGGCGCCGGTATCGCCAGCATCAAGATTGACCCGACTCCGGGCCTCAACTACATCGACCGCGAGCGCAGCACCGACAAGGATGCCATCCGCAAGCTCTTCGCGAAGGTGGACAAGGGCTACGCCGACGCGCTGGCAATCGATCCGGATGCGGGCAGCGATGCGGCACTGCTTAAGGAACTGATGCCCTTCGCCGGAGAAGTGATGCTTGGGCACCTGCGTTACGCCACCTTCGGCAATCAAGGCTTGGAGAACTGCCATCCGCGCCGGCGCCTCAACAATTGGATGACGCGCAACCTGGTGGTGGCCGGCAACTTCAACATGACCAATGTAGATGAGCTCTTCGACCTGCTCGTCTCCATCGGCCAGCACCCCAAGGAGCGCTCCGATACCATGACGGTGCTGGAGAAGATCGGCCACTACCTCGATGTGGAGAACGAGCGCATCGCGGCCATCCACCGGCAGCTCGGTTACAGCGAGAAACAGATCACGCAGGTAATCGCCGAGAAGCTCGATGTGCGACAGATCCTGGTGAACAGCGCGATCGATTTCGATGGCGGGTACGCCCTCGCAGGCATGATGGGCCACGGCGATGCCTTCGTGCTGCGCGATCCTAGCGGCATACGCCCCGCGTTCTGGTACGCCGATGAGGAGGTGGTGGTGGTGGCCAGCGAGCGCCCCGCCATCCAGACCGCCTTCAACGTGCGCACCGAAGAAGTGCAGGAACTCACGCCGGGCCATGCGCTCATCATCAAGAAGGATGGCAGCTACGCCGAGCAACTGGTGCGCGAGCCGATGGAGAAGCGCGCGTGCAGCTTCGAGCGCATCTACTTCAGCCGTGGCAGCGACCGTGACGTGTACCAGGAGCGCATCGCCCTGGGCCGCAGCGTTTGCCCGGCCATCCTCGATGCCGTGGACCACGACCTGGAGAACACCGTCTTCAGTTTCATCCCCAACACCGCCGAGGTGGCGTGCTACGGCATGCTGAAGGAGATGGAGGACCGCATCAATGCGATCAAGGAGCGCCGTATCCTGGAGATGGGCGCATCGCCCGACCCTGCCCGGCTGCACGCCATCCTGGCCATGCGACCGCGACTGGAGAAAGTGGCGATCAAGGATGCCAAGCTGCGCACCTTCATCACCAACGACAATGACCGCGACGACCTGGTGGCGCACGTGTACGACATCACCTACGGCACCGTGCGACCCGGGATCGACAGCCTGGTGGTGATTGACGACAGCATTGTGCGCGGCACCACGCTCAAGCAGAGCATCCTGAAGATGCTCGATCGCCTCGGCCCCAAGCGCATCGTGGTGGTGAGCAGCGCGCCGCAGATCCGCTATCCCGATTGCTACGGCATCGACATGGCCAAGCTCGGCGATCTGGTGGCGTTCCGTGCAGCCATTGCCCTGCTACAGGAGACCAAGCAGGAGAACATCATCGACGATGTGTACGACCGCGCCCTCGCCATGGTGGGCCGCCCGCTTGCCGAGCAGGAGAACGTGGTGCAGGACATCTACCGCCCCTTCAGTCCGCAGCAGATCAGCGACAAGATCTCGGAGCTGCTGACTCCCGAGGGCATCAGTGCCGAAGTGCGCCTGGTTTATCAGAGCATCGAGGGCCTGCACGCGGCCTGCCCGCAGCACACCGGCGATTGGTACTTCACCGGCAACTACCCCACGCCCGGCGGCAATCGCGTGGTGAACCGCGCCTTCATCAACTACCGCGAAGGCAAGAACGTGCGGGCCTACTGAGTGCGCTTTGGCGACGAATCGCGGAGCGAAGATCATCGCAGTCGTAATCGGGACGGCAGTGCTGGTGCTACCCGCCTTGATCAATGGCTTCCCGTTCGTGTACTCCGATACGGGGACTTATCTGAGCAGCGCGGTGACGGGTTACTTGCCCTACGACCGGCCATACTGGTATGGTGGCTTCATGGGCTTGATCACTGGGCATGGCAGAACACTTTGGCCAATGGTCGCTGTGCAAACGCTGCTGTGCGCGGCCTACACGCTGCGCACGGCGCGATTGGTGCTGGGCAGTTCCCTCAAGCTTGCGCGATCAGTGCAGCTCATCGTGGGGCTAACGGCTTTCTCTAGCGTCGCCTGGTACGCCAGCTTGCTCATCCCCGACATCTTCACGGGCCTTGGCTTGCTCGCGGCATTCGGCATGATGCACCCTCGGAGCGGATGGTTGGGTCGCCTTTGTGATGCATTGATGATGGCTGCTGCCATCTGGTTCCATGCGAGCAACCTGATCATACTGCCATTGGCGATGATCGCCATGCTCTTCATTCAGCGGCGCGACGGCTGGTCGGCCAAGCGAATACGTGCGTGGCACGGAGCGCTCGCTTTCGCCGTGGCCATCGGTGGCTTGGCCATAGGCCATGGCGTGCTCACCGGGCGTGCGTACCTCACCAGCGGCAGTCATGTCTTCCTCATGGGTCGCATGATAGATACCGGGATGCTCTCTCCATATTTGAAGGAGCACTGTCCCGGCTGGGAGATCTGCGCCTACGCTGAGAGCCTGCCGCCGCACAGCCAGGATTTCCTATGGGCGGGTACGAGCCCATTGGCGAAGCAAGGTGGTTGGGAGAAGACGAAGGACGAGTATGGAACAATCGTGCGCGGGTCGTTCACCGAGCCCAAGTACCTGTTGTGGCATGTGCGCGGCAGCATCGCATCAACCGTGCAGCAGCTCGGCGAATGGCGGATCTGCCGCGACCTTCAATCGCAGTGGTACCGGGTGCCCGATAGTGCGCCGCGCATGTCCATCAAGGCCAATGCGCCGCATCTGGAAGATGCCTTCATGGGCGCCATGCAGAACGGCGGTCGTGGCGAGTTGCGCATGGCGGTGCCTGATTGGACGTACCGCATCGGCCTCCTTGTTGCATTGCTGGTATGCGCATGGGCGCTTCTGCGAGACCGGGCCGCAGATGGCACGGAGGTGCGCCGCTTCATGGCATTCGCGCTCGTGAGCGTGCTGATCGGCGCATGGGCGTGCGCGAGCCTCAGCGTGGTTGATCCGCGCTATCTGGGACGCGATAGCTGGTTGGTCGTGCTAGCGGCCATGCTGTGGTGGCTTCAACGCCGGGCGAGGCCGGTCAGTCCGCCAACTCCACCAGTCGCCCGCTCTGCCTGAGCCTCTTCAGCAGAGATCGCTTAGCGATGATGCTGGCTCCATGGTGCAGCACGATGCGGCAATCGCCATCAACGATGAGCTTGGCCTTCCGCTCCAAGCGGAGTTCCGCGCGCGGCATCAGATGCATCACGCTGCTGCCGGAGAGGCGCAGCGTGCTTTTCCGTTCCATTGCCGCCGTGGCGCCTTCGAGCAATGTGAAGCGCGTTGGGGGTGCGAATACGCGCCTCCCTTTCACTTCGCCTTGGGCCGAAAGCCGAGTAGGGGTGATGGAGCGGTCGATGTGCAGCTGGCGGCCCGCGCTCAATATCAGGGAGCGCCCCTCGCGTCCGCGAAGCGCTGGCAGTACGATGCTGTCCGCGCTCCAGACCATGTCTTCCTCTAAACGTGTCTCGCCGGTGCTGATGCGCACCAAGGCCGCTCCGTCGGGACGCATCGCTTCGAGCGTGATGCGGATTCCGTTCAGCCGCACGGTGCGGCTGTCGGGCGGTGCGCCTTTATGACGTTCGCGCCCGGCGCCAGCACCCAATGCGAGCATGCTCGCGGTAGATGGATTGGTGCCCATGCCGATCGCGCGCTTGCCGTGGATGCGCAAGGCATGCTCCGGCAGGCCGAAGAGCCTGGGCGAGTCTGGATAGTCGCCCTGTTTCGGCAGCAGCACACTGGGTACATAGTGCTCGCTGCGGTCCAAAGCGCCATCGCCGTTGCGGTCGAACGGTAGAAGCTCTTGCTCGCTCACGCCGGCGAGCGGATTGGGCCTGATGCGACGGAAAGCCACGGTGGTTCCTCCGAAAGGGCATGTGCCGCTGAGGGTGTCGGCGAGCGTCAGGTCGAAATGCCCGCTCGCGGTGAGCGGCCTCAGGTAATCAGCGAGGCCATCGAAGATGTTCTTGCCATGCCGCACGTCGTGCGCGAACTGCGCTTGCAGGAAGAGGCCGGGCTCCATGCGGGCAGTGCAGGGATTATTGGTGTCCTCCCAATGAAAGCAGTCGCTCCACGAGCCGTTGCGCTGATGGCCTAGGTGGTTCTCGATCCAAAGCCACTGCGGGTGCTCATTGTCCGGGATGTAAGGGTAGCGGATGCGAACCGCGTCCCCGCTGGTGACGAAATCGCGCAGCACGAAGAGGCCGGTATCTCCGAACAGCGGATCAATGTCGCCGTTGATCACGTTGCCGCGTGCATCCATGCATTTGATCCGGTGCGCAGCATCTGCAGGTATCCAGCCCAATCGGTCGCGGTCCCAAGCGGAACAGGAGAGGAGGCTGCTGCTCGCGCCGCCCATCAGGCTCCAGCCGCCCTGCACGCAGATCGTATGGCTATCGAACATCCCGGCATTGCCGCCGCCCGAGTGGAAGTTGTTGCCGCCGAGCAGCATGTGGTTGTACTCGTGCTTGAGGATCTCGAAGGGCATGGCGTTCATGCCACCGAAGCGGCTCTGCGAATCGCTCTCAAACCCGAAGAGCTTACCGGGGCTTCCGGGATCAACGCTGCCTTGGTTGTGCGTGAGTCCGCTGTTGCGCGTGATCACCATCACATGGTCGTAGCTGTGCGGCGAATCGGGGCCTTGGTGCTTGGGCATGCCGGGCCTGCCGCCGCGCTTCCACAGGTCGAAATCGGCCGCACTGAGCCCGTGCTTAGTGCGCAACGCACCCAGCTTATTGGCCTCCTTCACGGCCAGTGAGCCTATGCTATGCACATTGCCGAGCGTGGGGTGCTCGCTTTCGCGGATCACCAACATGGTATCGAGGTAGTCGCCTAGTACCAAGTAGCGTCCCATCGAGCTCTCGTAGTAGAAGCGTGTGCCTTTGCTGAGGTAGGCAGCAGCGGGGTGCGGGTCGAAGAGGTCATCGGCCCACCTGGGCAATTGGCCCTTCGGCCAGTGCTCCGCACCGTTGGGCTGAGGGTCGCGCGATGGGGTCTTGTCGTAGTCCAGCTCGCAGAAGAGCACCAGCACGCGGATGGTGCCATGCGGGCTCAGGTACCAGCCGTTGGTGCTGTGCGGCACGTTCACGGTGTCGGGCTGCGCGACAGCGAAGGGATGAACAAGAATCGTTAGGAAGAGGATCAGCCAGCGCATGCGGCCGAAAGTACGCTCAGCGCTTCGGCGCCTTGTACAAGGGCACTGTGCTGCACGGTTCTCCGAACATGAGGCTCCTCACCACGGGCAGCAGCTTCGCGCTCAGTTCCACATAGGCATTCAGCGGAACGGGCAACTTGCTGCAGCCTTTCACCACCACACGGGAATCGCGGTAGGGCTCAGCATCGAGCTGTTGCACGAAGCGCGTGAATACGGCGCGTTCCAATTGCTCGGCATCGCCCTGTGTGACAAATGCCGCGAAGGACTGAAGGTGCGTGGCCACCAGCATGTAGGCCCAGGTTGGCACGATGGCATCGGTGCTGCAATGCACGCTCACGAACTTGCCCGTGTACTGAGACCAATCGTGCTCCTTGCAGAATGCGCGCAGGTCGGCCTCCTTCAACGCCACTTCCTGCCACAGCAGCGGCTTCAGATTGAACACCACACGCTCGCCCTCCGGGTACATCTCCTCGAGGTCGAGAGTGATGATCCCGCTGGAGGCGACTTTGTTGATGATGGGCTCTTCGGACATGCGCGGCGAAGTTCGGCACTAAGCCACCGCCTGCGGACAATCGATTACTGGGATCTTGCACACCTGGCAGAGCTCGCACTTGGTGGTGGCGATCCAATGGTCACGCTCGTTGTAAGGGTAGCGGTTCACGTAGGGCCTCAACTTCACCTTCTGCTGAAGGTGCAGGCCCGCGATCGTAGGATTGGTGAGGAAGTACTTGGCCGCGCGCAAGGGCTGCTTCACGATGTCCTCGCGCATGATGGGGTAGCGGGTGATGAGCCGCACGCACACGATGTCCAGGTTCTTCTCCAGCGCGTCGAGGTCGAACATCTCCACAACAAGCGCATAACCGGAAGTGAGCGCATCACCGCCCCAGGTGCGCGACAGGGAATGAGCGAGCATGGCCGCCTTCGTGGTGATGATCACGCGGCGATCGGCGCTGGGTGCTGCCGCAGGTGTTATCCGGAACACGCCTGCCACGCGATCGATGCTCCAGCTCAATCGTTCCACATCGGCGAACGTGATCGCGAAGCGGGCCTCGAGCAGCACTTCTTCCTTGTACAGCTTGGCATTCTTGTTCAGCCACTGGAGGGTGCTGCTCTCCAGTTCTTCCAGCTTTGACCGGTCGAACGGAACGTGAGTGTTCGCCAGCCGGATCTCCTCGGGGTAAGTATCGTCCAGCAGGTGGTAAAGCCCGCCGTTCGCCAATTGCGCATGGTAGGGCGATGAAGCTACCGCGTCCATGCCCTCGATGCGGTCGCCGGGCCAGAGCACCAGGTAGTGCGTTTCGCCGAGCGGGCCGATGTGCTCTTCGTGGTACGCTGTCAATCGTTGACGATCGAACTTCACCTCGTTCACCCAGCGGTTGTGCTCTTCCAGCAATGCGAACCCCGGCGCGAAGGGCACCACAAGCCGGGGCTTCAACCGGTCCGCGTATTTGCAGAGGTTGTGGGCGAAGTACTGCTCGCGGATCCGGCCCACTTCATGATCGTCCTTGCCAGGATAGCGAACCTGATTGGGGAAGTAGCCGGCCCCGCTGAAGCCCGTGATCAGGATGTCGATCCGGGGCCATCGCTTCGACAATACGTCCAGGAACATCATCACCACGTTCTCATGGTTGCTGTTCAGCGCATCGTTGATGTTCACGATCACCAGCCCATCGGCCTCGACCACCACGATGCTCTCGAGGGAGTATGCGAGGTAGGTGATCCGCGTATTCGGGCCCAAGCGATGCGTGCGCAGCGTCACGGCTTCCTTCACCCGTTGGAAGCCGATGTGCCGCATGTAGCCTGCGATGCCTTCCCGCCATTGGTACGGGAACCAGACCGTGGCACGCTTGTCCATGCGCTCCAGCGTGGGCCTGTGCATGTGGTCCTCGTGGCCATGGGTGAGCAGGATGTGCTCGGCATCCAGCGCGTCCTCTGCACCGATGGGTTTCGGAAAGAGGTGCCATTGACCTTTGTAGCACGGACCGAAGAGCCAGGGATCGAAGAGCAACGTCGTGTCGCTCGTCGTGATCTTCACGCAGCTATGTGCGATGTAGTCGATGCGTGGCACGCGCGTTCAACGGCGTGCATTGGAGATCATTGCTCGCTATACCCACGGTGGAGCACCTTGGCGCTCACATGAACCCCAGCTCCAGCTGCGCCGCCTCGCTCATCATGCTCCTATCCCACGGCGGCTCGAAGGTGATCTCCACCTTGGCGCTTTTCACGCCCGGCACGCTGGCCACCTTCTGCTCCACCTCGCCGGGCAGGCTTTCGGCAACCGGGCAGGCGGGGCTGGTCAAGGTCATCTTGATGCCCACGTGCGCCTCGTCGCTGATGTTCACCTCGTAGATCAGGCCCAGCTCGTAGATGTCCACGGGGATCTCCGGGTCGTACACGCTCTTGAGCATGTCGATCACGCGCTCCTCCAGGTGCTTCTTCTCTTCGGGGGTCATGTCGTGGCGGAGTAGACGATGGCGTAGCGTTTCATCTGGTCGATCATTGCGCTCAGCCCATTGGCGCGGTTCGGGCTCAGGTGCGCACGCAACCCGATCTGATCGATGAATTCTGTGGACGCGCCGATGATCTCTTGCGGAGTGCGGTCGTTGAACACGCGTACCAGCAGCGCCACGATGCCCTTGGTGATCATGGCATCGCTGTCGGCGGTGAAATGGATGCGTCCATCCTGCGGTTCGGCACGCAGCCACACCCGGCTCTGGCAGCCGCGCACCAGGTTATCGTCGGTCTTGTGCTCCGGCGCGATCAGCGGCAGGTCCTTGCCCAGCTCGATGAGATGCTCGTAGCGGTCCTGCCAGTCGCTGAACATGGCGAACTCGTCGATAAGCTCTTGCTGTGCCTGCTTCAGTGTCATCGTGGTGCTCATCGCAGCATCTTCACGGCCTTCCTGGTCGCAGCGACCATCGCATCCACCTCCTCCATCGTATTGAAGCACGCAAAACTCGCCCGCGTCGTCCCGCTCACAGCAAAGCGTTCCATCAGCGGCTGGGTGCAGTGGTGACCCGTACGCACGGCGATGCCCTGCTGGTCGAGCAGGGTGCCGAGGTCATAGTGGTGCACGCCATCGATCACGAAGCTGATCACGCCCACTTTCTCCTTCGCCGTGCCGATGATGCGCAGGCCGTCGATGGTGAGCAGCTCCTTGGTGGTGTGCTCCAGCAACAAGTGCTCGTGCTTCGCCATCGCTGACTTGTCGTAGTCCTCCATCCAGCGGATGGCCTCGCCCAGCCCGATGATGCCCGCGATGTGGGGCGTGCCCGCCTCGAACTTGAAGGGCAGCTTGGCGTAGGTGGTCTTCGCGAAGGTGACAACGTCGATCATCTCGCCTCCGCCCTGCCAGGGGGGCATGCGCTCCAGCAGCTCCTCGCGGCCGTAGAGCACGCCTGTTCCAGTAGGACCATAGGCCTTGTGCCCGCTGAAGGCATAGAGGTCGCATCCAAGGTCCTGCACATCCACGTTCAGGTGCGCGATCGCCTGCGCGCCATCCACCACGGTGATGATGCCGCGCTTCTTCGCTTCGGCGATCAGCTCCTTGATCGGGTTGATCGTGCCCAGCGTATTGCTCACGTGGCTGATGGCAAGGATGCGGGTCTTCTCCCCGAAGATGTCATTCCCGCCTTTCCCTGCTTTGTCATTCCGGGCTTGACCCGGAATCGCGTCCAAGTCCCACTCACCACTGTCCGTGATCGGGATCACCTTTAACACCGCACCATGCCGCTCGCAGGCCAGCTGCCAGGGGACGATGTTCGCGTGGTGCTCCATGCCGGAGATGAGCACCTCATCGCCCTTTTTCAGCAGCAATTGCCCCAGGCTGAACGCCGCCAGGTTCAGGCTCGCCGTGGTGCCACTGGTGAAGACCACCTCGTGGGCATGCCTGGCGTTGATGTGCTTGCGGATCGTTTCGCGTGCGGCCTCCTGGGCCTCGGTGGCCTTGGTGCTCAGCGTGTGCACGCCGCGGTGCACGTTGGCGTTGATCGTGGCGTAGTAGGCGCTTTCGGCCTTGATCACGCGACGCGGCTTCTGGCTGGTCGCGGCGTTGTCGAAGTAGACCAGCGGCTTGCCGTGCACCAGCTCCTTCAGGATGGGGAACTGCGCGCGGATCTCCTCCGCGTTGAACGCGTTGGTGACCGGTGCCGCTTTCGTGCTCACAACTTCGCGAGTTTGTGGTCAATCAGCGCCGTCAACACCGCTTTCCACTCCTCGTTCCGCAGGCGTTCCACCACCTCGGTGATGAAGGCATGGGCCATGAGCTTGCGTGCTTCGGCCTCGCTCACCCCGCGGCTGCGCAGGTAGAACAGACCCTTCTCGTCCAAGCGGCCGATGGTGCACCCGTGGCTGCACTTCACGTCGTCCGCGTAGATCTCCAGCTCGGGCTTGGTGTACACCTTGGCATCGTCGCCCAGCAGGATGTTCGCGTTGCTCTGGTAGGCCCGCGTGCGCTGGGCATCCTGCTTCACATACACCTTGCCGTTGAACACGCTGGTGCCCTTGCCCGCCACGATGCCCTTGTAGAGCTCGTCGCTGGTGCAGTCCGGCACATCATGACCGATGTAGGTGTGGTTGTCGCAGTGCATGGTGCCGTTCAACAGGTACACGCCGTTCAGTTCGGCATGCGCCTCCGGACCGGCCAGTGAGGCCTTCACCTCATTGCGGATCAGCGCGCCATCCAGTGTCGTGGTGCTGATGCTGAAGTGCCCTTTCGCACCCACACGCACGCCCTCGAAGCTGATGTTCGCCGGGCCGTTCACCTCGTGCTGCAGCTTGTGGATGGTGAGGCGAGCCCCTTCGCCCACCACGCACTCGCGCACGCTGTTGACGAAAGCCTCCGGAGTATCCAGGGCGATGTGCTCAATGATCACTTCGGCCTCGGCGCCTTCGTGGAGCATGAAGAGGTCGCGCGGCTGCACCAGCTGGCGTACTGACGTGGTGATGTGCAGCACATGGATCGGTCGCTCCACCTTCACGCCCTTGGTCACCAGCAGGATCAGGCCGTCGGTGGGGGCGGCGGTGTTCATGGCGGTGAAGAGGCGCTCGTTGGTGGGCGCCAGCGTGCCGTATTGCTCCTTCACCGGGCCGTGGGAAAGGTGGTGCTTCAGGCTGTCGATCACCAGTCCCTTTTGGTACTTCAGCTCATCGCTCAGGTCGGCGCGGAAGTGGCCGTTGACGAAGACCACGCGCGTGGCCTCGAAGGGAAGGCGTCCGGGTAACGCCAGGGTCACATCACCCTTCGGTGCGGCGTACGGCTGGTTGAACAGCTTGCCCAGGCGGGTGTACTTCCACGCTTCGGTCTTGCTGGTGGGAACCGGCAGCGCGTGCACCTGGGCGAGTGCTTCGGCGGCGCTGGGCCAGGTGCTACCCTCGAGCAGCGATAGCACAGAGGCCTTGGGGTCGGTGGCGGTCGTTGTTGTCATTTCGTTGGGGCGGGAAATTTCCCGCCCGTACAGATTCATCCCTTCACCCAGTCGTAGCCCTTTGCCTCCAGCTCCAGTGCCAGTTCCTTCGGGCCGCTCTTGATGATGCGTCCATCGGCCATCACATGCACGAAGTCAGGCACGATGTAATCCAGCAGGCGCTGATAGTGCGTCACCACGATGAAGGCGTTGTCCTTGGAGCGCAGCTTGTTCACGCCGCCGGCCACGATGCGCAGCGCGTCGATGTCCAAGCCGCTGTCGGTCTCGTCGAGGATTCCGAGCTTAGGTTCAAGCATCGCCATCTGGAAGATCTCGTTGCGCTTCTTCTCGCCACCGCTGAAACCCACGTTCAGGTTGCGGTTCATCAGGTCGGCGTCCATCTCCACCAGCTTGGCGCGTTCGCGGACGAGCGTCAGGAAATCCTTGCCGCCGAGTTCCGCGAGTCCATTCGCCTTGCGCGTTTCGTTCAGCGCGGTGCGCAGGAAATTCATGTTGCTCACGCCGGGGATCTCCACGGGGTACTGGAAGGCGAGGAAGATGCCTTTCCAGGCGCGCTCCTCTGGTGCCAATTCCAGGAGGTCCTCGCCGAGGTAGGACACGGAGCCTTCCGTCACTTCGTATTCCTCGCGTCCGGCAAGGACGTTCGCTAGGGTGCTCTTTCCGGATCCATTCGGGCCCATGATGGCGTGGACCTCTCCGGAATTGACTTCAAGGTTCAGTCCCTTGAGAATGTCCTTGCCCTCGATGCGGGCGTGCAGGTTGCTGATGCTGAGCATGACTGTATTACTGGCCCGCCTGTTATTTAGAATGCTTCTAAAAAGAGGCGGAGGGCAAATGTAGGCTGAGCTTGCGGCTGTTCAAGCAAGTGGGATCGGCAGCTTTCTTCCACGCTCAGAACAGGGTAGGCAAGCATTCTGGAAACCGCAGCGCAGGATGTGTTTCCATCTGCGAAGTCGGCCCAGGCCAAACAGTCAACGGCTCAAAGGGTTCAGCGTGCTCGGCTCCAAGACCGAGCCCATCCGAAACGCTATTGCTCCGCGCGCATGATCCGGAAATTGAACATTGGGCTCTTCAGCGCGCCGTAGAGCCGCACCCAGATCGGAAGCAGCTGTTCGGTGCCACGCGCGTTGGTGATATCGCCCAGGTCGATCATCTCGTTGTCGGCCCAGCCGAAGGAGGAGAGCAGTTCGCGCACCTCGGCCTTCGCATCGGCATCGTTGCCGCAGAGGAAGATGTGGTGCGACTCCGGCAACATGCGCGGCGCCACCATCAGGAAGCTCGTGAGGGTGTTGAGGCCCTTCACTATGCGCAGTTGCGGAAAGGCGCGCTGCAATTGCTCGCCGAGCGAATCCGTGTTGCACACGGTGAGGCTCGGCGGG
>DAORNP010000029.1:20731-29635 GCA_035441065.1 Flavobacteriales bacterium | reverse complement strand
TGCAGCGGAAAGCGCGACCCCGAGGCTTTGCGAGGGGGCACGCCCAAAGCCAACACAAAGGAGCTACCGCATTCCCCTCTGTGCCCTCTGTGCCTCTGTGGTGAAGTATTCATACCAGCACAGGCTGCACACGTGGTGCATGTTTCCCCGCCTCCTTCGCCAATGCCGCGATATGATCCGGTGTGGTGCCGCAACACCCGCCCACCACGTTCACCCAGCCGTTGGCCATGAACTCGCCCACGAGCTTGGCGGTGACGGCGGGCGTTTCGCGGTACTCGCCCATCTGGTCGGGCAGGCCGGCATTGGGGTAGATGCTGACGCGGCAGGTGCTCTGCTCGGCGATCACTTCGAGGTACGGACGCATCTGCGCCGCGCCCAGCGCGCAGTTGAGGCCCATGCTGAAGAGCGGCACGTGCGCCATGCTGATCAGGAAGGCTTCGATGGTCTGGCCGCTGAGGGTGCGCCCGCTGGCATCGGTGATGGTGACGCTGCACATGAGCGGCACACGCGTGTTGCGCGCCTCGAACACCTCGTCGATGGCGTAGAAGGCGGCCTTGGCGTTGAGCGTGTCGAAGATCGTCTCCACCAGCAGGATGTCCACGCCGCCGTCGAGCAAGACCTCCACTTGCTCCTTGTATGCGGCCACGAGCTGGTCGAAGGTCACTGCGCGGTAGCCGGGGTCGTTCACATCGGGGCTGAGCGAGGCGGTCTTGTTCATGGGTCCGATGGCGCCTGCCACGAAGCGTGGCTTGCTGGGGTCCATCGCCGTGTACTTGTCACAGGCCTCCCTGGCCAGCCGCGCCGATGCGAGGTTCATCTCGCGCGCGAGGTGGCTGCACCCGTGCTCGGCCTGTGCGATGCGGGTGGCGGAGAAGGTGTTCGTCTCCACGATGTCGGCGCCCGCCGCGAGGTATTGCTCGTGGATGGTGCGGATGGCATCGGGCCGCGAGAGCGAGAGCAGTTCGTTGTTGCCCTTGAGCAGGATCTTATGATCCTCCATGCCTTTCGGATGGAAGTCCTCTTCGGTGAGCCCGAGCTTCTGGATCATGGTGCCCATGGCGCCGTCGAGGACGAGGATGCGCTGGGAGGCGATGCGTTCGAGGTCTGTCATCAGGTCGCGTATGTCGGTGCTTTCTGGTCGCTAGAGTGGAGGAGAGTGCGAGGGTGCGAGAGTGCAAGGGCGCCTGACCCGACCCTTGCACTCTCTCACTCTTTCACCCTCGCACCGCATTCCAAAAGGAAAAGCCCCATCCGATGGACCGGATGAGGCATCAATGTTCCCTTGCGGGACTTGCTTCCTGATCGCGGCTCATCTCTCCCCGACGAAGTCGGGGCTGGATTTAGCACCTACCCGATGGTTGCCCACCGGACGGTTGCCAAGGCTTCACAGGGCCAGTCCCTCTGCCTTTCTGGATAAGCGATGGAAAGAACGCGGGGCGAATGTAGCAGCACGACGCGGGAAACCGGAGGTGGCCATACTGAGTCGGCAGGAAAGAACCGGTCGATTACAGGTGATAGGGCGAAAGGGTGAGAGAGCGAGAGTGCTCGCTCCCTCTCACTCTTTCACCCTTTTGCCCACGTCGGTCCTTTGACCGAAGAGTCCGTTTCTTCATCACCGTCTCAGTAGTAGTACGGCGAGATCATGAAGTACACCACCACCCCGCTGATGCTCACGTAGAGCCAGATGGGCCAGGTGAGCCGCGCCATGCGGCGATGCTCGGGATAAAGCCCGCTGAGCGCACGGTAAGCCGTGAAGAGGATGAAGGGCAGGGAGCCCGCCGCCAGCAGGATGTGCGTGGCGAGGATGATGTAGTAGAGCACCTTGATCGCGCCGGTACCGCCGAAGGGCGTATCGCCCGCGAAGAGATGATGCGTGATGTAGGACACGAGAAAGAGCACGGAGAGCGCCATGGCGGCGAGCATCACGCTGCGGTGCGCGGTCCAACGTCCGGCCCGAGCGGTGAAGAGCCCTGCGATGAGCAAGAAGCTCACCATGGAGTTGATCACCGCATTGATGCGCGCGAACACATGCACATCGAATCCATCGGGAGCTGGCGCCTGCACGCGGTTCAGCACCAGCACAGCGAGGAAAACGACGGCCGAGAAGATCCAGATGATGCGCTTGGCCTTCGCATCGGCGATGGCCAGGCTGGGCTTAGGGTACGGGGCCCGCATGGGTGCAGTGTCGCTGAAGGGCTTATCGGTTCCGGCGCGCTTCGCGTTCGGCCTCCGCGCGCTTCACTTTCTCCTCCTTCAGCAGCATCTTGACATCATTGGCGCAATCCATCATGCCCTTCATGGTTGTGCCATCGTAGTAGCCGCGGATGCGGCGGTTCTTGTCCACGAGCACGAATAGCTCCGAATGGAGGAATCCCCCGGGCTCCATCACCTCTTCGCGCGCCGCCACATGGTAGCCTTCGCTGCCGAGCAAATAGATCGCATCCTTGCCACCGGTAAGGAACAACCACCGCGCGCTGTCCGCTTCAAGCTTGCGCGCATAGTCGAGCAGCACCTCGGGCGTGTCGTGCTCGGGGTCGACGGTATGGCTGAGGAAGACGACATCCTTGAAGGCCGAATCGTTGAGCTTGAGCTGCATCTGCTGCATCTGGACGCTCATCTTCGGACAGATGGTGCCGCAACGCGTGAAGAAGAAATCGGCCACGATGATCTTTCCCTTGGCATCCCTCTCGGTGTAGGGCCTGCCGTACTGGTCGGTGAGGCTGAAGCTCGGCAGTTCGTGGTAAATGGTATCAATCACCATCTGCCCTTCCCGTTCATAGGCCACGACCTCTTTGGGTCCGTAGTAAGGCAGGAAGTTGAACTCGTGCTTGGCCATGCCCAGCCATGGCGAGAAGAACACGAACAGACCGAGCACGAAGGCAGCAATGCCACCGAGGACAAGGAACTTCTTACGCCGGCCCGCAGGCGCAACCTGCATCAGAGGTAGGTCTCCCAGAGGTAATTGACGTACTGCGACTCCCAAATCGCGATCCAGAGGAGGTACAGGATGAAAAGCGCGTACGGGAGCAGGATGATCGCGCGGATGTTCCGGCGCTCATCGCCCAGGTGCATGAAGGTCATCACGATGTAGGCGGCCTTCACGAGCGTGAGCACCACGAAGGTCCACTTCACCAAATGCCAGCTGCCCGGCATCCATTCCTTCCAATAGGCGCCCAAGGCCACTTCAACCGTGGTGACCAAAGCGAGCAGGCCAGTGACCAGCCAGATCTTCCGGCGGATCTTCTTGCCATCCTCTTCGCTGTGATGCGCGTCGAGGCTGTATTCGATGATGTCGTCGCGTTCCATGTCAAACCGCCGATACCTCGGCGAGGGCGTTTGGTTAGCGGATCAGAGCAGGTAGAAGAAGGTGAACACGAACACCCACACCAGGTCAACGAAGTGCCAGTAGAGACCGGCCTTCTCCACCATCTCGTAGTGGCCACGGCGGTGGAAGACACCTTGCAGCACCATGATGAGCACGATGAGGTTGATGATGACCCCGCTGAACACGTGGAAGCCGTGGAAGCCGGTGATGAAGTAGAAGAAGTTGGAGTACTGCTGCGGGCCGTACTCGTTGAACTCGATGCCGTGCGCACTCCAAGGGAAGGGTGCACCGGCCATGTACACCACCTTGCTCTTCCACAATTGCTGGGCGGCATCACCGGTTACAGGAGCCACTTCAGCACCACCGGGAAGCGTATCGGGAATCAGGTAGTGCCCTGGAAGCGCCTTCACCAAATGGAAGCCCTCAGCATGCGCCGGATCATGCGTGTCGTGGGCATCATTATGCACCCAGTACTTATCGCCGTTATCCATGGTGATGTAGCCGCCGCTGCCGTGGTTGAAGTGGTACCACTCCCAGGCCTGGCTGCCCACGAAGAAGGCACCACCGATCACCGTTGCGAAGAGCCATTTGATCACCCCGCTCTTATCCATGCGATGGCCGGCCTCCACCGCCAGCACCATGGTCACGGAACTGAAGATGAGGATGGCCGTCATCAAGGCTACATAGATCAACGGGTAGCTGCCATGCAGCCAAGGCAGCGCTCGGAATACCTCCTCGCCGATGGGCCATGCCTCGGTGGTGCTGTGGCGCACGAAACCGTATGCCACCAGCAAGCCGCTGAAGGTGAGGGCGTCGGACACCAGGAAGAACCACATCATCATCTTCCCGTAGCTGATGCTGAACGGGGAGCGTCCGCCGCCCCATAGGACGTCGTTACTCAGTGCTTTAGTCGCGTCTCCTGCCATGACCTGGTTATGCGGCGGCAATGTTAGTGAACGTACTTCAGGAACAAAAAGAGGAATACCCACAGGCCACCGAGGAAATGCCAATACACCGCTCCAGCCCACAGGCCAACGTGCTCCTTGGCGGTGTATCGGCCCTTCAGGGCCATGAAAGCCATGATCAGCAGGCTAAGCAGCCCTAAGGCCACGTGGCCCGCATGGGCCAGGGTAAGTATGTAAAAGTAGGGCCCGGTACGGTCCTTCTGCTCGGCGATTTCCGCATCGAGGGCATATTGGCGCGCAGCATCGTCGGCAGCATACCAATGGCCATCGGCCGGCACCAACGGTTGCCCATCCTTGCTCACCGTGAAATCCACTCCGTATTCGCCACCAATCCCCAGCAGCTTGTTGGGGCTGATGGTGATCCCCAATTCCACCAACCGCGACCAGCCCTTTACCTGCGATGCCGTGAAAGCAACGCCCAAACCGAGCGTTGCCAGGATCAAGGGGAGCGCCAATTGCGACCGGCCTTTCTTGACGCTCATCAACGCAAGGTGCAGCGTGGCGCTGCCAGCCAGCACGAAGGCCGTGCTCCAGAAGAAGGGCGAGGGCATCGCAATGCGCGTCCAGTAGCCGCCGCTCATGCTCACGATGTAAGCGCTGGTGAGGCCAGCGAAGAACATGACGATGGCGAAGCACAGGAGCCACGTGAGCATGCGACGGGCACGGGCGGAACGATCACGCTCCTCGTTCAGTGTAAAGGGAGCGTCGCTCATAGCCGATCAAGGACATATGCCACCTGCACCACGGGCAGATAAATGAAACTCGCGAACATCAGGCGCTTGGCATCGGCGCGATCATGCGACCGGAACAGGCGCCAAGCGGGCCAGAGCATCACTGCCCCCATGGCCACCGAGACCCATGCCGCCCAAGGGCCGACGAAACCGAAGGCCCACGGAAGCAGGCCCACAGGAATCACGAACAAGGTGTAGAGCAGGATGAGGAACGCACTACGGGCATCGGTGCCTTCGCGCGAAGGCAATAGGTGGAAGCCCCCGCGGGCGTAATCTTCACTGAGCACCCAGGCAATGGCCCAGAAGTGCGGGAACTGCCACATGAACTGCATGGCGAAGAGCAGACCGGGACCCAAGCCGAATTGCCCGGTAGCCGCGACATAGCCGAGCATCGGAGGAAAGGCGCCGGGGAAGGCTCCCACGAACACCGCCCATGGGGAGTGCTTCTTCAGAGGCGTGTACAAGGCCGCGTACATGAACAGCGAGATGAAGCCCAGGATCCCCGTTAGCGGCCCGAAGGCCAGCCAGAGGATGAGAATGCCCGTGGTTCCTGCCACGAATGCCGCAGCAATGGCCTCCGCAAACGAGAGGGTGCCCTTCACCAACGGGCGCTCCGCAGTGCGCAGCATCCTGGAATCCTCCCCGACTTCAACGACTTGGTTCAATGCGTTGCTCGCGCCAGTGAGCAATGTGCCACCCAGGATGAGCAGCAGCAATTCGGCCATGCTGAAGGCCCCAGGCGCCACACCCATCAGGTAGCCGAGCACAGCGCTCACCACCACCAAAGCCGCCAGTCGCAGCTTGAAGAGGACCATCACTTCGCGCAGCCAAACGGCCATGCTCCGAGTGCCAACGTATGCTTGGGGCTTGCTCAACGGCCGCGAAAGTACCCCGCTGCGGCCAACTGGCCACACGCACTTCGCACTGCGATTCTTAGAGCGCCTTCTGCCTGGACCGAGGCGCCTACCTTCCCCCCATGTCCGATGCGAGCGCCCGTGCCGCGCAGATTAAAGCGGAGGCCCACCGGCTGGGCTTCATGGCATGCGGCATAGCGGCTGCGGGCTTCTTGGAAGAAGAAGCGCCTCGGCTGGAGCGGTGGCTGAAAGAAGGCAAGCACGGCCAAATGGCTTACATGGCCAATCATTTCGACATGCGGCTAGATCCGCGAAAACTGATGCCTGGGGCCAGGAGCGTGATCAGCCTGGCCTTCAACTACCACGCCCCACCCCAGCAGCACGACTCCGAAGCGCCCAAGCTGAGCACCTACGCCTATGGCCGCGACTATCATAAGGTGGTGAAGAAGCGCCTGAAACCGCTCATGACCTTCATCGCCGATCAATTCGGAGACGTGGAGCTTCGCGCTTTCACCGGTGCTGGAGAAGGCTTGGGCCGAGCGCGCGGGCATCGGATGGCGCGGCAAGCACACCAACGTGATTCGCCAAGGTGCGGGCTCCTTCTTTTTCCTCTGCGAGCTGATCACCGACCTGGAACTAGCGCCCGACGCGCCGGCCACCGACCATTGCGGCACCTGTCGGCGCTGCATCGATGCGTGCCCCACGGACGCCATCACGCCTTACGGCGTCGATGGCAGCCGGTGCATCAGCTACCTCACCATCGAGCTCAAAGAGGCGATTCCGGCCGAATTCGCGGATAAGCTCAACGGCTGGGCCTTCGGCTGCGACATCTGCCAAGAGGTTTGCCCATGGAATCGATTCGCCGCGCCACATGCAGAGCCCGAGTTCAAGCCGAAGCAGGAGCTGATGGCCCTTACCGCCGACGAATGGCACGGCATGGATGAAGTGCTGTTCGACCGGCTGTTCGAGGGAAGTGCGGTGAAGCGGGCCAAATTCAGCGGACTGAGACGCTCGCTCCGTTTCCTGCGGGAAGGTTCGTGAATGCCTCTTGCTCGGCGGAATGCCTCTTGGGCCTTCAACTCCGCATCGTGCTCCGGAACACCTCCACGATCACATCCTTATAGATATGCCCGAAGGTGGCCAGGCACCAGGCCTTCAGGACCAACTGGTCGCTTTGGCCAACCCATTTACGGGCTTTGATCAACTCCTTCTTGAATAGGCGCGGGTCGAAACTGACCTTTTGGAGCACCTGTTTGCTGAACTCCATCATCTTCCTTCCTTGGTCCATCATCACAGATCGGGTTTAGCGAAGTTGCCTGCTGGAAAGCAGGGCTGAAAGTAGTGCCTGAGGCTCGGGATTGATGCGGGCGGAAGGCTCGTTTTTCCACAAGCGGTCAAAGCACCCTGATGCTCAACGGTTAATGACCCGGATCCTTGCCCCGGGAAGGCGCCAGATCCTGTTAAGGCTGGAATTTGCGGATGGCCGCCTGCATCACCTCGTTGTTCGAGGTCTTGTGCATATAGGAGACCAGCTCGCAATTGGAGGCGTTCCAAGCCGGATTCATGCTCACGCCTGCGTAGGTGAAGGTGAGCGTATCGCCTTCGCTGGCCCCGGAGGCGATGGCCACTTGCCCCCAAGCCCCGTCCAGCGTCTTGCGGAACACGTGGCGGTGATTGTAATTGGGGACATCAGGGGGCGTAGCCTGTGAGTTGTACTGCCAATCGATGATGTTGTCCTCCAAGAGGTACGTGGTGAGCTTGTATTCGCCAGTCACACCTTGGAGCACAGCCACCTTTACCGTCGCGGTCACCGTGTTCGCACCGGCATTGTGCTGCAGATCGCTCACCCACACATCGAAGAGGGCATCCTCATTCACGATCTCCTCGATCGCGCTTCCCCAACTGGCACTGGCCAGCACGGTGCTGCTGTTGTATGGCCTGCGACTCACCATGCCCGAAGGCAGGAAGGTGACCGCGTAGTTGATTGCGTAAGCCTGTCCTTCGGTCGTCCGGAAATCGGTGGCATAGCTGCCGTCAGGGTTGCTCTGGGGCACGATGAAGCTCGAATTGAAATTCGCTGCTGCGTGCAAGCCCACGAGGATCAGGTCATCGCCATACAGGTTCTTCAGCTGCGCAGCAACAGCATGCGCGGCCGGGCAATTGTTGCAATGATGCCCGGTGAACTCCTCGAGCAGGGCGCGGCGCTTCACCGTTGCGCCTGGGCCACCGGAATTGCTCCTCCGCTCGATGGGATCATCCACTTTGTCGCAACCGGCTGCCATCAGGCCGACCGCAGCGAACAAGAACAGTATGCGCATGACTCAGAAGGTGCTTGTGATGGACAAGGTAAGGCCGTTGGCGGCGGGGACTTGACGGCACACCCCGCCCACGCAGAAGATGCCGGCCCGTTGCCGACCGTAGTTCACTTGGAACCGGTTGCCTCCGTGGATATAGCCCACCGATCCGATGGGGTAATGCAACTGCTTCTGGCCTTCTGCCTCGAGTTGGGCGTTGCCCACGTAGTTGTATTGATCCATGGCGGCCAGGAACCAATGCGGGCTGAAGGTGAGCTCTGCCAGCGCGGTGGCCCAATTGCCCTGATCCTGTTTCGTGCTCAGATGCTGAAGCTCGAAGCGCAACGAGGTGCGTTCACTGAACTTGTGCAGTCCTTCGAGGATGATGATGTCGGTGTACACCACCGGCTTGCCAGGCTTCCCTTGTATCACATCGATGTCGTACGCCAGGTTCAAGTAGGTGACGGCCAGCTCCCAGGAATCGGAGATCTTCTTGCGCAGCTCCACGTTGATGTCCTGGAAATAGCGGCGGTCGCTAGCGCCGAAGATCCGGCTGCTGTAACCCAAGCGCCGCGTGGTGTCATCGGCCACACCCAGGCGCGTGGTGTCGAGCGCATAGGCAACGCTGGCATTCACGGCGAGCTTGGTGCCATACTTGCCGCCCAGCGCACTACCCTTCTTGAACTTGTAAAATACTTCTCCTTGAGCCGCCACTTCTCCGTTGGGCTGCGTGGC
>DAORNP010000029.1:18017-20721 GCA_035441065.1 Flavobacteriales bacterium | reverse complement strand
ATAGGGATACAGCGTAGCGGGCAGGTTGTAGGTATGCTGCTTAGCGCGCGGCGGAAGGAAATTGATGTTGAGGTCGAAGGGCGTCGGTGCTGCGCGATCGCTCTGGTAGAACATGTTATCGAAGCTGTGCGCGCCAACGGATGCGCCGAAGCCCTTAGACGAGTAGGTCGCGTTCAGCAGCACGGCCTCTCCGGGCTTGTAGATGAAATCGTTCTTGCCATTGGGGTCATTCACCTTGTACGCGTACTCAGCATAGAGGTCCCATCGCGATGAGGTGAAATTCACACGCACCGCACCGGCAGCCACGTTCTCGGGCAGCACGAGCAAGGGGTCGCGGTCCTCTTGGTATTTGCTCACGAAGCTCCCGCCGATGATCAGATTGCCAGCCATGGTCCATGCGCTGTCGAGCAGTTCAGCGAGGTTCACCTCGGCATCTGCGCCACGCACCAATCCAACGCCCTTCACCTGGCCATTGTTGAATGCGAAGCGCTGGCGCCCAGCCACAGCCTTGAGGTACACGCCCCGATAGGGCTTGTACTTCAGGCGTATGCCGTCCATGGCATTGTCAACGCCCAGGTAACGCTCCTCATAGGCACGGAAGACGAGGCCCTGCCCGAATTGCTCGAAGAAATTACCGGCCGTGACCTCCAGGTCACTGAGCTTGTACTTGGCATAGCGATACCCGATGCCAGAACCGCTGTACGGCTGCCCCGCCGGATAGCCCGCCAGTGCCGGCTCGTAGCTCTCCACGCGCGTACCTGCCTCGAAGGCGCCGCTCGTGAAGATCAGGTTCATCCACGCGTTGTAGGCCAACCGCTCTTTGGGCAGGATGGCTCCAATGGCATCATCGGCATTGTAATACTGCGCGTCGGTGCTGAAGTTGCCGTGCAACTGGCCACCGGATTGCGGAAGTTGCTCCTGGCCACTGGTCGCCAGGGCGAATGCAAGGTATGCAACGGCCAGCAGGCCGCTGCGTGGTTCGCTGAATCGCATGTGTTTCATCCCGCCGAGCGGGTCGCCGAAGGTCACTTCTTTCCGGTTAGCTCCTGCACCTTGCGGAACAGCTCGTTCTCATCACCCGGCTCGTAGTTGTTATGCTGCCACACGATCTCGCCATCACCATTGAGCAGGAAGGTGTGCGGCACGTTGTTCACGTTCAGCGCGCGCTTCAGGTCGCCGTTGGGGTCCAGGTAGATCTCGTAGTCCCAATCCTGTCCGCTCACGTATGGCTTCACGCGTGCGCTGGTCCGCGCATCGTCGATGCTGATGGCAATGAGCTTCACACCGGTCTTCTTCTGCCAATCTTCGTATTTCTCGGCAATGGCGCTCAGCTCCTTCTTGCACGGTGCGCACCAGGTGGCCCAGAAGTTCAGGATGATGGGCTTGCCGTTATTGCTGAAGGAGCGCGTGTCCACCTTCTTGCCCTCCAAGCTCTGCACTTGCACGCTGGGCAGTGTCGATTGGGAGAAGGTGGCGGTGGCAATGGCCACAGAAGCCAGGAATGAAAGGATTCGCATCAGGGTTGGGGTTAACGGCCAAGCGAAAGGCCAGCGGAGCAGCGCAATCATCGCGCCGTGCCGCTGGCCTTCGCGAAATCAGTTCATCAGTGGCTAACGGTCACCTTGCGCGTAGCGGTGAGGCCATCGGCGGTCACCTGCACCAGGTAGCTGCCATTGGCCAGTGCGCTCAGGTCGAGGTTGTGGCGCTGCTCGCCGCTGCCGAAGCCGCGGGTGCTGCTCATCACTTGCTCGCCGACGAGGTTCAGCACCGTGAAGCTCACGTTGGTGGCACTGGGCAGGTCGAAGCTCAGGCTCATCTGGCCATCGGTGGGGTTCGGGAAGAGCGTGAGGTGGCGATCGAGGGCGTTCACCTCATCGATGCCCACGCTGAGCTGCGACACGAAAGCCGCTTGCAGAACTTCCTTGGTGGTGCTGTTCTGCACGAAGGCCACCACTTTCACGTTGGCCAACTGGCCCCAGAGGTTGTAGTTGCCCTGAGCCACGCCGCCTTGCGTGAAGGTGTAGCTCTGGTTGAAGGTCTGTGCCACGCCGTCCTGCAGAGAGGTGAGCGTGATGCCGCTGCCGTTCGGGAGCATCTTCCGCTGGGCATGCTTGTATTGGCTCTGCGAAGTGGTTCCACCATTGTAGGTGTAGCTCTCCACCGCAGCGATGTGCAATTTGTAGCTGCCAGGGAACGCAGCGTGCGGCGTTACTGTACCAGAAACGGTGAGGGTATTCCCCGCATAGGTCGCATTGAGGTTGATGCTGCAGAACGCTGGAATCGCCGCTTCGTTGTTGAGGTTGGTGGCGTTATTGGTGTAGGCATTCGCTGGGTCCCGGCCATTCAGGAACACATCAGGGATGCCGCTGACACCGTAGTACTGGCGACGGGTAACACCATCTGGGTTGTAGCTCGGATCAGTGCCGGGGCTGGGCCAGTTCATCTGGTACTTGACGGCTGCGATGTTGCTGCTGCCCGTGTTCGTGTTCAGGCTGGTGAGCAGGGGGTCGAAGGTGTTGTTGAAGCTGGCGCAGGGAGCGCAGGTGCTGCTGGTGAACTCCTCGATGAGCACCACGCGCTGCACGCTCTGGGAGGCAACGTTCACATTCACGCTGATCATGTCATTCAGCAGGTTGCCGTCGGTGCCGCCATTGGGCGCGCTCGCCCAAACGTTGATCACGTGGCTGCCGGTGGTGGCATTCCA
>DAORNP010000029.1:6786-18007 GCA_035441065.1 Flavobacteriales bacterium | reverse complement strand
TGGGTGCGTGAAGCTGTAGCTGGCTCCAACGGCCACATTGGCCGTGATGGGCGCGGAGACCGGAGCACCGCCATCAACCGTGTAGTTGAGCGTGAAGCCCGTGATGGCCGTGGTGCCGAAGTTCCGCAAGGTGCCGGTGATGCTCTGATTGCCCTGAGCCACAACAGCAGGCAGGCCAACCGTCAGTGAGCCCAAGTCCAGAGCGCTCTGTGGGCCGGTCACGAAGTACGCGACGTCCTGTGCCGTGGTGAACGCATAGTTGCTGGCGTGGGTGGTCGCTCCTCCATTCGAAGTGACGGTGTAGAAACCGGCACCGTACTGCGAGCTAAAAATGCCATCGCCGTAAGCGTCGATGATGGTGAAAACGATGATGGGGCCATCTGGCACACAGGCCAGCACCGGTGGGCGGTCAGTTGTGCCAGGCGCGCCCAAATTGGTCCACGGGCCGCCGGATGCATAGACCGGCGTGCCGCCGAGCCCGGTCAGCGTCCATGTGGTCTCCGATGCCCACTGGTCCGTGGTGATGTTCACCGAAACCTGGGTCTCGCCGGTGGGGCACTGGGCTTGAGCGCCCATGAAAGCACCAAGAGCAGCCGTTAGCACTGCAAAGCGTAAGGACTTCTTCATCATGAATCGTTGTTTTGGTTCTTGAAAGTGGCCGCGTCAACTGTGAGTGCAGCAAATCCGGGGTGGCCAAACGTAGCCGAGCAAGGGTCACGTCCAATAGCATCGATGGAAAGCTGGTTGGGATCCTAACGAGCCATGTCCATCATGGATCAATGAGCTGCCGAGGCTGCGGTTGCTGATACATTTGACCACAAATCAGGAACTCACCTCCCAGTCCGCACGGCACATGATTGCACGATACGCCCTCCTCCCGCTCGCTGCTTTGGCTCTTAGCGCTCAAGCCCAACTCCTGAACGTCACGAATGGCCAAGGCCAGGTGGTGAACGGCCAGTTGGTGACCCAGTCTGGGCAAGCCGATGCGGCCCTGCTAACGTCCAGCCTGTTCACGACCAGCAATGGAAGCGCGGACATGAACGTGAATGTGAAGCGCTACGAGTTGAATGTGCAATCAGGTACCGAGAATTATTTCTGCTGGGGCGTATGCTACGATGCATTGCCAGCAGGCACCCTGCCCTTCTGGGGTGCTGGCCAGGAAGCGGTGCTCCCCATGTCTCCTGGGGTCACGCTCGACAACTTCCACGCCTACCATGTCCCGCTCGGCCATGCTGGGATCAGCACCTACCGTTATGTGTGGTACAACACGGCAGTACCAACAGACACGGTTTATGTCGATATCCGCTTCGACGTGGCGGCTGTGGGAATCGAGGAGATTGCTCAGCGCCCGGCGCGCATCGATGCCGCACCGAACCCGGCCATCGGACAGGATGTGCAACTCGACCTGAGCCTTGATCGTGCTGGCCTCGCCACGCAGGTCATCATTCACGACATGCTCGGCGCCACCATTAAGCGCTACACCGTAAGCAGCCAGCAATCACGCTTGGTGCTGCCCACCAGCGATTGGACGCCCGGCATCTATTTCGTGAGCTTGGAGCGCAATGGTGCATTGCTGGCCACCAAACGGGTGGTTGTAGCACGCTAAGGTTCGCTCATCCACTCCTCCACCACCGACGCCACACCCACTGTGGCGCTGGCTTGAATAACGCGCAAGCCCGGTCTGTGCACCGCGACCGGCCTGGGATCCACCAGAACCATGGGCACTATGCGGGGCGCATGGTGCACCAAGCTGGCGGCCGGATAGACGTTCAGCGAGGTTCCCACCACAAGCACGCGATGCGCTTGGGTCATCATTTCGGCAGCCGCAGGAAGCAAGGGCACCTCCTCTCCGAACCACACGATGTGCGGGCGAAGTTGGGATCCCAGCGCGCACTTATCGCCCATGCGAAGTGATGGACCGGTTATGGGCGTGACGAGGGTGGGGTCAATCGTACTGCGAGCCTTCAAGATCTCGCCATGCAGGTGCAGCACATCCTGGCTGCCCGCCCGCTCATGCAGGTCGTCGATGTTCTGGGTGATCACTTGGACCCTGTACCGCTCCTGCAGCCGTGCGATGGCCTCATGCGCGGCATTGGGCCGTGCACCGATGACCTGGGCGCGGCGCTCATCATAGAAGCGCAGCACCAATTCGGGGTTTCGGCGCCAGGCCTCAGGGGTGGCCACGTCCTCCACGCGGTACTGCTCCCAAAGGCCATCGCTGTCGCGAAAGGTGCGCAGGCCGCTTTCGGCGCTCACCCCCGCACCGGTGAAGACCACGATTTGCTCTTCGGCCATGCCGCAAGAATACCCCTGATGCGACATGATGCCCAATTCCGGTCCGTCCACCTATTTTCGGGCCCTTCATTCCGGCCCCCTTCCGGAGAACCACCCGCCGATCGATTCCATTCTACCCCCTTTGTAGGATCCCATACTTGACCGAAGGGACAGGATGATCGACAGCCTGAACGGAGAGCTATTGGACCGCGGAACAGACCATGTGGTGGTGGACTGCCATGGTGTAGGCTACATGGTGAATGTGGCCTCTTCTTCCTTGTCACAGCTACCAACGCGCGGAGCCTGCCGGTTGTTCATCCACTACAGCGTGAGCGTGGATGTGCGCAGCGGCCAGAGCGAGCACCGCTTGTTCGGCTTCCGCAACACGGATGAGCGCGAGCTCTTCCGGAGGCTGATCGATGTGCAAGGCGTGAGCGCCACTTTGGCCATGGCCATCATGAGCGCGCGCAGCGCAGATGATGTTCGCGGCGCGATCATCATGGGCGATGAGCGTGCATTGAAGGGCATCAAGGGCATCGGGCCGAAGCTGGCGCAGCGGATAATCGGCGAGCTGCAAGGCAAGCTGGGGCTGGCTTCAGCAGCGATGCCAGCGGGCACGCCCATGAGCCCGGGCAATACGCTGCGGAGCGAGGCGTTATCGGCGCTGGTCTCGCTCGGCTTGGACCGTGCGAAGGCCGAACGAGCCCTGCAAGGCGTGCTGAGCGAGCGCGGATCGGAACCTCCGCCACTGGAAGAATTGATCAAGCTGACATTGAAGAACCTGTGAGCCGGGCCGTGCATCCCTTCCTTTCATCGTCATCAGCAACAGCAACCTTGCTGCGCGGTGCGTGCGCGGTGGTCCTGCTATCGATCGCAGCCTCTGCTTCGGCCTTCGGCCTGGGCTTCGTTGTGCTGCAAGCGGACACGCCAGAAGTTGACCTGGTGTACCCCATCACCGACCCCAACGCGCCCGGTGCCGGCAGCACGGGCCTGGTGAACCTGGGGGATCCCGAGAACATCCAGAACGATGTGATCTATGACCCGGTCACGGGACAGTACATCGTGAACAGCAGCGTGGGCGGGAGCTTCGACTACCGGCCGCCCATGAGCATGAGCCTGGAGGAATACCTCAACTACGACATGGAGCAATCGCTCCAGACCTTCTGGCTCGACAAGGTGGAACAGGAGAGCGAGAGCGCGCAGAAGCGGATGATTCCTGCACTGAAGGTGCAGGGCAAGGTCTTCGATCGGATCTTCGGGGGCAACACCATCGACATCAAGCCGCGCGGCTCGGCTGAGATCATCTTCGGCCTGAACGTGAGCCGCACCGACAACCCGCGGATCCCGATCCAGCAGCGGCGCATCACCACCTTCAACTTCGACCAGCGCATCCAGCTCAACCTGGTGGGCAACATCGGCGAGAAGCTGAAGATCACCACCAACTACAACACGCAGGCAACCTTCGACTTCGAGAATCAGGTGAAGCTCGACTACACCGGCTACGAGGACGAAATCATCCAGAAGATCGAGGCCGGCAACGTGAGCCTGCCCCTGCGCGGCACGCTGATACAGGGCAGCCAGAGCCTTTTCGGCATCAAGACCCAGCTGAAGTTCGGCCGACTCACCGCCACAGGCATCTTCAGCCAGGAGAAAGGCCAGCGCCGGAATGTGCAGACCCAGGGCGGCGCGCAGACCACCAATTTCGACATCAAGGCCGACGAGTACGAGGCCAACAAGCACTACTTCCTGAGTTACGCCTTCCGCGAGCAATACGAGAACGCCTTGCGCACCCTGCCCACCGTGAACAGCGGCGTGATGATCACGCGCGTTGAGGTCTGGGTAACCAACATGCGGCAGGACTTCAACCAGAACCGCAACGTGGTGGCCTTCACCGATCTGGGCGAAGACGCCAGCCAGGCCAGCCGCGATGCGGGCCGCGTGAGCAACGATATGCCGCCGGGACTGCTGATCGACAACCCCGGCACTGATGCCGACAACGCCGCCAACAGCCTCTACGCCGCCGTGAGCGCCAACGCCGGCATCCGAAGCTTCGTGAATTCAAGCGGCGCCTTGCAAGCCTTGGGCCTGTTGCCCGCGCGCCACTTCGAGAAACTAGAGAGCGCGCGCCTGCTCAACATGAACGAGTACACGCTGAACGCGCGACTCGGCTTCATCACCCTGAACCAGCAGCTCAACAACGACGAGGTGCTCGCCGTGGCCTTCCAATACACCCTCAACGGACAGACCTTCCAAGTGGGCGAGTTCAGCACCGACGGCATCGGCCCGCCCGACGCGCTGATCCTGCGCCTGCTCAAGGCCACCATCACCAACCCGCGCATCCCGCTGTGGGACCTGATGATGAAGAACGTGTACTCGCTTGGCGCCTTCCAGGTGAACCGTGACAACTTCCGGCTCGACGTGGTGTACAACAACCCGGTCACGGGCGTTGACATCAACTACATCCCGCGCGCACCGGTTGACCAGATCCCGCTGATCCAAACGGTTGGGCTTGACCGCTTGGACCCGAACAATGCGCCCAACCCCGACGGCTGGTTCGACTTCATCGACGGCGCGGCCACCAACGGCGGCACCATCAACACGCAGAACGGCCGCATCTTCTTCCCGGTGCTCGAGCCTTTCGGGAGCTTCCTGGACCGGCAGCTCATCGGCCCCAATCCTGCCTCGCCCGTGCAGCCCGAAGCGATAAGGCGCACCATCATTTATCAGCAACTCTACGACAGCACCAAGATTGCCGCTCAGAACATCCCGGAGCTGAACCGCTTCAAACTAAGGGGCAGCTACCGCAGCGCCAGCAGCGATGTGATCAACCTGAACAGCGTGAACATACCGCAAGGCAGCGTGGTGGTGACCGCTGGCGGCGTGCGCCTGGTGGAGAACCAGGATTACACCGTTGATTACAACCTGGGCCGCGTGCGCATCCTCAACCAGGGCATCCTCGAGAGCGGCACCCCGGTGAACATCGCCCTGGAGAGCAACTCGCTATTCAGCATACAAACGCGCACGCTGGCAGGCGCCCGCTTCGATTACACCATCAACAAGGACTTCGTGATCGGCGGCACCATCATGAACCTCTATGAGCGCCCGCTCACGCAAAAGGTGAACGCCGGTGAAGAGCCCATCGCCAATACGATCGTTGGCCTCGACGCCAACTGGCAGAGCAAGTCGCAATGGCTCACCAATGTGGTGGACAAGCTGCCCTTCTACGCCACCAAGCAGGAGAGCAATGTGAACGCCAGCATCGAGGGCGCCTACCTCATCCCTGGCCACAGCCGCGCCATTGGCAACGCGGGCACCAGCTACATCGACGATTTCGAGGGCAGCGTGAGCACCATCGACCTGCGCACCCAGAGCCTCTGGTTCCATGCCAGCACGCCGCAGGGCATCCCTGACCTCTTCCCGGAAGGCGATTTCGTGAACGACCTGCGCAATGGCTTCCGTCGCGCGCAGCTCAGCTGGTACGTGATCGACCCGCTCTTCTTCCGCAACAACAACCTCACGCCCTCGCACATCGCCAACAACGCCGCCATGCGCAGCGACCACCGCATGCGCGAAGTGCTCGAGAACGAGGTGTTCCCCTTCCGCCAGCTGCCGGCGGGAACACCCAACAACATCCCTGTGCTCGACCTCACCTTCTATCCCAACGAGCGCGGGCCATACAACTACGAGACAGATGGCCAATGGCTGAACCCCAACGGCACCTTCAATACACCTGAGCGGAACTGGGCGGGTATCATGCGGCGGATCACCACCACCGATTTCGAGAGCAGCAACATCGAGAGCATCCAGTTCTGGCTGATGGACCCCTTCAGCGAAGCGGCAGTGAACGGAAGCAACGAGGACAGCCAGAACACCACCGGCGGCATGCTGTACCTCGACCTGGGCAACATCAGCGAGGATGTGCTGCGCGATGGTCGCAAGGGCTTCGAGAACGGCCTGCCCAAGGATGCGCAGGACGGATCGGCGCCAGTTGATTTCACCCAATGGGGGGCCGTGCCCATCACCCAGAACGTGGTGAACGCATTCGCCCTGCTGCAGAGCAACAGCAACCGCTATCAGGACGTGGGCCTCGATGGGCTCCACTCCAATCTGGGCGACTCGCCCCAAGGCAATGAGCAGCAATACTTCGGCGACTATGTGAGCCAGGTGGCCAGCGTGGTATCCGACCCGAACGCATTGAGCCGCATCCAGACCGACCCCAGCAACGACGACTATCAGTTCTTCCGCGGCACCCAGCTTGATAACCAGCAGGCCAGCATCCTGGATCGCTACAAGCGCTTCAACAACCCTGAAGGCAATAGCGTGACCGACGAGGACAGCCCCGAGAACTACCCCACCCAGCAAACGGTGATCCCCACTACGGAGGACATCAACCTGGACCAGAACCTGGCCGAGGGCGAGAGCTACTTCCACTACGCTTTGCCGCTGCGCCCGCAGGACATGGTGGTGGGCCGGAACTTCATCACAGACCGCATCGAGGCCGATGCCAGCACGCCCGCAGGTACCAAGCGGGTTTATTGGTACCAGTTCAAGATCCCGGTGCGGCAGCCCACGGCGCGCGTCAATGGCATCCAGGACTTCCGCAGCATCCGCTTCATGCGCATGTACCTCAATGGCTGGCAGCAGCAGGCCACGCTGCGCTTCGCGCGATTGGAGTTCGTGCGTGGCGAATGGCGCAAGTACGAGAGCTCCTTGCTCACGCCGCAAGAGGTGCCCGCGAGCGACCCCGACCCCACCACCTTCAACGTGGCGGCCGTGAACATCGAGGAGAACGGCTCGCGCTACCCGATCAACTACGTGCTGCCGCCGGGCATCAACAAGGAGGTGGACGTGGCCAGCGCCAACCTGCGCAACCTGAATGAACAGAGCCTGCAGCTGCAGGTGTGCAACCTGCGCGATGGCGACGCGCGCGGCGCCTTCCGCAACGTGAGCTTCGACATCCGCAGCTACAAGAAGATGCAGATGTTCATCCACGCCGAGAGCCGCGACCTCAACAACCCGATCGCCTATGGCGACATCACGGTGTTCGTGCGCATCGGCAACGACCTGGATGCCAACTACTACGAGTACGAGGTGCCTGTTCAGGTGAGCGCGCCCTTCAACAACGACCCGTTCAATGTGTGGCCCGAGGCCAACAACATGGTGATCGAGTTCGCCAAGCTCAACGACCTGAAGATCCAGCGCGACCAGAGCGCATACCCGCGCAACCTGCGCTACGCCGGAACCGATGGCGACCGCCGCGTCTTCATCAAGGGCAGCCCGAACCTGAGCCAGCTGCGCAGCATCATGATCGGCATCCGCAATCCGAACAAGGACGGTGAGGAGGCCAATCCTTACGCCACGGACAACGGCCTGGCCAAATGCGCCGAGGTATGGGTGAATGAGCTGCGGCTCACCGATTTCGACCAGCGCGGAGGCTGGGCCGCTGTTGCCCGCGTTAACGCGCAGCTCGCCGATCTGGGCACCGTGAGCGTGGCGGGCAACTACAGCACGCCGTTCTGGGGCAGCATCGACAAGCGCGTGAGCGAGCGGCAGCGTGAGACCAAGTACGGCATCGACGTCGCTGCGAACCTGGAGATGGGCAAGTTCCTCCCGGAGAGCACCAAGATCCGCGTTCCCCTTTACCTCGGTTACAGCGAGCAGGTGAGCAACCCGCAATTCGACCCGCTCAACCCCGACATCGAATGGAACGACGCCACGCGCGCACTCACCCCCGATGAGCGCCGCCAGCGCTTGAAGGCCTCGCGCACCTACACGCGCCGCCGCAGCATGAACCTCACCAACGTGCGCAAAGAGCGCGGCGAGGGCAAGAAAGAGCGCGCCTGGGACGTGGAGAACCTAGCGCTCACCTACAGCTACACCGACCAGGAGTACTTCGATGTGAACACCGCCTTCGAGAACACGCGCACCTACCGAGGCAGCATCGCCTACCAGTTCGCCCCGAAGCCGCTGGCCCTTGAGCCGTTCAAGGATATCGGCCTCGTGGGCAAGAGCAAGTGGCTCAAGCTGCTGAAGGACTTCAACGTGAACCTGGGCTTCAAGCAGATCAACATGCGCACCAGCATGGACCGCATGTACCTGGAGCGGCTCGTGCGCCCCAACCCCGACATCGAGTCGCTGCCGCCCACCTATAACAAGAACTTCAATTGGGTGAGCCAGTACGGATTCAAGTACGACATCACCAAATCGCTCAAGCTCGATTTCAACGCCAACAACATGGCCGTGGTGGGCGAGACACCCGGCCGCGTGAATCCCAAGATCGGCGACGAATACGCACTCTGGAAAGACAGCGTGCTCACCAGCCTGCGCAACTGGGGCGAGGTGACGCGTTACGACCATACCACCGCCATCACCTATACGCTGCCGTTCGACAAGCTCCCGCTCACCGACTGGATCACCTCCAACGCGGGCTACACCGCCGGCTACCAATGGGACCGTGCGCCCTTCACGCAGGACACCCTGGGCCACGTGGTGCAGAACTCGCGCAACCTCTCGCTCAACAGCCAGCTCAACTTCGTCACACTCTACAACAAGAGCAAGTGGCTGAAGAAGATCAACGACAAGGCCAAGCGCCCCGCAGCGCGCCCGCAGACGGCTCCGGCCCGCGGTGGCGCTCAGCCCAAGCCCGATAAGCCCGAGGACAAGCCCAAGGAGAAATTCAACGTGCTGGAGAACCTGGCCCGCATGCTCATGGCCATCCGCACCGGATCCTTCACCTACAGCCAGACCAACGGAACCCTGCTGCCGGGCTACGGCCGCAAGACCAACATCGTGGGCATGGACAACTTCGGTGCGCCCGGGCTCGGTTTCGTGCTGGGCCAGCAGAACGACAACCTCAATGGCGACCCTGTGCGGGACTTCGCACAGACCGCTGCGGCCAATGGCTGGCTGGTGCGCAATGAATCGATCTTCAATCCGTACACCACTACGCGCAACGAGAACATCACCGCCCGCATGAGCCTCGAGCCCTTCAAGGGCATGCGCATCGAGCTGAACGCCAACCGAACGAGCGCGCGCAGCACGCGTTCGTTCTTCCGCTGGAATGAGGATCTGGGCAGCTACGTGAACGACAACCCGAACGAGACCGGAAGCTTCAGCGTGAGCATGCTCACCTGGCGCACCGCCTTCAAGAACGACGATGACAATTCGGTGAGCGCGGTGTTCGCTAGCCTGCTTGCCAACAGGCGGGTGATCAGCGAACGGCTGGGCTCCACCAACCCGGAATCCGTGCTAAACGATACCACGGGCTACTTCACCGGCTACGGCAGCACCAATCAGGACGTGATCATCCCGGCCTTCATCGCCGCCTATACCGGTGGCTCTGCCAAGTCGGTGAACCTGAATCCGTTCAAGCAGGCGCCGATGCCCAATTGGGACATCACCTACGACGGCCTCTCCAAGATGGAGCCCTTCACCAAGTGGTTCCGCACCTTCACCTTGAAGAACAGCTACCGCAGCACCTTCAACGTGGCCAGCTACCAGACCAACCTGCTCTATGTACCGGGCGCCAACGCCGTTGATGCGGCCGGCAACTACATACCGCAGCGGCAGATCATGGTAGTCACCATGCAAGAAGCCATGCGCCCGCTGGTCGGCTTCGACGCCACCCTGAAGAATGGCCTGCTCGCCAAAGTGGAGCACAACCGCGACCGCAACATGAGCCTGAGCCTCACCAACTATCAGGTCACGGAGACGCGCGGCAAGGAATACGTGTTCGGAACGGGCTACCGGTTCAAGAACGTGAAGCTGCCCTTCAACGTGGGCGACAAGAAGCCCAACAGCGACCTCAACGTCCGCGTCGACGTGAGCATCCGCGAGAACGTCACGGTGATCCGGCAAATGGAACAGGCGCTCAATCAGGTAACGGCCGGCCAACGGGTCACCTCCATCAAGACCAGCGCCGACTATGTGCTGAATCAGCGACTCAACGTGCGCCTGTTCTACGACCGCGTGGTGAACAAGCCTTTCATCACCACCTCCTTCCCCAGCGCCAACTCCAACTTCGGCATCAGCCTGCGCTTCACCCTTACCGAGTAAGCTGCAGCCCGATACATTCGCCACCGAACCCAAGCACAATGAACATCCCGGCCGACCTCAAGTACACCAAGGACCATGAATGGCTGCGCATCGATGGCGACACCGCCACGGTGGGCATCACCGATTTCGCGCAAGGCGAGCTCGGCGACATCGTATTCGTTGACATCAACTCGGTGGGCCAGGCCTTGGACCGCGAAGCCGTTTTCGGCACCGTGGAAGCGGTGAAGACCGTGAGCGATCTCTTCATGCCCGTGAGCGGCACCGTGGAGGAGGTGAACCCCGGGCTTACCGACGATCCAGCCAGCGTGAACAAGGATCCTTATGGCGCCGGATGGATGGTGCGCTTGAAACTGAGCGACCCCGCCCAAGCCAACGACCTCTTGGACGCTGCTCAGTACAGCGCGCTGGTAGGAGCCTGAGGCAGCATGCTGCGCACATGGCGCTGGCCCCTGCTCTGGGCCACTCTGATCCTATTGCTCTGCCTGATGCCCGGCGCAGCGCTACCGGCGTGGCATTGGGCCGACCTGTTCAGCATCGACAAACTGGTGCATGCCGGTCTCTTCGCGGTGCTGGCCGTGCTCGTAGGCCGAGCGCTCAGCGCCAGCGGGCCACAATCCATTATGGTGGCCATGTTAGCCTGCGTCCTCTATGGCGGTGCTCTGGAACTCATGCAGCAACTGCCCCCCCTCGGGCGCCGGGGCGATTGGAACGATTTCGCCGCCAACAGCATCGGCGTGGGCATCGGATGGGCATGGCACCGGCGCGGCTGGATCAAGGGCCGGAGAGCCACCGCCCGAACGAATCGCTAGTTTTGAACCGTTTCCCGCAAGGCGGGTACAGAACCGAAATCACACGCACATGGAACCGCGCAAGAACCCCGATGCCGACCTCG
>DAORNP010000029.1:6512-6776 GCA_035441065.1 Flavobacteriales bacterium | reverse complement strand
AGACCAGCTTCCTGGCCATAGGCCTGCTCACCGCGCTGGCCTTCACCTTGGTGGCCTTCGAGTGGACCGCCTTCGACCGCAGTCAAGAGGGTTTGGGTGAATACACCGAATTGCAGATGGAGGAGGAGGAAATCCTGGCGAGCACAACGCCCCCGCCGCCTCCGCCGCCTCCACCCGCTCCCACCCAGGTCATTGAAATCGTGGAGGACGAGGTGGAAGTGCAGGATAAAGAGGTGATTGAAATGGAAGTAACCGAGACCACGG
>DAORNP010000029.1:4503-6502 GCA_035441065.1 Flavobacteriales bacterium | reverse complement strand
CTCCGGTGCAGCGCGAAGAGGAAGTGGTGGAAGAGCAGATCTTCACCATCGTGGAAGAGATGCCCACCTTCCCCGGCGGGGAGGTTGAGATGCGCAAGTACCTGGGCAAGTCCATCAAGTACCCGCAGATGGCGCAGGACGCCGGCATCAGCGGCACGGTGTTCCTCACCTTCGAAGTGGACAAGGACGGCAAGATCAAGGATGTGAAGGTTCTGCGCGGAATCGGTGGCGGTTGCGACGAGGAGGCCATGCGCGTGGTGAAGGCCATGCCGCAATGGACCCCCGGCAAACAGCGCGGCAAGGCCGTGCGGGTGCAATTCACGCTGCCCGTGAAGTTCACGCTGAAGTGATCTGCACCAGCAGCAACGAAGAAGGCCCCGCGATCGCGGGGCCTTCTTCGTTTCAAGCGGTCGTGCTCACACGATCATGCCCGCTGCTACCGTCTCGTTGGTCCCCTCGTCGATGAGGATGATGCTGCCCGTGTAACGGTTGCGTGCGTACTTGTCGAAATGCAATGGCACTGTGGTGCGCAGCTGCACACGGCCGATGTCGTTCATGCCGATGGTATTGTCCTCGGCCTTGTGCAAGGTGCTGATGTCCATTTTGTACTTCACCTCCTTCACCATGCAACGCGCATCACGACTGGTATGCTTGATGGCGTACTTGCCTCCCGGCTGCAGCGGCCGCTCGTTGAACCAGCACAGCATCACGTCGATGTCCTGACTTGTCGCCGGTGCATTGTTGGGGCTCACGATCATATCGCCACGGCTGATGTCGATCTCATCGTTCAGCGTGACAACAGCGCTCTGTGGCGCGAAGCACTCCTCCGCTTCCCGCTCACCGATGTGGATGCTCTTAATGGTGCTCTGGAAGCCGCTGGGCAGCACCTGGATGGGATCGCCTTTGCGGAACACGCCACCGGCCACGCGCCCTGCGAAGCCCCGGAAGTCATGATGCTCCTCTGTCATGGGGCGCACCACGTACTGCACCGGGAAGCGGCGGTCGATGTGGTTGAGGTCGCCGGCGATGTGCAGGGTCTCGAGCAGGTACATGAGCGTGGGCCCTTGGTACCAGGGCATGCTTTGGCTGCGATCCACCACGTTGTCCCCCTTCAGCGCGCTGATGGGGATGTAGCGGATGTCGCGCACCTCGAGCTTGCTGCTGAAGTCCTCCAGCTCCTTCTGGATGCGTGTGAAGACGGCCTCGTCGTAGTCCACCAGGTCCATCTTGTTGATGCAGAACACCACGTGCGGGATGCCCAGCAAGGATGCGATGAACGAATGGCGGCAGGTCTGTTCCAGGATCCCCTTGCGCGCGTCCACGAGGATGATGGCCAGGTTCGCCGTGCTCGCGCCCGTGACCATGTTGCGCGTGTACTGGATGTGCCCCGGCGTATCGGCGATGATGAACTTGCGCTTCGGCGTAGCGAAGTATCGATAGGCCACATCGATGGTGATGCCCTGCTCGCGCTCGGCGCGGAGGCCATCCGTGAGAAGTGACAGGTCCACTTCACCGGAGCCGCGCTTCTCGCTCGCCCGCGTCACGGCCTCCATCTGATCCTCGAAGATCTGCTTGGTGTCGTAGAGCAGGCGGCCGATGAGCGTGCTCTTGCCATCGTCAACGCTTCCTGCGGTGGTGAACCGAAGGAGATCCATATCCAAGTATCCGTCCTTCATCTGCTGATCCTCTAATTGCCTGATCACCTGATCAGAAGTAGCCTTCCTTCTTCCTGTCCTCCATCGCCGCTTCGCTCCGTTTGTCATCCATGCGGCTGCCGCGTTCGGTCACCCGGCTGCTGGCCACCTCCTCGATGATCTCCGCAAGGGTTGAAGCCGGTGAATCCACCGCGCCCGTGCAGCTCATATCGCCGATGGTGCGGAAGCGCACGCGCATGCGATAGGGTTTCTCCTCGGGCTTCAAGCGCATGAAGGAGCTGTTGGCGTAGATCACGCCGTCGCGTTCGAACACCTCGCGCTCATGGCTGCAATAGATGCTGGGG
>DAORNP010000029.1:3063-4429 GCA_035441065.1 Flavobacteriales bacterium | reverse complement strand
CCCGGACGCTTCTTGCCGTTGTACAGGTTCCACAACTCGGGCCGCTGGTTCTTCGGGTCCCACTGGCCGAACTCGTCGCGGTGGCTGAACACGCGCTCCTTCGCGCGCGCCTTCTCCTCATCACGCCTTCCGCCGCCGATGGCGCAATCGATCTTGTGCTTCTCGATGGTGTCGAGCAGCGTCACCGTCTGCAGCTTGTTGCGACTGGCATAGTAGCCGGTCTCTTCTTGCACTTTGCCTAGGTCGATGCTCTCCTGCACGCTGCCTACGATCAGCTTCGCGCCATGCTCCTTCACGAGATCGTCGCGGAAGGTCATGGTCTCCTCGAAGTTGTGACCGGTGTCCACATGCACCAGCGGGAAGGGCACCTTGGCGGGGAAAAAAGCCTTGCGCGCCAGGTGGAAGCACACGATGCTGTCCTTGCCGCCGCTGAAGAGCAGCGCGGGATTCTCGAATTGCGCGGCCACCTCGCGCAGGATGTGGATGCTCTCGCTTTCGAGCTCCTTCAGGTGGGTCAGTCGGTAGGAATGCATCGGCTCTATTTTTCACCACAGAGGCACAGAGAAAAAGCGGGCATGAGGGATGGCCAACCAATTGTATTCTCTGTGTCCTCCGTGCCTCTGCGGTGAACGCATGTTCAGTTCCGCGCTACCCGCGGCAGGATGAAGTTCAACAGTTCATTGGTGCTCTCCGCTTCACTTAGGCCTTGGGTAGCGATGCGGATGGCGGGCGCGGTGGGTGCCTCGAACGGCGCACTGATGCCCGTGAAGTCCTTCACCTCGCCGGCGCGCGCTCTCGCGTAGAGCCCTTTCACATCGCGGCGCTCGCATTCCTCCAGCGGAGTGTCAATGAAGACCTCGATGAAATCGCCCGCACCGATGATCACCCTCGCCTGTTCGCGGTTGGCGATGGTGGGAGAAACGAAGCAGCAGATGACCACGGCGCCGTTCTGGACGAAGAGCTTGGCCACCTCCGCGATGCGCCGGATGTTCTCCGTGCGGTCGGCATCGGAGAAACCCAGGTTATTGTTAATGCCTGTACGCACGTTGTCGCCGTCGAGCACCACGGCGTAGCGGCCGCGCTCGTGCAGCGCGCGCTCTAGCCCAATGGCGATGGTGCTCTTGCCGCTGCCGCTGAGGCCGGTCATCCACACCGCGCCACCACGTTGGCCCAACAGGGCCTCCTTCGCCGTGCGGTCGAGCAGGCGGTGCTGGATGGGGTGGATGTGGGCGGGAGCGGTCATCGGATTCGGGCCGCGAAGGTACTGAAGCCCAAGGTGCTGGAAACCTCCGTAGGACGGCTATTCCACAGTGCCGCCGCTATCTTCGCCGGGCATGGCAACGCTCACCAGAAATCCGAATCAATC
>DAORNP010000029.1:2671-3048 GCA_035441065.1 Flavobacteriales bacterium | reverse complement strand
CGACCCGCGCCTAACGCCCACCGTGGACCAAGTGGGCATCGAAGAGCGCGTGGCCCGCATCAAGACGCGCAGCATCAAGAAGGAGGCGAAGGTGCAGGGCATGAAGCTGGCCCTGAGCATGATCGACCTCACCACCTTGGAAGGGGCCGACACGCCCAGCAAGGTGAAGCAGCTTTGCTACAAGGGCATGCACCTGCACGATACGCTCACCGGCCTGCCCACCGTGGCCGCCATCTGCGTGTACCCGAGCATGGTGAAGGTGGCGAAGAAGGCGCTGGGCGATAGCGGCGTGAAGGTCGCGTCGGTGTCAACGGCCTTCCCCAGCGGCCAGGCACCGAAAAGCGTCAAGATCGCCGATACCAGGTTCGCGGTGAACG
>DAORNP010000029.1:2088-2550 GCA_035441065.1 Flavobacteriales bacterium | reverse complement strand
ATCCTCGAGACCGGCGAGCTGGGCACCTACGACAAGGTGCGCTTGGCCAGCGACATCGCCATCGCGGCGGGCGCTGACTTCATCAAGACCAGCACGGGCAAGATCAACCCTGCCGCCACCATGGAAGTTACGCTGGTGATGCTGCACGCCATCCGCGACCACTACCTGAAGACGGGCCGGATGATCGCCATGAAGCCCGCTGGCGGCATCCGCACCAGCAAACAGGCATTGCACTACCTGATGATGGTGAAGGAGGAGCTCGGCCCCGAGTGGCTCGACCCGCACTGGTTCCGTTTCGGCGCCAGCAGTTTGGCCAACGACATCCTGATGCAACTGCAGAAGGAGGCCGATGGACATTATCAGAGCGGGGATTACTTCAGCTTGGATTGAAGAGACCAGCAAAGGGCGCTTGCGAATAGCAGGTTCCGCGCGATCGTTTTGCGGGACAAGTGGCATCCTTCG
>DAORNP010000029.1:0-2078 GCA_035441065.1 Flavobacteriales bacterium | reverse complement strand
CATTGCGTGTTGGACCGTGCCACTAACGAAAGTGCTATTGCGCCGTGGTTGGGGACATGGTTGCTTAGCAGTCCATTACCAACCGACCCATGGTACGACTCTCCACATTCCTGTTACTGGGGGCAAGCGCTGCGCTCCAAGCAACGGCGCAGACCCCTGAGCCTGCCCGGATCTTCGGCACCAACGGCTGCATTGACATCCCGTACTCCATTTTCAACCAGACGGCCTTCAAGAGCCATGCGCTGCAACCCGACGGCAAACTGCTCCTGGCCGGTTGGGGTGGCGATGGTTTCCCCTACGAGGCACGTATGGCCCGGATCGACACCGCGTGCGGGGATCTTGACCCCACCTTCGGACAGAACGGCGTGCGTTTGCACTTCTTCGAGGCGCGCACCCTCTGCCATGCCATCGCGCTACAGGCGGATGGGAAGATCGTGGGCGGAGGCACCATAGCGGCGAGCAACGCTGGTTCGGGGCAATTCCCAGGCGTGTTCCGTTACAATGCGGACGGCTCGGTGGACAGTACCTTCAACGGGACCGGATACAACAACACGGGCTTCTCCTCTGGTCAATTGTCCGGCACCGTTCAGGACCTGTTCATCATGAATGATGGCCGCATCCTTGCGGCTGTCATGGGCTACTCCAAGCTGGGTGCCTTCCGCTACCTGCCAGACGGCACCTTGGATACGACCTACAGCGCGGATGGCCGCGCGGAGATGCCAGTGAACTATACACCGGGTCCCGAGATCATCGCCGGGGTGATGGATCCCGACGGCTCCTTGACCTTAGCCGGCCTGTTGGGCACGAGTCCATTCGAACCGTACTTCATGGGTCTCACCCGGTTCATGCCGGATGGCCAACCGGATACGACCTTCGGCGCGAACGGCTTGGCGGTACACCCCACGGTCATCGCCACCCCGGGTAATCCGGAGGGCTACAAGGATTGGGACATCGTGCGGCGACCCGGCGGCGGCTTCCTGGTCGCATACGGCGTGCAACTCGGAGTGACCAGCCCCAGCGTAGTGGCGTTCACAGATTCCGGTACGGTAGACAGCACCTACGCCACGAACGGCATCTACCATTTCGCGGACGACAACGCCTCGGGCAGTGGGTTGCTCATGGAGACGGACGGAAGCGCGATGCTCTTCATCAAACACAATTTCAATGCAGGTCCGGGCGCCATCGTGAAGCTGACACCGGCCGGGCAACCCGATCCGGCTTTCGGTACCAATGGCGTGCTGTTGGCACCCTTTGGTCCACCGCAGGACAACCGCGGGTTCGTGGATGGCTTCAGGCTTCCGGGCGGAGACCTCATCGCTTACGGCAACAACACCAACGGCAGTGGCATGGTCGTCCGTTTCTCACTGAATGCCGAAGCCAACGCCCTCCCCGTGATCAGCTACGTACACCCTCATCTGGTGGTGAGCGGCGGCGGCAGCATCCAATGGTTCCTTGATGGCGAGCCGATCAACGGTGCCACCGGCAGCACGCACTCCCCCACGCAGAACGGCACCTACACCGTGGAGATGAACTCCTTCGGTTGCGTGAACACGTCGCCGCCCTTTCAGTTCCTGAGCGTGGGAATTGCTGATGTGGAGGACGTGGGCATCACTTTCCGACAGGATCTGGCTGCTGGTAGGCTCTTCATTCAGAACGATGCGGCCGCTACTGATTGGCTGCTCGTTGATGCGAGCGGTCGCGCATTGCGCCAGGGTGTGCTGCGCTCCGGCGCGAACGAGGTCTCTACCACCGATCTGCGCAGCGGGGTGTACCTGTTGCGTTGCGGCGGGCTGGTACATCGGTTCGTGGTGCAGTAAAGACATCGAGCCAACAAGCAGGTCCGTTTCTGCAGAGCGGGCCTGCTTGCATTCTGGTAATTGCGCATTGTTGCGGGTCGTTGAAGTAGCTTCGCTTCGCGCTTTTGGCCCCATCAAGTTGCCGATGCGCACGCACCCCATGGCCAAGAAGCAAGCCCTCGACTGGACCCTCGCCCCCGCCCCCGAGTCCACCGACCACGTCAAGATCAACGCGCAATACGAGCTCTTCATCAACGGCAAGTGGGTGAAGCCGAGGTCGGG
>DAORNP010000028.1:30450-30711 GCA_035441065.1 Flavobacteriales bacterium | reverse complement strand
GTTGAGAGGTTGAGGGGTTGGGAGTTGTGGGTCCGAGCAACACGGTTCGCGTTGGTTGGTGATCTACGTGGTGATCTTGCCCAGCTACCGGTAGAAGTCAATTGTGCTCCACGGCGTTCAACCGTGGATGTCGGGAGTCGCTTACCTTTGAGTTGAACCCCGGGAGGGGCGCAATACGCCAAGGTTCATGCGTGCTGTTCCAACTATCCTTTGCGCCTGTGCGGTAGTGGCGTTGAATGCGCAGTTCACCTATCACCATGC
>DAORNP010000028.1:28987-30356 GCA_035441065.1 Flavobacteriales bacterium | reverse complement strand
AGGGCCAGGTGTCCATACCATCATTCAGAGCGGAGGCGTCGGTTCGGACCTCTTCGTGGCCAAATACAACGACTCCGGTGTCCTGCTATGGGCTTTCCCTCTGGGCAATTTCGGCTATGATCGTGCGGACGGCATCGAGGTGAACGACTCGCAGGTCTGCATCATTGGCACTGCGAACAGCCCACTGGGGTTTGACCTCGACCCTGGCCCTGGTGACACTCACATTTATCCCGGCTATGTGGACGTTTTCTTGGCGCGCTACGACCTGGACGGCAATTTTATCTCCGGCTTCTCAGTGGGCAGCATTGAAGTGGACTACGGCACAGACGTCGAGCTCTACCCGAACGGCGACGTTGTCCTTAGCGGGTATTACAGAAGTTCGGATTTCGACGCAGACCCTGGAAGCGGCATTGTCCTGCTCCCTCCCCTTGTCCAGATCACGGATGCCTTTATTCTGAAATATAACGCCGGCAACGAACTTCTCCTCGCCAAGGGATTCGGCGGGGATTCAGGTGATCAACTGAAGGCCCTGCACCACGCGGCGAACGGCGATTTGCTCGTGATAGGCCACTTTGCAAGCACCGAGGTTGATGTTGACGCGGGGCCGGACACGGTGCTCCTCGGCACTGCTGGCGGCAATGATATCCTCGTGCAGCGGTACAGTCCAGATGGAACGATGCAATGGGCCAGGAGCATCGGAGGTACTAGCTCCGATATTGGCTACGGCGTGGCCACCGACAGCAACGGCGATGTATACCTGTGTGGCTACACCAGCAGCGATACCGTGGACCTGGATCCAGGACCCGGCATCGAGGTCTTCACGGGCAATGGGCCGGACATAGTGGTCGTGAAGCTCAGCGCCGACGGCGATTACATCTGGGGCATGCGCATCGGCGGTGGGGCGAACGATAGCGGCAACGCCATCGCCATTGACTCACAGGACCATCTCTTCGTGGCGGGCGCCTTCGGCGATGTCAATGTGGACTTCGACCCCGGCCCGGGCACGGCAGAGCTGAGCAGTAGCTCGGCTGCAGAGACGGACCTCTTCATCGCACAGTTCAACGCGGACGGCACATTCGTGGATGCGTTCGACGTTGGTGGCGCGGGCATGGACGCGATCTCCAATATGGCGTGCACGACTTCGGGTCGGCTTTGGGTCACGGGCAGAAAGACCGGGGCTATTGAAGCCGATCCAGGAAGCGGCGTTGCCATGCTCGACTCGATCGCAACAATCGACCTACTGGTGGCGGCGTATGACCACTACCACCCGGTCGCCATAGAGGAGACGGAACAGCCGCAGCTCACGCTCCAACCCAACCCAACCCGGCGCGCGATTATGTCGTTCTTAATGCGCCTTTGACAGGGCCCC
>DAORNP010000028.1:23261-28974 GCA_035441065.1 Flavobacteriales bacterium | reverse complement strand
AGTGATGCCAAGGGACGGCTGCTTCACGCAGAAACCGTCAATGCATTCCCGGCGCAGCTGGACCTTCATGGCCTTCCATCGGGCATCCATGTCGTTACGGTCAAAGGCCGCAGCGGCAACTTTTCCCGAACGCTGCTGAAGGTGAGGTGAGCGTCACCTACGCGTCCGTGTTAGACGGCGGGCGGACGGGCTCTGCCGTTTGGCTATGCGGGTGGGCTTGACGAGGACATCTTGATGCCGATGATGCTGAACAACCAGGCAGGAAGGCCATGGCAGTCAGAACAAGCTCGTGAAGCCGAAGTGAACCTTGCCGCCGCGCAAGGCGATGGGGTTGCCGAATTGCTGGCCCAGCGCGTAGGTGAGCCCGAAGAGGCCAGCCTTGGTCTCGAAGGTGGTGCCCACGCCGAAACCCATGGGCGCATCGGTGAGCAGATTCGTGCGTGCGGCATCCTCCCACCAGCCTTGGTCGATGAAGGCGAAGAAGTTGGCGTTCTCCTCGTATACGAATCGATACTCGAGCGTGCCGATCGCGAATGCTGATGCATAGATGGAGGCCTCATCCGCACCGCGTAGCGTCCTGAGTCCGCCGATGCGATAGAGTTCGTTGCGATAGAGGTTGTCGTTGATCATCCAGCCGCCCTGTGCCGCGAAGCGCAAGGTGCTGCGGCGCTTGATGGGCAGGTGCCCCACAACTTGTCCTTCGAGTTCGTACTGCAAGCTGCGCACAGTGGGCGAGGGCACGGCTTCGCCGATCACGGCCGTGGTGGTGCGCTTGCGGCCCACGGAGCCATCGAGCCTCACGCTATGCCCGCGCCGCGGGTTGATCCGATAATCGAAGCGCTCGCGCGCAATGCCCAGGCCATAAGCCGTGATCTTCACATCGCCGAGCCCGGACAATGCGGTGAGGTCGCGGCCCAGGCGCTCGCTGCTCTTGCTGTTCACGAACACGCTCACTTTGTCGCCGCGATTCATCAGGTACTCGAGCGCGCCGCGTGCAGTCACTTCCAGGAAGGTGCTGTCGCGCTTGAAGATCTTCAAGCTGGCATCGGTTCCGAATGGCGTGTTGAGCGCATACGGCAGGTTGAGGCGCACGCGCAGATCCTGCGTGGCGTCGGCCAGGCTGCGCCAGTTGAGGTCGATGGCCTCGCCGCGACGCAACGCGCTGCGCAGCCGCAGGTCGAGGTCGCCGGTGAGTTTCACCTTGCCGGTGACGGCATCGGGCTGCACGCCCAGCACGCCGTTCACCGAGCTGGCCCGCTTGGTATCGAGGAAGAGGACGAGCTTGGTGCGCTCCTCAGTGAATTGCACGTAAGGTCTTCCGCGCTGCGTTACGAAGGGCAGTTCGCGCATCCGACGGTCCAGCGCGCGGATCAGGGCCTCGTTGTACCGGTCGCCCTCACGTATGCCGATGTGCGCCTGCAAGTAGCGCGGCGTGATGCGGGCCGTGCCTTTCACGATTACGCTATCGATGCGCACAGCGCGGCCGCGATCGAGCCGTACAGTCGCGCGCAGTCCGTCGGCATCGTGGCGCAGGCTATCGAGCCGCACCCATGCGAAAGGATGGCCATCCTCTTCGCAGAGTTTCAGCATCCCCTCGATCAAGCGTTGCACGGCAGCAGGCGTCACTGGCCTTCCTTCATACAGCGACTCGCGGAAGCGTGCCGCACTTGCGATCTCCACCGGGATGCCCGCGCCGCTGAGCTTAGCCCATGCATAGGGGCGGCCCGCGTGCAGCGCGCATACCGTTGTGTCGCCATTGGCCATGCAACTATCGATGCTCGCTTCCAAGTAGCCTTTGCCGTGCAGGAAGGCCAGTTGCTGGCTGAGCGCGCGAGGCACACCATCGGATGCGGATAGGTCGATGGGGCGCAGCCATCGCGCCGGCAGTGAATCGGAGGTGGTGAGCACGACCCGGTGCCGCTGGCCACTGGCTCCCATGGCAACGAGCATCGCCATGGCGGGCATCAAGTGGCGAAGCGCGCGGTTCATAGTTGCCAGTTGATGGGTGCTTGGCCTTGGGCGGTGAGCAATTCGTTGGCTTGCCCGAAGTGGCCGCAGCCGATGAAGCCGCGGTGCGCCGATAGCGGTGAGGGGTGCGGCGCCTTCAGCACATAGTGCCGGGAACCATCGATCAGCGCTTCCTTTTGCTGCGCGAAACGCCCCCACAACAAGAAGATGAGCCCATCGCGTTTGGCCGACAGCCGCGCAATGGCCGCATCGGTGAACCGCTCCCAGCCTTTGCCTTGGTGCGATCCAGCCTCATGCGCGCGCACGGTCAGGGTCGCATTCAGCAGGAACACGCCCTGCTTGGCCCACGGCGTGAGGTCGCCCGAGGTTGGCACCGGTAGCCCGAGGTCGCGCTTCAGTTCACTGAAGATGTTGTTGAGCGATGGCGGGAAAGGCACGCCGCCGGGTACCGAGAAGCAGAGGCCGTGCGCTTGGCCCGGACCGTGGTAGGGGTCCTGCCCGAGTATCACTACCCGGACGTTATCGAAGGGCGTGAGGTCGAAGGCGTTGAAGATGGCGGCGCCCTTGGGGTACACCGCATGCTCTGCACGCTCAGCCAGAAGAAAGGTCTTCAGCCCTGCGAAGTAGGGCGCCGCGAACTGGTCGGCCAGGACTTCGTGCCAGCCGCCGCCAATAACCGGTTTAGGGTTCACGTTAGGCTCGGGCAGGGTGGCCATGAACAGATTGCCGTGCTGGCTGTTGAAACATTGTATCGGGCGGACCGTTTGACAGGCTAATTTTGGGCGCGACCCCGCGTTCAAAGGTCCAACCAAAGGACACAAAACTCGCAACGATGAAAAAGGCTCTTCTTGTACTGGTGGTCTTCGCAATGAGCGGTTTGCTGCTCACTTCCTGCGGCAGCACCCACGGGTGCCCTGCCTACGGCAAAGTAGCGAAGCCCGCCACCGAGCAGCCCTGCTGAGCAGCGGCTCATCTCCAATAGCAGCATCGAGCCCGGACCAGAGGTCCGGGCTTACCTGTTTTCAAGCGGCAATGAAAGGGCCCCTACCGATAGGTGATTCGAACGTCCTGGATCAGGTCCGGGTGAAGGCTCAAGGCGACGGGGCAAGTGTGCGCCGTGTGCTCGATCAGGGCACGGTCGGCGGGCGAAAGGCCCTCGCCATCTAGTTCAATGGCCACTTCCACCCGGCTCACGCGCCGCGGGTCGGCCGCCATGTGCTTGACCACCGTGGCCTCCATGTTCCGAACAGCGATGCCCTGCGCCCGGGTCTTGATGTCGATGGTGGTGAGCATACAGGTCGCCAAGGATGTAGCCAGCAGGTCGGTGGGTGAGAAGGCCTCTCCCTTGCCTTGGTTATCGACAGGCGCGTCGGTGATGAAGCGCTGTCCGCTGCGCACGTGGAGGGCTTCGGTCCTGAGGTCGCCTAGATGGGTGATTTGAGCGGTGTGCATGGCGGCTAAAGTACCGGCAGCCAGCGGGCGCGCAGGGCCTTAGCTTTGGGCGCGATGGCCCGCCTGCTCTTCAGCTTGTTCCTGGCTCTTGCACTCGTGCAGGAGAACCGGGCCCAGCAGACCATCTACGACGAAGCGCGCGTGCCCTTCCGCCGCGAGATGTACGGTGGGGCGCTGCTGCACGGCGATGGCTGGGGCATCCATTTCCATCACGCCAAGTACCGCACCGCCACCGACCGCCGCCTGCTGAGCATAGAGCTGGTGGGCATGCGGCATCCGAAAGAGGTGAAGAGCTTCAATCCGTATTACGAGGACTCGCGCGGCTACTTCTACGGCAAGCTCAACTCCTTCACCATCCTGCGCCCGACTTACGGCCGCAAAATCCAGGTTACGGATAAGATCCGGCGCAGCGGCGTCGAGATCAACTGGATCTGGGGCATCGGCCCTTCCATCGGACTGCTCAAGCCGGTTTACCTCGAGATCGGCAAGCCCGACAACATCCCTTACGAGTCCTACGCCATCGAGCGCTACGACCCTGCGGTGCACAACGTGCAGAACATCTATGGCCGCGCCTCATGGTTGAACGGCTTGGGTGAATTGCAGCCGTATCTCGGCGGCTTCGGGCGCACTGCGTTGAACTTCGAGTACTCTGGGCGCACCACGGGCATCAAGGCGATCGAGACGGGCATCGCGCTCGATGCATATCCGGTTGAAGTGCCCATCATGGCCCAGTTCGAGGGCGTCGCCAACAAGCGCTTCTTCTTCCAATTCTACATCGCCGTGCAATTCGGCAAGCGTTTCCTGCAATGAGCGAAGAGGTCGTGGCCCCGCTGGAGAGCGGGATGAAAGAGCGTCAGCGCAAACCCGATTGGCTGCGCGTGAAACTGCCGACGGGCGAGAACTTCAAGCAGGTGGCCAGCATCGTGGGCGAACACAAGCTGCACACCATCTGCCAGAGCGGCAATTGCCCAAACATGGGCGAATGCTGGGGTGCAGGCACGGCCACCTTCATGATACTGGGCAATATCTGCACGCGCAGCTGCGGCTTCTGCTCCGTGGCCACCGGAAGGCCCGAAGCCGTGGATCCCTTCGAGCCAGCGCGTGTGGCGCGCAGCGTGGAACTCATGGGCGTGAAGCATTGCGTGATCACCTGCGTCGATCGCGACGACCTCGCCGATGGAGGCGCTGATATCTGGGCGAAGACCATTCGCGCAGTTCGTCGGCGTTCACCTCAGACGAAACTCGAGACGCTTATCGGCGATTTCCAGGGCCAGTGGGAGAACCTGCAAGTGGTGCTCGACGCCGCTCCTGACGTGCTCAGCCATAACATGGAGACCGTGCGCCGCTTAACGAAGCAGGTGCGCGTGCAGGCCAAGTACGATCGCAGCCTTGAGGTGCTCATGCGGGCCAAGCGCGCCGGGTTGCGCACAAAGAGTGGCATCATGCTCGGCTTGGGCGAGACTGAGGCTGAGATCATCGAGACCATGGACGACCTGCGCAGCGTGGGCTGCGACGTGATGACCATGGGGCAATACCTGCAACCCACGAAGAAGCACCTGCCTGTAGCGGAGTTCGTCACGCCAGAGCGCTTCGAGCACTACCGGCAGGAAGGCCTGAAGCGCGGATTCCGTTTCGTGGAGAGCGCGCCACTCGTTCGCAGCAGCTATCACGCCGAGAAGCACGTTCTGTGAAATGCGGGTTGAGGCTTGGATGTTGAAGGTTGCCTCAACCCTCAAACACGTTCAACCTACAACCCTCAACCGGTAAGATTGAAATGAAGGTAGCCATCAACGGATTCGGACGCATCGGACGCGTGACGGCGCGCCTGCTGCTAAAGCGCAACGATGTGGAACTCGTGGCGGTGAACGACCTCACGGACACGCGCACGCTCGCGCACTTGTTCAAGTACGACAGCGTGCATGGCGTCTTTGCTGGAGATGTGGGCCACGACGAAGCGCACTTGATGCTTGGGGGCAAGAAGGTCAGGGCCTTTGCTGCAAAGGATCCCTCCGCATTGCCGTGGAAGGAGCTCGGCATCGATATCGTGATTGAGAGCACGGGCCATTTCCTTACACGGGAATCGGCCTCGGCTCACCTGAATGCAGGCGCGAAGCGCGTGATTCTCTCCGCACCTGCCAAGGACGCCGATATCCCCAGCGTGGTGCTCGGCGTGAACGACCACATCCTGAAAGGCAACGAGCCCATCATCAGCAACGCCAGCTGCACCACCAACTGCGCCGCGCCCATGATCATGGGCATCCATGAGCTCTGCCACATCGAGGACGGCTTCATC
>DAORNP010000028.1:20494-23243 GCA_035441065.1 Flavobacteriales bacterium | reverse complement strand
CGGTGCATAGCTTCACTGGCGATCAGCGGCTGCACGATGCGCCGCACAAGGACCTGCGCCGCGCACGTGCTGCCACCGTGAGCATGGTGCCCACCACCACCGGTGCGGCGAAGGCCATCACGCGGATCTTCCCCGAGCTCGATGGGCGGCTGGGCGGCGGCGGCATCCGCGTGCCGGTGCCCGATGGCTCCATCACCGACATCACCTGTCGGGTAAAGGACCTGAAGAGCGCCGAGGAGATCAACGCCTACTTCAAGTCGCTCGCCGAGGGCAGGCTCAAGGGCATCCTGCGCTACACCGAGGATCCCATCGTGAGCGTGGACATCGTTGGCGATCCGCACAGCTGCATCTTCGACGCGCAGCTCACCAGCGTGGTGGGCAACATGGTGAAGGTGATGGGCTGGTACGACAACGTATGGCTACAGCTCGAGGTTGGTGGATATGGTTGCGCGCTTCGCGCGTTAGCGAACGTCGCTCAGGTCAAGCAAGGCTCTGCGAGCGAGATTCGGTGTGACGGCCTCATGAAGCCGGCCCACCAACGATTGGCACGTCCCCGCTCAACGGCCCATCGCTCATCCGCTTCATCAGCTTCAGCTCCTGGCCATCAAAGGTGGCGTATGTGTAATAGCTGATCCAGTCGCCGAGGTTGACATAGCGCGATCCGGGGGCGATCTCCATGTCGATGGGCAGATGCCGATGGCCGAAGACCATGTAGTCGAAGCGGTCCGTTTTCAGCAGCTCGTGGCAGTACTGCACCAGCCATTCCTTGTCCGCACCAAGCCACTTCCGGTCGTTCTCGTAGCTCTTCTTGCGGCTGCGGCCGCTGAAGAAATCGCCCAGCCACAGCGCGAAGTTGGGGTGCAGCCGCGCAAAGAGCCACTGGCAAAGCGGATTACGGAACACTCCCTTGATGAACTTGTATCCGTGGTCTCCAGGGCCAAGGCCATCGCCATGGCCGATGTAGAAGCGCTTGCCGCCGATCTCGCGCACGATGGGCTCGCGATGCACGATCACGCCTGTCTCATTCGGCACGTAATCGAAGATCCACATGTCGTGGTTGCCGATGAAGAGGTGCACCGGGATGCCGCGGTCGGTGAGCTCGGCCATCTTGCCCAAGAGGCGCACATGCCCGCGTGGCACGGCACGTTTCCACTCGAACCAGAAGTCGAAGAGGTCGCCGAGCAGGAAGATCTCCTCAGCGTCCTTCGCTGCCTCATCGAGGAAGGCGCAGATGCGTTTCTCGCGCGCCAAGCTGCTCTCCGCATCGGGCACACCGAGGTGGAAGTCGCTGAGGAAGTGGATGCGTTTGCCTGGGGTCACGGTCGCGAAGGTCGGTGGTGGAGCGTCACGCCGGAGGATCCGCGAAGCGGTCCATCCGGCGTCTCACAGTTGCTCAAGGCATGCGTGAGACGCCGGGTCTTGTTCGCTAAGGCTCAAATCGCCCGGCGTGATCTGTGGTGGGCGTGACGTGTTCTCACGGCTTGATTCCCCGCACCAGTTTCGTGGGATCGAGCTTCTCCAGCGCGAGCACGAAGCGGATGCGATCACCGATGCCGCGGCCGGCGTAATCCTCTTCCTCAAGGATACGGTCAGAGACGAAGAGCGGCAGCCACACCTCGATCATGTCCTTCACCAAGGTGAGGCCGATGCCCGCTTCGGCGTACGCGGCGGTCAGTACGGAGCGCGTGCCATCGGCATTCACTTGGGTGTAGGGTGCCCAGCCCGCGCTGCCGAAGAGCGCCAAGGGCAGCTTGAAGGGCACATCGAGCTCCATGTTCACCGCTGCGATCCAGGAATCGCTGCCACCGCCTCGGAAGGGCGTCTTGAACGCGCCTTGCTGCTTGTTGAACTGTCGGCTGAAGAAGCGGTCGCGCGCCCCGCGCTCGAAGTAGGCGTGGTCGTAGAGCATGTCCTCTGCGCCCCAGCTCAGGTTCCACGCGTCCAAGCGGTTGGTCAAGAGGCCCAAACTGTTGCCGAGGTAAGCCCCGCCGAATGCGCGCAGGCGCACCTGCTTGCCCTTGGCGTTGTATGCGAAAGCCTGCTTCACTTCCAGCGATGCCCGGAGCCATTGATGACTACGAGTGGTTAGCGCAGAATTCATGTTGCCGCCCGTAAGGCTAGTTGTGATGGACGCCGGACGCAGTTTTCGTTCATCAGCAGCGGTGTGTGATAGTTCGAGGTAATCGCTGAAGGAGCGGAAGCGATACAGGACCTCATCAACGCCGGTGATCTCACTTGTGCGATAGATACGGCCCCCGCGCAAGTTGACGCTGTGCACCCATGGCTTCGCGAGCGGTCGTTTCAGATCGAAGCGGATGCTGGGTGCATACTTTTCATACCACGCTTCGGCCTTGTGATCGTGCAGCAGGCCGGAGGAGCGCGCGCCGAAGCCGAGGTGGATGTTGCGGAACCACGAACTGCGGATGCGGTCGAAGTGGTGCTCGATGCGCGCGGCGCCCACCAAGCGTTCGCTCCCGAAGGCCCACAGCGGCGCCACCACCCATTCGGTGCGCTGGCTGGGGAAGGTGGTGTTGCGGAAGGCGAGGCCAGCCTGCCATCCATCGTGGCCATTCCACAATGGCAGCAATGAGGTGTAGATGCTGCTCGCGTCATTGCGCTCGATGCCGAGCAATCCCTCGAATCGCACAGGTGCCCGGCGCTTGAAGAGCCCACGTGCGCGCACGGTGTTGTTGCGGCGGTCGATGTCGAGCGTGCGGTTGCCGGCGTCGATGCGCAGCGAGGTGACGTC
>DAORNP010000028.1:13594-20436 GCA_035441065.1 Flavobacteriales bacterium | reverse complement strand
CGAGGCTGTCTTTCCCGAGATAGCCGGTGATGGCGAATGGCACCTTCGACGGGCCTTTAGCGCGATGCCCCAGGTGCCAGCGCTCTTCAGTGCCTCCCCATGTCCGGCGGTCCAGCGAAACGGCCTTCACCCTGTACTTCTCATCGGTGCCAATGAATCCATTGAACACCCATCCCAAGTCCTTCTCGCTCACCCGCTCGAACACCTTCCGCATATCCTCCGGCCGGGGGTGCTTGAACTGCCACTCATCGTAGTACGCATGCATGCACTTGTCCATCATCTCCTCACCGAGATAGGCCATCAGGTGGTCCATGATGAGTGAGCTCTTCATGTACACGCAGGTGCCGTAGTTCATGCTCGTGAAATCACCACTCGTTAGGCTGAGCGGCTGGTCCATGTTGCGGCGCGCATTCAAGCGGTAGGCGAGCTCGCTCTGCGTCCTGTGCGGGTCGCTCAGGTGCGAAGCGGCCTTCTTCAAGCCCGGTATGCCGATGCGGAAGCCACTGCCCGGATAGCGCGCGCGCATGTAGCGCAGCTCAATGAAGCTGTTCATGCCCTCGTCCATCCACGCATGGTCGCGCTCGTTGCTTCCGAGAATTCCGTAGAACCAGTTGTGCCCAACCTCGTGCGCGATCACGTTGTCGAGGCTCTGCTTGTCGCTCATGTTGCCAATGATGGTGATCATCGGGTACTCCATGCCGCCGCCCGCGCTGATGGTGCCGTCGATGGCGGTGCAGGCGTCATAGTGGTAGTCGCCCACGTGCTCGCTGTAGAAGCGCACGCTCTCGTTCACGTAGTTCACGGCATCGCTCCAGAGCTTCGCGTTCTTCGGGGTGAAGAGCGCCCACGTGGTCACATCGCGGCCACTGTGCGGAAGCTTTACGCTGCTCTTGCGTACGATGAAGCGCTTGTCGGCGAACCACGCAAAGTCGTGCACGCGGTCCTGCGTGAAGCGGATGGTCTTGGTGCGATTGCTCGATGCCGGTATCGCATTGAGCTTCACGCGCTGCTTGTCGAGGTGGAACTTCTGCGTCTCGGTGTACGGCGCGGCCGCAAGCGAGTCCATCCACGCACGCTCGCTGGCATCCTGCAGCAAGCCGGTGGCACCCACCACGTAGTTCTCCGGCAACGTTATCGTGACATCGAAGCTGCCGAACTCGCTGTAGAATTCGCCTTGCGTGAGGTAGGGCATGGCGTGCCAGCCATCCTTGTCGTACACGGCCGGCTTCGGGTACCACTGCGTGATGTAGTAAGCCTGTCCGCTGTGACCGAGGCGCGAGAATTTCCCGTCGGGTATCTTCACGCGGAACGGTGTACTTACGGTGACGGAGCCACCGGCCTGCACGGGTGCTGGCAGCTTCACCCAGCCGATGTCGTTGTGCTCGGCGTGGTATCCCCATTGCGCGTTCACGCCGTCCACGCTGAAGTCAAGGCTGTCGATGAATCCGCGCTCCTCCTCACTGGCGAAGTGCAGGTCCAGGTCGCCCATGCGGTCCAGTTGATCGCAGAGTGCCGTGCCCCGCTGCTTGTAGGCGTTGGGCCAGAGGTGCAGCCAGATGGTATCCAGCGCCACCGGTGCGTTGTTGCGGTATGTGAAGCGCTCTGCCGCATGCAGCATGTGCCGCTCATCGTCCAGGCGCACCGTGATGGTGTAATCGACCTGTTGCTGGAAGTAGTCCTGTGCGTGAAGCGCGAGCGGGGCAGCGGCCAGGAGCAGGAGCGGGGCTTTCATACCGCGATAGTACAGGCGGCGAGCTGAACGTCAACGCCTTGCTCCACGGCCGGTTCCTGTGCCGGATGGCCCGTTGCTTGCTAATGCATGTTAAGTCTCTGCCCATGCGGCAACCAGCGCAGCAGCATTGGCGTCTTGTCCTTGAAAACGCCTCTTACCATGGCCTCCCTGATCAAACGAACCCCGCCGATGCTGCTGGTGGCTGGCATCTATCTCGCCCTGCTGGCCTTCGCGCTGGTTGCGGTGAGCATACGCTAGTAGCCAGCGGCACGGATTACTACCGAGCTCCGCGCGGTACACTTGGCCCGGTTATACCCGACATCCGCCCCGAGTTTGTGGTGGTGCTAGATTAGTTCGAGCTCTCCATAGGACGCCTAAGCCCTATGTGCATGTTACTGCTACTATCTGCCTGGCGCAGCGGTCTCGTAGTGCTTGATTGTGGCCGGCGCGGCCCAAGACTAGGTGTGAGCAGCAACCTGATGTGCCGCCAGCTCGGCTATCGAACTTTTGTACCGGCCTCCAACGAGCTAGTGCACTGGGCAGCATCGCGTGTTCCAGCAGAAGGGGCTTCCTTTCATTGAATACACGCGTAGTGCGGGTCCTTGCGCGTCAAAGCGCGCAATGGGGAGCGTCCGCATCGTTGGAGCCGCATGCCCTGTTTGTAGGGGTTCATGTGCATGCAATGCAGTTAGAGCTCGGCGCTGCGCTTCCAGCGCCATTTCGCTCTGAGAGAACCCCATTAGTGGGTATGGTGCATGCGGTGCAGCTCAATCACCTTTGTCCTGCTATGAACAGTGGTTCCCTTCGTGGATTGACAAGCATTCAAGCCTGCCGTATCGGTATGACCAGTCCCGATGCCCGGTTGCATGCCATCTTGATCTGCAATGCTCACCCGCGCACAGGGCAAGCAACAGTTGCAGCGGGAACAAGCGGCTTGTGTCGCATGGCAAGTCCCTCTACTTTCGTTGCCCCCTGCCCTGAACTAAGCCATTCGGCTTCGTCCTGCCTCTCCCCACCAAACCCCCTCCCTCTCCATGTTTTCCTTGACTCTCGTGCAGAGACTTAGTCTCCTGTTCACCCTTTGCATCTCGGTTGCCCTGCCGATGCACGCCCAGCAGAACTGCGCAAGCACCACCACCCTGTCGGATGGCTATTCGGTGAGCATCTCCAATGTAACGCTCAACGCCAATGGCACATACACCATCACGCTCACCGTGCTCAACAACGGCTGCAGCGGGTGTAAAAAGCTCAACAGCTTCCTGGTTCAAGCTGCACCCGGCACGTATAGCAACGTAATCGTGCAAGTGCTGTCTGGACCCTTCACCTATGCCAACATTGCTATGGGGCCCACGCTCTCGGGCACCTCGCTCACCGGTTTCCGCATCAATAACACCAACGGCATGGGCAATGGCCAGGCCTCGGCCTTCACCGTAACGTACACGGTTACGACGCTTCAGAACCAGCGCGTTGAACTGAAGGCCGGCAGCGCCACCCTGGTCAAGAACTTCACCACGGCCGATTTCCAAGCGGTGTACAGCTGCCTGAACCCGCCGCCGCCGGAGCCGCAGGTCATCTTCCCCTACTTCATCCCCTCGTCCAACAAGTCGTACGACATCATCGGGGTGGAGCTCACCTCGCTCTATAACAAGTACGCCAACGGCGGCTCGTCCATCTCCGACGACATCTTCCAGATCATCGGCACCAGCGTGCGCATCTCCATCCGCACGCAGCCGGGCCAGCATGCCAACGCCACGAGCCTGCTCACCGGGCCGAGCTACGGCCTGATCCAGGAGCTGAGCGACCCGGCCAACAACCTGATCAACGGGACCTTCCCGATCCTGAACCTGCTCTCGCTGAACCAGCTGCCCAACCTGCTGGTATCGGCGCGCCCCATCTACGCGCCGCTCACCAACGCGGGCTTCATCACCAGCCAGGGCGATACCGCGCTGCGCTCGTTCCGCGCCCGTGGCGTGTTCGGCGTGGATGGCACGGGCATCAAGGTGGGCGTGCTCTCCGATAGCTACAACACCATCGCCGGCAATCCTGCGGCCGATGATGTGGTGCGCAAGGACCTGCCCGGCGTGACCAATCCCGACCACCCCAACCCCGTGCAGGTGCTGCAGGATTTCCCCTTGGGAGCCCGTACCGATGAAGGCCGTGCCATGCTCCAGATCGTGCATGATGTGGCTCCCGGGGCCGACCTCGCTTTCCGCACCGGCTTCCTGGGTCCGATTGATTTCGCCAAGGGCATACGCGACCTGAAGCAGGCCGGCTGCAATGTGATCGTGGACGACATCACCTACATCTCTGAGCCGTTCTTCCGTGACGGCGTGGTGGCTCAGGCCGTTGATGAGGTGAAGGCGGAGGGCGTATCCTACTTCTCTGCAGCCGGCAACTTCGGCACCCGCTCCTGGCAGGGCACCTTCGCGCCAACGGCGGCCCCCAGCGGGGTGGTCGGCCAAGCGCACGACTTCAATCCCGGCGCGGGTATCGACATCCTGCAGAGCATCAAGCTCTTCCAGGGCGATTACACGCTGGTGTTCCAGTGGGACGATGGCACCCCGGGCAGCGCCACCAGCTCCGACTTCGATATCTATCTGGCCAACAGCAACGGCGGCGCGCTCTTCGGCTTCAACCGCATGAACATCGGCGGCGATGCCTTCGAGGTGCTGCCCTTCGTGGTCACGGCCGACTCCGTGCAGTCGAACATCCTCATCGTGCGCGAGAGCGGCACGGGCAGCGCCCTGCTGAAGTACGTGGTGTACCGCGGCCAGTTCAAGGTGAATGAGTACGGCGGCTTCAATGCCAGCACCATCACCGGCCAGGCCAACGCCGCCGGCGCCATGGCAGTGGGCGCGGTGCTCTACACCAACACACCGCCCTATGGCGTGTCGGTGCCCACCCCGGCCTCCTTCTCCTCGCGCGGCGGCACCCCGGTGAACGGCGTGCTGCGCGCCAAGCCCGACTTCATGGGTCCCAACGGGGTGAACACCTCGGTGAACCTGGGCGGCGTGAACATCGATGGAGATGCCTTCCCCAACTTCTTCGGCACCTCGGCCGCGGCGCCGCATGCCGCCGGGGTGGCCGCGCTGCTGATGCATGCGCGCGACAAGTACTACGGCGACCAGCTCTCGCCCAATGGCGTGAAGGGCCTGTTGCAGAGCACGGCCATCGACATGGGCGCGCCGGGCTACGATGTGGCCACGGGCGCCGGCTACATCCTGGCCGACCGCGCGCTGAGCCAGCTGGGCAATCCCGCGCCTTACATCACCGGCATCGCGTACGACACCACGCTCACGCCCGGCCTCGACACCATCGTGCTCACGATCTACGGCGAGTACCTCACTGATGAGTCCACCGTTTGGCTCGATGGCGCGCCCCTCACGAGCGGGGTGGTGATTCAGGGCGATTCGGCCATCATCACCATCGTGCAGCCCTTCAGCGGGCTCTACCCGGCCATCCAGGTGTATAACCCGCCCATGGCCGGCACCAACGGCAGCGACGGCGGCCTCTCGAACCCGCTCTACTTCACCACCAAGAAGACCATCCTCATCGATGTGGATGACAAGAGCAAGAAGTACGGCGAGATGCTCCCGGCCTTCACAGCGGTGTACACCCTGGAGAGCCTCGATAGCAGCGTGCCGTTGGCGTCGTCGGAGCTCACGCCGGCTGAAGTAGCCCGTATCCAGAGCATCGGCCTCAGCACCATCGCCACGTCGCAGAGCAACGTGGGCCTCTGGGGCATCACGGCCAATGCGGCAGATCCCTTGAGCCCCAACAGCACGGTGGCGGCTTCCGATGCGCTCGACCTCTCGCTGCTGGAGCGCTACAACATCGTGGTGCGTCCCGGCGTGCTCACCATCGACCCGGCCGAATTGGTCATCACCCCGCGCGATACCACCATTGTGTACGGCCAGCCCATCGAGGACCTCGGATTCAACTACGTGCTGGGCAGCGGCTCGCAGACCCCGCTCAACATCACCGCGGCCGACAACCTGGCCATCGTGAGCGCGGTGAAGACTACGCATGGTGTGGCCATGGTGAACGGCACCGCGCTGGTACGGGGCGTTGCCATGGTGAACAGTGATGGTGAGCAGCTGCTCACCGAGGAGTTGCTGAGCAATTTCAGCTTCATGATCTCCCAGGCCGTGGCCACCACGCGCGGCGTCGCCATGGTGAACGGCGAGCTGATCGATCCCGCGGAGCTGTACGGCGCGGTCGCCATCACCAATGCGGAATCGCGTCTGGTTCGCGGGGTGGCCATGGTGAACGGCTATAGCCTCGTGCGCGGCGTGGCGATGGTGAACACCATCGACTCGCTGGGCGTGGTGACCAACACCACCTCGCTCTCCAACCCCGGCAGCCTGGTGAACAGCGGCGGCGTGCTCAACTCCAATACCATCACGTTGGATAGCAACACCGAGACGCTGGTGATCCTGGGCGATGATGATGTGCAGATCCGCTCGGGCAACGCCTCGGGCGAGGTGGTGCTGCGCTCGGTGAATCTGGTCACGGGCAACACGGTGGGCACGCACCTGATTATCCCCGGCACCTTCATCTCCAACAACTTCAACATCAGCTATGGCCTCGGCCAGCTCACCATCATTCCTGCGCAAGCGCAGGTCTCGATCAATGCCTCCTCCCTTACGCAGACGTACAGCGCAGGCCCACGGACGGTGAGCGTGTCCGTGACACCCGCTGACCTCGATTACACCGTGACGTACAACGGCAGCGCGACGCTACCGGTGAATGCGGGCAATTATGCGGTACAGGTCACTGTTAACGACCCGAATTTCGTGGGCACTGCGGCTGCGACGCTCGTGGTGCAGAAAGCACCCGCCAACGCTACCACGGGCATCTATGTCATCAACAAGGGTCAGGCGCTGCCCACGTTCGTGGCCACTTACAGCGGCTTCCTAGGCGGCCAGACGGCATCGGTGGTCACCTCCACCACCTTCACGCTGAGCCCGAACTACAACAACCAGGCGGGGGTGTACGCCATCATCGTTAACGCTACGGCGGCCAACTACACCTTCACGTCGGTGAACGGCACATTGTACGTGAACCCGTCCGGTGCTGGCACCAAGCAAGTGAAGCCCACCTTTATCTG
>DAORNP010000028.1:1594-13439 GCA_035441065.1 Flavobacteriales bacterium | reverse complement strand
GCCGATCGCTGTGCCCTTCAATGGCACGGCCATCACCTGGCAGATCACCAGCAACAAGAACAACGGCACCACAGGATCCATTCCGGCAAACAGCTCGAACACGGTGTGCACCAGTCCGGGCGTGAAGAACCTCTTGTTCACGGAAGAAGAGCCTGTAGTGGCTGCTGAACTGCGCGCCTATCCGAATCCTTCCACCGGCACGCTGTTCCTGGAAGTGCCCGGCGGCGATGAGGCCATGCGCAGCCTGGAGGTGTACAATGCGCTGGGCGCCCGTTGCGCAGTGCAGCCGATACGTAATGCCGATGGCCTGCTCGAATTGCACCTCGGTTCGTTCGGGACGGGCATGTTCATCGTCAACGTGGTCGGTGATGGCCGCTTGATGTCCACGCGCGTGGTGGTTGAGTAAGGTCGCATGAACACGTTGTGGAGCCATCGGTCGGTAGCGGCCGGTGGCTCCAATGTTCAGGAACGTATCTTGGCCGAGATGCGCAGTCTCTCCCTTGTGCTGCTGTTGTCCACGGCGCTTGCGCCTGCCTTCGGTCAGACCGGCGTGATCGACAGCCTGAAGCAGGTCCTGAAGTCGAATCTGACCGACTCCGCGCGCGTGAGGACCCTGCTCGAGTTGAGCAGCCAGTATTACCGCACCGATGCAGCCGAGGCGCACCGCTTGGCCGAAGAAGCCAAGGAATGGGCCCAGAGCAACAATGACAAGAACGGCGAGGCCTATGCATACAAGGCCATCGGCATGAGCTATTACTACCAGAACAACTGGATCGATGCGCTGGTGAACTGGAAGCACGCGCTGGCCACCTTCCGGGAGATCAACGACGAGAACGGGGTGGCGAACATGCTGAACAACCTCGGGGCCGTGCACTTCAATGGCGGCGACGACAAGTCCGCGCTGGAATATTACCTCGAGTCGCTGCGCTTGGCGGAAGCCAACAACGACACGCTGCGCACGGTGACGGCCCTCGTGAACATCGGCACTGTTTACCTGACCAAGGAGCAGAGCAAGCCCATGGCCTTCACCTATTACAAGCGCGCATTGCCGTTAGGCGTTGCTTTATCGGACAACTACGCCATTGGCACCTGCGCGGTGAATCTCGGAGAGATCTACCTCATCCGGGGCACCAAGGCCGATTCCCTGAAGTACTTCAAGCCGGACTCAGCCCTGCACTATTTCGAGATGGCGCTGGAGGCGTTCAGGGGCTCCACCACGGGCAGCGTGCCCATCGCGATGAAGAACATCGGCAAGGTGTACGCCATCCGTAGGGAGTTTGACAAAGCCATCCAGTACCAGACAGAGGCCTACTTGATCGCCAAGGCCACCGATGCGCGCTTGGACATGGCGCAGGCGCTCCTGGGCCTGGCCGATACCTACAAGCAGAAAGGTGATATGGCAGAAGCCATCGCGCGGTTCAATGAGGCGAAGGACATCTCTGGCGAACTGGGCGCTTACTATGAGCTGCAGGAGGCCTATGTGGGACTCGCGAAGAGCTATTCCAACCTGCCGGACTACAAGCAGGCCTACACGTATCTGAACCTATACACGGACATCAAGGACACACTGTACAACGCCGAGATGGACAAGAAACTCCAGGCGCAGACCTTGAGCTACGAGATCGAGAAGAAGGAGGGCCAGATCTCGCTGCTCGAGAAGGACCAGGAGCTGCGCACCTTGGAGTTGAAGCGGCAGAAGGCCATACGCAACGGCACCTTCGTCGCCGGGGGGCTGCTCCTGCTCCTGGCCGGCGGACTCTACAACCGGTACCGCTACACCAAGCGCACCAACAAGATCATTGAAGCGGAGAAGGAGCGCTCGGAGACCCTGCTGCTGAACATCCTGCCGGCCGAGGTGGCCGAGGAGCTGAAATCGACCGGTGAGGCCGAGGCGCGGTTGATCAATCACGTCTCGGTGCTCTTCACCGATTTCAAGGGCTTCACGGCCATGAGCGAGAAGGTGAGCCCCAAGCAGCTGGTGAAGGACCTGCACGAGTGCTTCAGCTTCTTCGACCGCATCTGCGAGCAATACGGATTGGAGAAGATCAAGACCATCGGCGATGCCTACATGGCGGCTGGAGGCATCCCCGTTCAGAACACCACGCACGCGCACGATGCGGTGAAGGTGGCCTTCGCCATGCGCGATTTCATCGCCGAGGGCAAGGCCCGGAAGATCTCGGCCGGACTGCCTTTCTTCGAGATCCGGATCGGTATTCACACCGGCCCGGTGGTGGCGGGCATCGTGGGCGTAAAGAAGTTCCAGTACGACATCTGGGGCGATACCGTGAACACGGCGTCGCGCATGGAATCGTCGGGAGCCCCGGGCCATGTGAACATCAGCGAGGCCACCTATGAACTGGTAAAGGACGAGCCCGGCCTTACCTTCACCTCACGCGGAAAAGTGCAGGCGAAGGGGAAAGGGGAGATGGAGATGTACTTCGTGGAGCGCACGGAGGCATCGCCGTCCTGAGGCGGTTCTTCCAGTTCGCTTCATGGATAAGGCTATTGGATGAAGTTCTCCATGCCCACCGCCTACACCGTGTACGTCATCGAGCTCGCCCGCAAGGTGTACACCGATGATTGGCGCTTCCGCAAGGCGAACCCGCAGTACAATGGCGTGCTGGAATGCCTGTACGTGGGCATGACGAGCAAGACGCCGCAGGAGCGATTCGCGCAGCATAAGACCGGCGCCCTCAGCAAGAAGGGCCACGACCTCAGCAGCGCCATCGTGAAGAAGTACGGCCGCTACCTGCGCCCAAGCTTGTACCGTGACATTGGCCCGTTGAGTCGCGCTGAGGCCTTGGAGGTGGAGAAGGGACTTGCGCTGGAGCTGCGCCGCAAAGGCTATGCGGTGTGGACCAATTGATTGCGCCCGACCTTCACGCCGTGCAACATCGCATCGCTGTTATTGGTGGAGGCGCGGCAGGCTTCATGGCCGCCATCAGCGCGAAGACGCAAGGGCCCGACGCCGAGGTGCTCTTGCTGGAAAAGAGCGACAAGCTGCTGAGCAAGGTGCGCATCAGCGGTGGCGGGCGCTGCAACGTGACGCACGCCTGTGCCGAGCCGCGCAAGCTGGCGCGCCACTATCCGCGCGGCGAGGCCTTCTTGCGCAAAGTGTTCGCGCAATGGGGACAACCTGAAGCGGTGCAATGGTTCGCTCGGCACGGCGTGCAATTGAAGACTGAGGCCGATGGACGCATGTTCCCCATCACCGACAGTTCGCAGACGGTGATCGATGTGCTGCAAGGCGCTGTGGAGAAACTCGGCGTGCGCATCAGAATGGGCTGTGCAGTATCGCGCATGGAGCGCGTTGATGATGCGTGGCAACTCTCAACACCACAAGGAGCATTGCAATACGATCGTGTGATCGTGGCCTCGGGCGGCTCACCCAAGGCCGAAGGATTGGAATGGCTGCGCGCGCTCGGTCACGAAGTGGTAGCGCCCGTGCCTTCGCTCTTCACCTTCAACCTGACCGATGAGCGCATCCGTGAATTGATGGGCGTGGTGGCGCCTAACGTGCGCTTGCGGATCGAAGGCACAAAACTCGAGAGCAATGGTCCGTTGCTCATTACGCATTGGGGCTTCAGCGGACCAGCGGTCTTGCGCCTCAGCGCATTCGGCGCGCGCGCATTGCACGAACGCAACTACGCCTACACGGTGCGCGTGCATTGGACCGGCGATGTGAATGAGCAGATAGCGCGCGAGCAATTGCAAGCTGAGGCCGCAGCGCATCCCAAACGCCAACTCGCCAACGCAGCAGGCTTCGGATTGCCAGCGCGACTATGGTCCTATCTGCTCGAACGTGCCGGCCTTCAACCTGGTAAACCCCTGGGCGAGCTCGGTCCGCGCCTGCTCGCGCGCTTGCTCGATGTGCTCACCAACGACAAGTACGCTGCCCAGGGCAAGACCACATTCAAGGAGGAGTTCGTCACGGCAGGCGGAATCGCGCTCGCGCAGGTCGATCCGCTCACCCTGCAGAGCACCGTGCAGCCGGGGCTCCACTTCGCGGGCGAGGTGCTCGACATCGATGGCATCACCGGCGGGTTCAACTTCCAAGCGGCCTGGAGCACGGGCTGGCTGGCGGGAAGGGCGGCGGCCCTCTCGCATTGAGCCTTGCTCGGACGAATCACCTCGGTAGGGGATGCTTGAGGTCATGAGTCGCGTGCATGCGCGACGAACGGAATCGGTTCATTATGTTAACGGCGCGGAATCCGCTAGCCCCCCACCTCCCATACCCTGCCTGCATGCGCTCTGTACCGAATCTTTCCCTTCTCAGCGCGTGGGTGCTCGCCTGCACGTTGAGCAGCGCGCCAGTGAACGCTCAATCGCAGCAGCGCTTCACCGTGACCGACATGAGCACCGGCAGCGGCGTGCGCCTTTCCGAACTGAACGCTCAAGTGGCGCGAGCGACCTCCACCAAAGAGCTAGTGGCGCAGCTTCGCATCGCGCTGAGCGCGCTTGACGAGGGATACGTGCGCTACCGCGAACGTACCGAGAAAGGCCCCCTGCGCCATATCTATTGGATTGCTTCGAACCGCGTGACGCGCGATGACCTGGCTTCGCTGGCCTCGCGCGGCGACCTGCTGGATCAGGTGACATCGATGGAGGAATTGGCTGTGCTCTTCGACGACACCTTGGCCGTGGTGAATGACCTGGGCGTGCGCCTGGAGATACCGCGTTTGCCGGCAACGCAGGGCGAGTGGATGCTGTACTGGGCCATGCCGGGCGGCAATGATTTCGAGCCGGTGGTGATTCCCGTGAGCGGCGATACGCTCCTGATCACGCGCGGTCTCTTCCCCTCCCGCATGGGCAGCATGGTTGAAGTGGTGCTGCGCAATACGCGTCGCGAAGGCGTGAACCTGGGCCATGCCGTGCTCCGTTTCCTCAGCCCTGGCGAGCGTAAGGAGATGCAGGCTTGGATGTGCGCATTGATGCGGGATCAGCCCGAACTCTCGCGCAACCAGCAGATTGACCTGGCCGCTCGCATGATGCGGCAAGTGCATGGACATGGTTATCGACCCGATCTGAGCCGCTTGCTCTGCCGCTGAACGCGCCATGTTCGCCTTGGTCAAGATCATCGCTGCCTTTGCCATTACGGCTGCTGCCGCGCTGTTCACGACGAGCGCGGTGGTCATGCTGCATGCGCCCGTTACCAAGCGCTGGAAGCTGTTGGTCACTTCACTTGTGCATGGCGTCTTGCTCACCATCGCGCTGGCTCTCTGGTTCAATGCGCGCCCCGGGTTCTTCGAGCAGAACAAGCTCGCCTTCGACCTGACCACCGACCTGCGCTCCTGGAGGGGCATTCCCGACCCGCTGAGGGATCAAGGGGTAGGGTTCGTGCTCATCGACAACAGCGAGAACAAGGCCATCGTACCGCCCAGGAGCGCGACGGATTCCGGCCGGCAGCAGGTGCCGATAACGGATCGCGCCATGCTTGCTGAACTCCTGGCCTTCCTGGGCTCACATGCCGATCGCCTCAGCCTGGTGGTGTGCGATATCACCTTCCCGGACCCTTCGAGGCACGACAGCGCATTGGCGGCGAGCATGAGCGATTTGATTGTTCATGACAAGCTCATCCTCGCGGAGACCCGGGAGCGCAACACGCCCTTGCTGCGCCCGGGCAATCGCTACATGGGCCGGGCCACCGAGCAATTGCAGAACGGCTTGATCGCCGCGCACAACCTCTACTTGGATGGTGAGCCCAGCATCCCGTGCCTCATGTACATGCGCACCACAGGGGCGAGCATAGCGCCTTCGTGGACCACCTTGCTGTTGCGCGAGAAAGGGCCCACGCCGGCCGCTGTGTTCCCGGCTTTCCCAGCTGCGCTGGATCGTTTCGATGAGCGGTGCACAACCATACGCACCGATGATGCGGACGAAGGCAACGCCACGGCGCCACCGTACTTCCCGCTCGGGCTGGGTTATGCCATCAGTGAATTCGGCCGGGAGGATCTCTTGCTCATGATCGAGGAGCAAGCACGCGATGCACGCATACCGCCCATTGTGATGGTGGGCGAGTTCAATGCGCCCTTGGGTGAGCGAATGGGTGCCGACAGGCACAGCACGTTCGGTGGAACCATGCAGGGCAGCACCATCCTTATCGACCTCTATCTGGAAATGCTCGATGGCGCGCATCGAGTGCCATGGCTCGGGTTGCTGGCCACGATTATCCTGTTGAGCTTGTTATCACTCATCATCTTCAGCAGGCCATGGGGAGGTTGTCGGGCCATGCGCGATGGCCAAGCGAAGGAGTTGAAAGCCGTGGAGCCGGTTGCAGCCGCCAAGCTGAAGGTTGATGCGTGGGGCGTGCCTGCAGCACGCGCGGTGCTCGCTTTCGCGCTGAAGGACCATGTGTGGAAGAACATGAAGGATGCCTTTCCGCTGCTGCTCTTCTTCGGCATCTTCATCGCCCTCGACCTGTGGCTGGGCATCCGCATCAACCTGGCGGCTTTCATCGCCTACTTCCTCGTGCTCAACGCATTCTTCAAGAAGCTTGATCTCCGCAGGACAACATGATCAACCATACCGCACCATGAGAACCATCGCATTCACGCTGTCGCTTCTGATGAGCACGCTCACGCTGGCGCAATCCTCCGGGCTACGGATCGAGATCACCGCGCCCCGACCCGATGGGCAGATGATCCTCACGGTGAATTCATCGCCGTTGCGCGTTGCCGGCAAGGTGCACAGCCCGGCGAAGGTGACGCTACTCATGATCGCCGGTGAAAAGGCGGAGGTGAAGGATGATGGCACCTTCGCGCATGATGTGAACCTGGATGAAGGCATCAATCGCGTGATGCTCATGGCTGCCGATGCCAACAATGCACGTGGCTTCGCTGAGTTCCATGTGGCCCTGGATGTGAAAGCCGCGATCGCAGTAACGAGGCCGGAGCCTCGGCGCGATCAAATGCAGGCAGAACCGAAGGAGCCTTTGCGCGAAACCGAACCGAAGGAGCCTGTCGTGCAGCCGAAGGAACCCAAGCCGCAACCAAGCGAGCCGATCGCGGCTCCTCCAGCATCCGGTGGCGGCCGGGCCGTGATTGACGAGCAGCGCGGTGAGCCAGAACGGCCGGTTGTTTCCAAGCCCGCGCATGGGACCCTAACGCGCGACGAGATCATGCGCGGCAACAGCGGCACTTCAGCTGGCCCCGGACGCAATCAAGTGAACGAATCGGAGGTGTTCGCCTTGGTGGTGGGTGTATCGCGCTACCGCTATGCGCGTACGCAGGACCTCCGCTATGCCGATTCGGATGCCGCTGCCGTGGCGGCGCTCCTGCGCGAAGGCAAATGCCAGGGCATCAAGCCGGACAACGTGGTGCTGCTGCAGAACACCATGGCGCGTTCGGAGGTGATCAAGGCGCAACTGGACGCCTTGCTCGCTCGCGCCGACGAGAACGACCAGTTCATCTTCTACTTCTCCGGGCACGGCATGCATGATCGGCGCGGCCAGCTCTGCCTCTTGGGTGCCGATGCGGAGATCGACGATCCCTACAAGGCCTGGTCGTCGAGCCTGACACAAGCCGACCTGCTCTCGGCCCTGAATGCTGCCCCATGCCGGAACAAGGTCATGATACTCGATGCCTGTCGCAGCGGAAGAGCAACCGTGCCCGAGAATGGCGGCGACCGGAGCGCGAATGGCGAGGTCTCCATCCTTACAGCAGCGGGCGCGAGTGAGAGCTCCTATGAGAGCGATGATCTTCAGGGAGGGATCTTCACGCACTACCTGCTGAAGGGTTGGCGCGGCAAGGCCGATGCGGACGGCGATGGCACCATCACCATGCAGGAATTGGCCAACTACACCGCGACCGAGACGCCACGCGAGGCGCAGCGTACGAACCACGAGCAGCACCCGCGCTACGCGCCTGGCGCGCAATCCGGAGTCCGCATGTGCGTTGCCGCAAGTCCAATGGCACCGGAACGCCGCCCCAACCCTGCGCAAGGCCAGGTTCCGGCTCAAGTGAACATCGTTGATGAGGAGCAGCCGGGCAAGGAGGAGCAGCGCTACGATTCGTACGTGGAGGGCGAGACGAAGAAGACCCTCGTGAACGTGCTGTTCACCAATACGCAGACCGGCGACCGCATCCGATTCTTCAACGTCGGCAGGGACCATATCGGTATCTCCGCGTTGATCGATGGTGAGATCTTCGCCACGCATTCCCATTTCCGTGGCGGTGACCTGATCACGTTCGTTGACAACGAGCGAACGAACAGGATCGGAGACGGTCGCATGCACCTCTCGGCCAATTGGGATCAGGTGCAGGTGGAGTTCAAGCTGGCCGACGGCAGGCAGGTGAGATCCCGAGCGTTGTTCAGGACTGGGACGCCAGTCTTGAAAACAGTGGGCGAAGGCCGCGTGTATGGCAATGAGGCCCTAGCTCAGCAATTGGAGGTGTATGATGAGAAGGGCGAATGGGTGATGCTCTCGGGCCACCTCGGTCAGAACCTCGTGCAGCTTTTCGGCCATCGCAGGGGAGATGTGCTCCTGCTCACGGATCGAGAGGCGGAATGGTCGGCCAAGGGTGCTGCGTTCCTGCTCGGTAACGGAAGCCGACTGGTGGGTTCGCTGCAGTTCGAGAAGGACAAGGGCGTGGAGAAGTTCGAGCTGGATACACTGCCTCGCGTGAAAGCCCGCAGGTATGAAGGCGCGCGCTTCGACCACCCCACCAACGATCAATACCTCAGTTTCTACGACGAGCGCGGTGGGTGGGTGCATTTCAGCGGCCTTGTGCATGGCAAGAGCGTGCAGGGGAGGGCCCAGGTTCATGCAGACCTGCTCGACTTCCATCCGGACTCAGGCCAGCAGTTCATGCGCGGCCGAATGCTGCTGCACGAGCATGGCGATCGCTTGATGACCCGCTTCGTGTTCGCGAAGGATGAAGAAGAAGGCAAGCGTGTGGTGCCCTTGCATCTATTCCGCACCAAGTGACCGCAGCAGTTGGTTAGGCCTCGCAGCCCGTTCCTGCCGCATGCTGGATTGAATCGATCGTGTTGTCGCGAGGCGGACCGGCGAAGGCATGCGGTTCGCTGATCAGTTGCGCAACGCGTAATCGAGGAGCGTCCCGGTCGCCACCCATCCTTGCTCATCGGCGCTGTATTCCTTCTTCAGCCGCAGCGCGAAGTACATCTGCACCTCGCCCTTGCCCTTCACCTTGATCGGCCCGCGCGGCACCGCTTCGATGTACTGCATCACTTGGGCATACACCGGCCCGCTGATGTTGATGCGGCCCGCTTCGCTGTTGGCTTCCATGCGGCTGGCGAGGTTCACGGTATCGCCCCAGATGTCGTAAGCGAATTTGCGCGTGCCCACCACGCCCGCCACGACAGGGCCGCTGTGCAGGCCGATGCGGATGGGCCATTCCTGCAGGCCCTTCGCGCGGCGCTCGGCATTGCTGCGCTCCACGGCCTCCACCATGCCGAAGGCCATGAGCAGGGCATCGAGCGTGTGCGTTGGTGAAGGCTCGGGCAGTCCAGCTGCGCACATGTAGGCATCGCCGATGGTCTTGATTTTCTCGAGGCGATGCTGCGCGCAGAGCTGGTCGAAGAGGCTGAAGTAGTGGTGCAGCTCGCTCACGAGCGTATCGCTGTCCATGCGGCTGCTGAAGGTGGTGAAGCCCTTGAAGTCGCTGAAGAGCACGGTGCAGTGCTCGTAACGCTTCGCGTCGGCGCGGCCTTTCGATTTCAGTTCGGCGGCGGTGGAGGCCGGGAGGATGTTGCGCAGCAGGTCCTCGGAGCGGTCCTTTTCGAGCGCGAGTTCCTGGGTGCGCAGCTGCACGGTGCGCTCCAGGCGTTCCCGATCGCGGCGCAGGCGCCGCTCGCGCAGGCGCGTGAAACCGAAGAAGCCCAGCAGCAGGGTGGCGCCGCCCGCTGCGCGGAATCCGGTGGTTTGCCAGAAGGGCGAATCGATGCTGAAGGTGAAGCTGGTGGGCTCCTCGGTCCATGCACCGCTGGCGTTGCGCGCCATCACCCGGAAGGTGTAGGTGCCGGGCGGCAGGTTGCTGTAGGTGACGCGGTCGGTGGCGGTGATGGGGCTCCAATCGGGATCGTGGCCCTCGAGGATGTAGCGGTAGCGCACCTTCTCGGGGAAGGCGAGGCTGATGCCGGTGAAGGCGAAGGTGAGGTGGTTCTGGTCGTAGGGCAGGCGCAGATCGCGCGGCAGGCCATGCCGATTGAAGCTGGAGCACCAGGGCGTCCAGTCGGGCGACTCGAAGAAGAGGCGGATGTCGGTGAGGTGCACGCGTGGCTCGGGCTCATCGAAGATGGCGCGGCGGGGATCGTGGCGCGTGGCGCCGCGCACGGTGCCGAACCAGAGGCTGCTATCGGTATCGAGCAGGCAGGCGTTGCGGAAGCACTCGGCACCGATGAAACCATCGTCGGGGCCGAAGAGGAGGATGCGCAGCACGCGCTCCTGCAGCGCGTCGAGCTCGATCATGTTGATGCCGCTGCGCGTGCCCACCCACAGGTTCTGCACGCCATCGAGCAGCACCTGCTCCACCGCGCTGCTGGCAAGCCCATCGGCGGTGGTGATGCTGTCGGCGCGCGAGCCGTGGAGGCGCAAGAGGCCGTGCGCCTCGGTGCCGATCCACAGGTTGCCGGCCTCGTCGCGCGCCATGCAGGTCATGGCATGGCGGGGCAGGTGCTGCGCCGGCTGCAGCACCCAGGGCATGCGGCGCGTATTCAACAGGTATAGGCCTTCGGTGGTGGCGGCCCAGAGCGTGTCGCCATTGCAGGCCACGGCCGAAACCGGGAGGGCGCAGCCCGCGATGGGGGCGTAGCGCCCATCGCCGGGATTGGCGTGCAGGCCGTGATCGGTTCCCACCCAGCTGCGGCCTTCCGTATCGAGCGCGATGGTGAGCACGCGTTGCCCTTCGATGCCCTCGGCGATGCGCTGGAAGCGGCGGTCGTCCAGGCGCCACAGACCGCTGCTGGCGGTGCCCGCAAGCAGGTATCCGCTGGCATCCTCGCCCAAGGCGATCACGAAGGCATCGGGCAGGCCTTCATCGCGGCCGTAATGGCGAAGGCCGGTGCCATCCCAGCTGGAGAGGCCGCCGCCAGCGGTGCCGAGCCAGAGGCGGCCATCGGGCGTGCGGTGCATGGCGCTCACGGTGCGCGACCCCAATCCGTCGCGGTCGGTGAAGTGGATGAAGGCGTCGCTGGTGTATTTGCTCAGCCCGCCGAATCCGGTGCCGATCCAAATGCCGCCGCTGCGGTCCTGTGCCAGGCAGCGCACCAGATCGTGGCCCAGGCCGTTGGCCTCGCGCATGAGGGTGATGGAAGGATAGCCGCCCACCTTGGTGAGGTGCAGCAAACCGCCGGGCGTGCCGAACCAGAGGTCGCCATTGCGCGCGCGCAGCACGGCCTGCAGGTTCCGTTCGGGCAAGGCCACGGGAAAGCTGCCCAGGAAGCGCAGCTCGGGTGCAATGGTTGAAAGCGCGGTATCGAGCTCGAGGTAGCCGTTGGCCGTGGCCACCACCAAGCCTTCGGCATCGGCGTGCAGGCCTTGCACACGGCGATGCGGCAGGGCATAGGGCGCCACGGAATGCCAGCGCTCCTGATCCCAGGCGAAGAGGCCTCTATCGGTGCCCACCACCAGCTTGCCGCCACCCATGCGGGCGAGCGCGAGCGCAAACGATCCAGGCGGATCACCATCGGCCCCCAGCCGTTTGGCGACGCCTTGGCTCAGCAGCCACACACCATCGCCATACGTGACCCACCACAGCGAATCGCCAGAGGCCGCCATGGCGCGCACCGGCGCGCCGCGGCCTTGGTGCGCCACCTTCACCTTGCCTTGCTGCCAGTGGGCCACAGCGCCATTGGCGAAACCCAGCCACACGGCGCCATCGGTGCT
>DAORNP010000028.1:1222-1515 GCA_035441065.1 Flavobacteriales bacterium | reverse complement strand
AAGCCGTTGCTGCGTGCTGCGCCTTGCGCAGTGCCTACCCAAAGGAAGCCATCGGCATCCTCGCAGAGCGCATGCACGCTGCTGCTGGGCAGGCCCTGCTCCAGCGAGTAGCTGCGCAGGTTGTATTGCTGGGCCAGCACGGCCGGTGCGAAGCCCGATAGGAGCAGGGCCAGACCAGCGTTGCGGAGCATGGGGTGAAATGTAGTAGGCTAGGGTAGGTGGGTGGTGTCTCCGTTTGTTCGTAAGGGCTCCGGTCCTTTCCACCTTTTCCTTGATGAACCCCGCATCAATTC
>DAORNP010000028.1:0-1119 GCA_035441065.1 Flavobacteriales bacterium | reverse complement strand
CGCAGGCCGGGGCAGGCTCGCACGCCGACCGCCTGTCCCGCGCGGATCGTGGACGCCCGCCACACGCGCTACCTGATAGCCCGGGTTGCAAGCTGCCACGTCGTGCTGATCATGCAGGTCGTGCCGTGCGAATCAGGACTACACCGGTAGTTGGGCCATTCGTCCGGGCTGCCGATCGTGGCCCGCACCGATCGCGAAGCGTTGCCAACACATGCGCGCGTGGCGGTGATTGCGGACCACATGCACCATGCCATTCACGGTTTGGAAATGCACCGTTCACGTGCCTACCTTCAGCCTCACCAACCAACACCCTTCCCATCATGAACATCACCTTCAACGAGTTGCGTCGGATCAAGGACAACCTGCCTGATGGGAGCATTCACCGCATCGCGCGCGAGCTGGATGTGAGCGTGGAGACCGTGTGGAACTACTTCGGCGGCTACACGCACCCCAACGGCAAGCCCATGGGCGTGCACCTGGAGCCCGGCCCCGATGGCGGCGTGGTGGCGCTGGACGATACGCGGATCCTGGAGATCGCGCAGCGCATGCTGGCAGAGGATCACGCGCACGCGTGAGCCCGTGCGAGAAGCACCACTGCCGCGCGCAGTGGAAGTGAGCGGCCCGATGAGGGCCGCTTTCTTTTTACTGAGCCGGTGATAGAAACGGACACTTCGGACAAAGGACCGGCGTGGGTAAAAGGGTGAAAGAGTGAGAGGGTGCGAGCACGCTCGCTCTCTCACTATTTCACCCTCTCGCCCGTGACCGACCGGATCCTTCCTGCCGACTCAGTAAAGCGGTGCCGTGCCGGAGCAGTGCGCTGCAGATTGCATAACGCAGAGCGGTGAGCAGACCGCCAGCTATCTTCTGGGCCCGGACCCTGACGAGAATGATGGCGATCCCAAAAGCGCCCTGCCCCGTAGGCGGGCTGGTGCCCTGGTCACGTGGCGTATGGCCCATTGTGTGGCGCGGCCCGCATGCCGTGCTGCAATGGGTGTACACCATACACGAGAAGCCGGCCAATGGCCCTTTGCACATCCATTGGAATGTGAGCCAGGCCGATATCGTGCGGGCCATGGAAGCACACGCCGCCTTCAGCACCGGCGCCTATGTGCAGCTCGG
>DAORNP010000027.1:23510-30864 GCA_035441065.1 Flavobacteriales bacterium | reverse complement strand
AGCGGGTTCTCCAGGTTGCGCTCAACGCTGTAGCGGCTGTTGGGCTTGTCGCTGGTGGCGAGCCATTCGCCCTCGCTGCCCCAATAGATGTCCTCCTCAGGAGCGAAGATGTCCTCGCGACCACCGCCGAAACCGAAGGTCTTGAAGCCCATGCTCTCCATGGCCACGTTGCCGGCCAGCACCAACAGGTCGGCCCAGCTGAGGCTGTTGCCGTACTTCTGCTTCACCGGCCACAGCAGGCGACGCGCCTTGTCCAGGTTGCCGTTATCGGGCCAGCTATTCAGCGGGGCGAAGCGCTGGTTGCCGTTGCCCGCGCCTCCGCGCCCATCGGCCGTGCGGTAGGTGCCCGCGGCGTGCCAGGTCATGCGCACCATCAGGCCGCCGTAGTGGCCCCAATCGGCCGGCCACCACTCCTGCGAGTCGGTCATCAGCTTGGTGAGGTCGGCTTTCACCGCCTTCAGGTCGAGCTTGCTGAAGGCTTCGCGGTAGTTGAAGTCGGGATCCAGCGGCTTGCTCACCTGTTGGTGCTGGTGCAGGATGCTGAGGTCGAGTTGCTCGGGCCACCAATCCTTGTTGCGCGTGCCACGACCGGCAACGGGCAATCGCTGCGCGCCGTGCATCACAGGGCATTTGCCTTCAGACTTCGGGGTAACGCCCTCGAGTGGGGCGCCGTGGGGATTCTCTTTTGACATGGTTTGTGTATTGGGAAATGAGGGAGCGCGAAGTTGCGAGATCGACAGGCCGATCCCGCTGACCGGTGACAGGAGTCACCAAAGCGGCTCCTTATGAATGCGGGACAGTACTAGCTGTAGTGATTCTCAGGGCAATCGCGTTCCCACTGCACCCCACCATGGATGCACCGCGTAGGTGAGCCTTCCGGCTTTCACCAAGGGGTCCTCCTTCAGCTTCGCCTCCACCTCCTCACGCGTATCGCAATCGTAGAGCAGCAAGCCGCGCCAACCGGCATCGTTCTTCCCGAAAGGTCCGGCCATGACGATGAGACCCTGCTTCCCTTGTGCATCCTGGTGCGCGAGATGCGCGGCCTGCAAGGTTGCCACGGCCAGGCTGTCGAGCGGAGGTCCATCGCCCTTGGTGTAGAGCACGAACCAATACTGCTTCATGTGGTAGGTGCTGTCGGCGATGGTGACATCGAAGGTGCGCTGCGCGCACAGGTGCAAGGTGCATGTGATCATGGCAAAGAGGAGCAGATGACGCATGGTTCCGCAGGATTGGTTCGCCAGCAAGGTCGGGAATGCGCGACGATGCACCCCAACTGCCACGGAGTCTGTGACGACCGGTTGCATACCGTCGGGCATAACCTGCTGCAATGGGATGTCGCGCCTACTTTGGCCGCATGGCTTCACCAAGCAAATCCTCGCGGAAAGCACCCGACGCGCTGTTGATCATCGCGGCCATCCTCGCACTGGCCGTTGCCTGCACGTGGCTGGTTCCTGCGGGCACATTCGACCGGCACGAGGTGAAGACCGAGGTGGGCACACGCACGGCCGTTGTGCCGGGCACCTACCATGCGGTCGATGCCACGCCCGTGCCCTGGTGGGGCTTCTTCACAGCCCCTGTGAAGGGCTTCGCGGACCACCAAGCAGCCATGATCATCGCCTTCGTGCTGCTCATCGGCGGGGCCTTCGCCGTGCTCAATGCAACGGGCGCCATTGATGCGCTGCTCTTCCGCGTACTCCGATCGGCACGCGAGAATCCCGCCCGGAAGCGATTGGTCATCCCCGTGCTCATGCTGGCCTTCAGTGTTGGTGGCAACACCTTCGGCATGGCGGAGGAGGTGCTGGTCTTCCTCATGCTCACCATACCGCTGGCGCGCAGCTTGGGCTGGGACCCCGTGGTGGGCGTGGCCATCCCCTTCCTCGGGTCGGGCGTTGGTTTCGCGGGCGCAGCCTTCAATCCGTTCACGGTGGGCATTGCACAGGGCATCAGCGAGCTGCCCTTGTTCAGCGGCTGGGAATTCCGCATGGTGCAATGGGCCGTACTCACGCTGATCGCCATCGTATTCGTGATGCGCTATGCAGCGCGCGTCGAGCGCGACCCGAAAGCGAGCGTGCTGCACGGCGTGGCCGGGAAAGCCGCCGAGCATGGCGAACTGGAGGAGAAGCCGCTCACGGGTAGGCGGGTCGCCGTGCTCGTGCTGTTCTCGATCACCATCATCGCCTTGATCGTCGGGGTGAACCGATACGACTGGTACATCGAGGAGATCGCGGGGCTCTTCATCGGCATGGGCGTGCTGGCGGCAATGATCGGCGGCATCAGCGCAGACAGCGCGGCGAAGGCCTTCGCGGGCGGAGCGCGCGACATGGTGGGTGCCGGGCTCTTGATCGGATTGAGCCGCAGCGTGCTCATCGTGCTGCAGGATGGCCAGGTGGTGGACACCGTGCTCAACGGCATGAGCAGCGCCATTGGCGGTTTGCCAACAGCCGTATCGGCGCAGCTCATGTTCTTCGTGCAGTTCGCCATCAACTTCTTCGTGCCCAGCGGCAGTGGTCAAGCGGCGCTCACCATGCCGGTGATGACTCCCTTGGCTGACCTGCTTCATATCCCGCGGCAATCAGCCGTGCTGGCCTATCAACTCGGCGATGGGCTGTGCAACTTCATCATCCCCACAAGCGGCGTCACCATGGGCATCCTGGAAATCGCTGGCATCCCCTTCAACGTGTGGCTCAAATGGATCTGGAAGCTCATGCTCTGGCTGATCGCGGCAGGGATTGCCTTCCTTGGCTTGAGCGTGCACCTGCTTTAGCCTTCGCCATCGAGCGGGCAGCGGGCTACTTTCGCGCCGCCCTTCAAGGCCCTCTCCATGGAGTTCATCAAATTCCTCCACAGCCTCATCAGGTACGCTGTGCTTCTTGTTGTGCTGGTTGCCTTCCTGGTGAACCTGCGCGGCTGGCTCATGCAACGGCCCGTCATCGTTTGGGAGCGCATGGTCACCATTTGGGCCATGATCATCTGCCACATCCAATTGGTGCTCGGGATCGTGCTCTACGCCACGAATGCAGCCGCCTTCCACAGCAAGGATGCCGGGGCCTGGCAGAACTACGTGATGCACGTGCACATCGGCAGCATGGTGCTGGCCATCGTGCTCGTCACCGTTGGTCGGATGCTGAGCAAGCGTGCGCAGGATGAACGACGCAAGCAGATGCTCATCACTGTGAGCTATGGCATCGCCCTGGCGCTGATGCTCTACGCCACCCCGTGGCCTACGACCGAGATCGGCCGCACCATCGGTAAAGGATGGCTATGATGAAGAGCACCGTTGCAATCGTGTTACTCATCGTGCTCGCCGTGGCCTGCGGAAGCGCATCTGCTCCTTCGCCGGCGGAGGATGGTGCTCTGAAAGGCGCGCAGCTGTTCAAGATGCATTGCGAGCTGTGCCATGGCGCGAATGGCAAGCTGGGCTTCAATGAGGCGAAGGACCTCACCGCCTCGGCGCTCACGCGCGCTCAGATGATCGCTCAGGTGACCAACGGCAAGGGCAAGATGATGCCGTACAAGAATGTGCTCACCGCGAAGGAGATCGAAGCGGTGGTGGATTACACGCGCACGCTGGGCAAGACGAAATGATCGATCCGCTGGAGCTGAAAGGCAAGGCCGAGAAGGCCGTGCTGGTGGGCCTGATCACCGATGAGCAGGACACCGAGCAGGTGAAGGAATACCTGGACGAGCTCGAGTTCCTGGCCACCACCGCCGACATCACCACGCTGAAGCGCTTCACCCAGCGCATGCACAAGCCTGATGGTCGCAGCTACATCGGGAGCGGCAAGCTCGAGGAAGTGAAGCAATGGATGGACGAGCACGGTGCCGACTGCGTGATCTTCGATGACGAGCTCACGCCCGCGCAGCAGCGCAATCTGGAAAAGGAGCTGGGCAAGCCCGTGCTCGACAGGCCACGCCTGATCCTGGACATCTTCGCCCGTAGGGCACGCACCGCCCACGCCAAGAAGCAGGTGGAGCTGGCGCAGTACGAGTACATGCTGCCGCGCCTCACCAAGCTGTGGACGCACTTGGAGCGGCAACGCGGCGGCACTGGCACGCGCGGCGGTGCTGGCGAGAAGGAGATCGAGACCGACCGGCGCCTGATCCGCGACCGCATCGCCCTGCTCAAGGGCCAGCTGAAGGACATCGACAAGCAGATGGCCACCCAGCGCGGCAATCGCGGGAAGCTGGTGCGCGTGGCCGTAGTGGGCTACACCAACGTGGGCAAGAGCACCTTGATGACCGTGCTGAGCAAGAGCGCCGTCTTCGCCGAGAACAAGCTCTTCGCCACGCTCGATACCACCGTGCGCAAGGTGGTGCTGGGCAACCTGCCATTCCTGCTCAGCGATACCGTGGGCTTCATCCGCAAGCTGCCCACGCAGCTCATCGAGAGCTTCAAGAGCACATTGGATGAAACGCGCGAGGCTGACCTGCTGCTCCACGTGGTGGACATCAGCCATCACAACTTCGAGGAGCAATACGAAACGGTGAAGCAGACGCTGAACGAGATCGGCGCGGGCTCCACCCCCACCATCGTGGTCTTCAACAAGATTGATGCGTACCGCCCAGCGCCGCACGACCCCGACGACCTCGCCCCGAAGCGCGTCGAGCAGTACACGCTGGAAGAGCTCAAGGCGAGCTGGATGGCCCGGATGACCACCGAGGAGTGCATCTTCATCAGCGCTGCGGAGAAGCAGAACCTGGATGCGCTGCGCAAGCTTCTGTACCAGCGCGTGAAGGCCATCCACATAGCGCGCTTTCCCTACGAGAGCGATCTTTTATTCAAGGACGACTACCTCGAGCCTTGAGTACGCGGAAGCCGAAGGCAAGGCGCTCACCCGCTCCGAAGGGCATGCGCAGCATGAAAGGCGGACCCGGCGGCCGCATGCTGTTCAAGTGGTCACTCATCGGGCTGTCCATCATCATCATCGCCTTCTTCGTGCTGCTCCAGGCCGTACGCATGGGAACCTTCGGCGCTCTGCCCACCGAGGAGGAGCTCAGCAGCATCCGCAACGAGGAGGCCACGCTGATCCTCGCCGAGGACGGCACGCTCTTCGCCAAGGACCGCACCAATGTGCGCTACGAGGACCTGCCGCACCATCTGATCGATGCGCTGGTGGCCACCGAGGACGCCCGCTTCTTCGAGCACGCCGGCGTGGATGGCCGCAGCTACATCCGCGTCTTCTTCCGCACGCTCCTGGGCCGCGACCGCAGCGGCGGCGGCGGCAGCACCATCTCCCAGCAGATCATCAAGAACCTCTACGGCCGACGCGACCACGGCCCACTCACCATCCCGGTGAACAAGATGAAGGAGGCGCTGGTGGCGCAGCGCCTTGAGCGTGCCCTGAGCAAGAACGAGGTGCTGGTGCTCTACTTCAACTCCGTGCCATTCGGCGAGAACACCTTTGGCATCGAGAGCGCGGCACAGCGCTTCTTCAACAAGCCCGCCCGTCGGCTCGATATGCTCGAGAGCGCCGTCCTCGTGGGCATGCTGAAGGCCAACACCACCTACAACCCGCGCCTGCATCCCGCACGCTCCAAGGGGCGCCGCGACCAAGTGCTGGAGCTGATGCACGAGCGCGGCCACCTGACGCGCGCCGAGGCCGACAGCCTGCGCCAGCAGCCCCTGCGCCTAGACTACACCGGTGGCGACGCGCTCGACCTCTACGGCTACTTCAACCAGCAGGTGGAGCAGGAAGCGCGCGCCATCCTACGCGAGGCGGAGCGGCGCACCGGGCAGCGGCACGAACTGGAGAAGGACGGCCTGCGCATCACCACCACGCTCGATGCCGGGCTGCAGCGCTTGGCCGCCGGGGCCGCCCACGACCATCTGGCCGTCATTCAGCCGAAGCTGGACCGCGAGCTGCGTGGCCGCAAGGCCCGCGCGGCCTGGGAGCGCAGCACCCCACACCGGCGCTCGGCGCGATGGAAGGCCAACCCAATGAGCACGGGCGAGCTCTACGACCACGGCGGCCGCCACGCGGACACCCTGAGCCATCGCGACAGCCTGTGGCACTACCAGCGCCTGCTCCACGCCGCCGTGCTCATCATCGACCCCGCCAGCGGCGCCGTCCGCGCCTGGGTGGGCGGCAACGACCATCGCTACCTTCCCTACGACCTGGTGCGGGCGAAGCGCTCCGCAGCGAGCACCATCAAGCCGTTCGTGTATGCCGCAGCGCTGGAGCGCGGCCTGCAGCCCTGCGACTACCTCGACAACTCGCGCAGGATATATGGGGACTACGACGACTGGGCACCGGACAACTTCGATCGCGACACCACCGAAGGTGAAGTGGCCCTCTGGCACGCCCTCGCGCGCAGCCTGAACCGCCCCACCGTGGACCTCTACTTCCGCGTGGGTGTGGACACGCTCCGCACCGTGCTGGGCGCCATGGGGCTGCCCACGCAGGACGCGGATAAGCCCGCCATGGCGCTGGGCGCCACCAGCACGTCCCTGCACGAATTGGTGCCCGCCTACGGCAGCTTCGCCCAGGCAGGCAAGCGCATGCCGCTCCGACTCATCACCCGCATCACCGACGCGCAGGGCAAGGTGCTCTACAAGGCGAAGTCCGAACGTCCGGTGCGCACCGTGAGCGCAGCGACAGCGGCGGGCATCACCGCCATGCTGCAACGCGCGGTGAACGCGGGCACAGGCGCCGGGCTGCGTACGCGCTTCGGCCTCAACGGACCCTACGCCGGCAAGACGGGCACCTCACAGGACTACAGCGACGCCTGGTTCGTGGCCTACACCCCCAGCCTCGTCATCGGCACCTGGGTGGGCGCGCACGACCCCTCGGTGCACTTCAGCAGCAGCCTGGGTACCGGCGGCCAGCTGGCCTTGCCCATCGCCGGGCGCATGCTCAGCGCCATCGAGGGCGACCCTAAGCGCCGCAAACGCTACATCACTAGCTTCGGCTGGCTCGCCGACCACCCCATCGACATGGCATGCGCACCGGTGCGCGAACCCAACCTGCTGCAGCGCCTGTTCAAGCGGCACGACCAGAGCGAATCGCCCGCCGGGGAAGGCAATCGCAAACCCGGCCTGCTCGAACGGCTCTTCAAGAAGCGGAAGAACGGCTAGGCCGACCCAGCACGCGCTTGCTGATACCATCGCGCAGCGCCATGAAACGCCGCTCCCAGAAGCGCCACACAAGCCAACTGAGCGCGATGCACACCGCCCAGTAGAGCACCAGCAGCAGCAGCAGCCCGGCTTCCTGCTCCAGCGCGAACCAGCGGTTGAAGAGGTAGCGCACCGGCTGGTGCACCAGGTACAACGCGTAGCTCACGAGACTGATGAACGTGATGACCCTGCCCCATCCTGGTTGACCGGCCCAAGCGGACAAGGCCGGCAGGAGCAGCG
>DAORNP010000027.1:16861-23384 GCA_035441065.1 Flavobacteriales bacterium | reverse complement strand
GGATAAAACGACTGCAACCATGCTGCGAGAATTCCCCAGCCGATCGCATCGAGCCGGGTGATCACCAGCTTGCGCAGGCCCTGCTCCATGTGCCAGAGCGATGGTATCTCTGGCGCAAGGATGAATCGCATCAACATGGGCGCCAGGATGAAAAGCAGCGCCAGGATCAGGAAGATGCGCTTAGCCGCTGCGCCCGTGATTACCAGGGCACCGAAGAGCAGCAGCGGGAATAGCAGATAGAACCACTCCTCCACCACCAGCGACCACGACTCCCAGAAGAAGAGGTCCAGCGGCTTCCACACGTTCTGCAAGAAGAGCGCATAAGCCCATGTGTTGTGGTTGATCACTCCGCCATTCATTCCAGCGAGAACCAAAAGGATGTTGATCAGGAGGAAGAGGTAGTAATTCGGCAGGGTGCGCAACCACCGGCGCTGCCAGAAGTCGAGCAGGCGGCGATGCCAGGGCACGTTCTCCATCGCGGCAGAACGCAGCAGGATGCCGCCGATGAGGAAGCCGCTGAGCACGAAGAAGAGATCCACGCCATCCACATGCGGGGGCAGCGCGATGCCGGGTACCGCAGTGCGCAGCACATCGGCGCTGTGCCAGAACACCACCAATACGATCGCCGTGGCGCGCATGAGGTCGAGGCCGAAGACGCGGGTGTGCATCGGGGTGAAAGTACCCGCTACTGAATCACGCGAACGCCTGCATATCGCACAGCTTCCGGTACTGCCCGCCCTGCGCATGCAGCGCGCTGTGCGTGCCGCGCTCCACGATGGCGCCATCCACGATCACGCAGATCTCGTCGCAATGCTGGATGGTGCTCAGGCGGTGCGCGATCACCAGGCTCGTGCGGCCCTCCATCATCTTGAAGAGCGCATCCTGCACCAGGCGCTCACTCTCGGTATCCAGCGCGCTGGTAGCCTCATCGAGGATCAGGATCGGCGGGTTCTTCAGCACGGCGCGCGCAATGGCGAGGCGCTGCTTCTGCCCGCCGCTGAGCCGGTTGCCCATATCACCGATCACGGTCTGGTAGCCGCTCTCAAGCTTGGTGATGAACTCGTGCGCATTGGCCACGCGCGCCGCCTGCTCGATGTCGGCCATGCTCGCCCCTTGCTGCCCGAAGGCGATGTTGGCGGCCACGGTGTCGTTGAAGAGAATGCTGTCCTGCGTCACGATTCCCATTAGCGCACGCAGGTTGGTGATGCGCAGATCGCGCACATCCTGACCGTCCAGCAACACCTGTCCGCCGGTGGCATCGTAGAACCGTGGAAGGAGGCCAGCCAGCGTGCTCTTGCCGCCGCCGCTGGTGCCCACGAGCGCCACGCTGCGGCCCTTGGGAATCACCAGGTCGATGGTGCGCAGTACTGCTTTCTCATCATAGGCGAACTGAACGCTCTTGAACTCGATGCGCTCGTTGAACGCAGTGATTGCTTTCGCATTGGGCTTCTCTTTCACGCTGTTCTCCACCGCGAGCAACTCGAAGATCCGTTCGGCGCTGGCCCCTCCCTTCTTGATCCAGTAATAGCCCGTGGTGAAGCCCTTGGCCGGTGCGAGCAACTGGCTGAACAGGATGATGTAGCCGATGAACTCGCCGCCGCTGAGCGTGGCATTCTCGCCGATCACGAGCTGCCCGCCGAAGTACACGAGCGTCACCATCACCAGCGCGCCCAGGAACTCGCTCAGCGGCGAGGCCATGTCGCGGCGGCGCAGCGTGAACACGTTCAGCTTGTTCAGCATCTCGTTCTCGCGCCGGAAGCGGCGGCGCATCTGCTCCTCGCCGTTGAAGGCCTTCACCACCCGCATGCCGGTGAGGGTCTCTTCCACGGTGCTCAGCAGGTCGGCGGCTTTCTGCTGGGCGCGCAGACCCTCCTTGCGCAGGCTCTTGCCCACGCGGCCAATGAGCAACCCGCTCAGGGGCAGCAGCAGCAGCGCGATGAGCGTGAGCTTCCAGGAGATGCCGATCATCAGCGAGAGCGAGAGGATGATGGTGATCGGCTCGCGGAACACCATCTCGATGTAATTCATGATGCTGAACTCCACCTCCTGCACATCGTTGGTGATGCGTGCGATGGTATTGCCTTTGCGCTCGCCGGTGTGGAACCGCATGGGCAGATCGAGGATCTTGTCGTACACCTCGTTGCGCAGGTCGCGCACGGCACGGTTGCGCAGGATGCCGATGGCCCATAAGGCGAAGTAGCGCGTGAGGTTCTTCAGCAGGAAGCAGCCAGCCACCACCACGCAGATGAAGATGAGCCCGCCCATCTGGCCATGCTCCTGGATGTAGGAGGCCATCCGCCAGTTGAAGAGGTCGGGCATCCGCTTGATGCCTTCGAGGCTGAAGCTGACTTCAGGCCGCGCGCTGGGCGGTGGGGTCTGCCCGAAGAGCAGGTTTAGGAAGGGGATGAAGACCAGCAACGAGCCCAAGTGGAACAGCGTGCTCACCAGGTTGAACACCACGTTGAGCACGGCATAGCGCCGGTAGGGGCGCGCATAGCGAAGGATCCGGAAGAAGTTGCGCATTGGGCGTGGCGAATGTAGGTGTGCGCAATCGGGCCACTTGACGCCGACAGGACCATATGGCAGGCGGTCGCCCGCCTACATTCGCGGCCATGGATAGCCTTCGACAAAACAAGGTGAACAGCCTGCTCTTGAAAGAGATTGCGGCGGTGTTCCAGACCGAGGGTCGTGCGCTCTTGCCCGGCGGCCTCATCACCGTATCCGCCGTGCGCGTAAGCCCCGACCTCGGCGTGGCCAAGGTGTACCTCAGCCTCTTCCCCGTCAAGGACAAAGCCGCCGTGATGGAGCACATCAAGGGTCATAGCCATCGCTTGCGCGGGTTGTTGGGCAGCCGCATCGGCAAGCAGATGCGCGTGGTGCCCGAGCTGCTCTTCTACCTCGATGATTCGCTGGACCGCGCAGAGGCCATCGACAAACTCTTGAAGGGTTGAGGGTTGCGCAGGTACATCGTGCGTCCCTCCGGAAGAGCCGCGGAGCGGTCTATCCGGAGTCTCACGAATGCGCATTCGTGAGACTCCGGGTCTCGGTCGCAGAGCCTCCCATCGCCCGGAGTGACAGCTCAAGTCTTGTGAACGGATCTTCCAAGTAGTTCCGCATGCAATACGATCCCGTCAAACGCAGGCTCGGCGTGGTGTTCAACCGGACACCGTTCCTGCGCAAGGTCTTCTACAAGCTCCTCGACCTCCTGCTGCTGCGCTGCTGGCACATCCAACGCGAGCTACGGGCCTGGGTATCGCAGCGGCAGACCAGCGGCAAGCCAGTGGAGGCCATCTACGACGCCGGCGCCGGCTTCGGGCAATACAGCTATTGGCTCAGCGGCCTGCTGCCGAAAGCCCGCATCACCGCCATCGATGTGAAGGAGGAACAGGTGGCCGATTGCAACGCCTTCTTCCAGCGCATCGGCAGGCCGCAAGTGCATTTCCAAGTGGGCGATGTGACCAAGTTCCAGCAGCCGAACACGTTCGACCTCGTGGTCTGCGTGGATGTGATGGAGCACATCCTGGAAGACGAGGCCGCGCTGCGCTGCTACAGCACATCCTTGAAGGAAGGTGGCATGCTCATCATCAGCACGCCCAGCGACCAGGGCGGAAGCGATGTGCACGAGGAGGGTGAAGGCTCCTTCATCGAGGAGCATGTGCGCGACGGCTATAACATCGACGACATCCGCGCGAAATGCCTGCGCAACGGCTTCAGCGCCGTGGAGGCGCGGTACAGCTACGGCGCGCCGGGCAGGATCAGCTGGAAGCTGAGCATGAAGTGGCCGCTGCTGATGCTCAACACCAGCAAGCTCTTCTTCCTCATCCTCCCCGCATATTACCTCATCACCTACCCCGTTGCCTACGTGCTCAACTGGCTCGATGTGTCCATGAAGCACGCCACGGGCACGGGGTTGATCGTGAGGGCATGGAAGTAGCCATGTGCTCCTGTGCACACGCCATCAATAACCCTACTGTTCAGGCACAGGTTCCGTCGTCGGTTCCTCAGCCTTGGCCTTTCGCATCGGCAATATCCGGTAGCCGAACGTCAGAACGAGCTGCTGGTTCATGAGCGGGGAGATCCACCCATCGGTATGGTCTTTCACGTCCTGAAGGCCATGGTAGTACCGCACACCGGCCTGGGTCAGTTCCGTCAGCTGGATATCGATGCTGGCCACAGCCCCGAAGTCCGTGTGTTTCAAACCTATGTCATCGACCTCCTCACTGGTCGGCGTTCCATACCCGTTCGCGGACGGAAAGGTCCGGAAGGTCCCGCGTTCGATGAGGGGCGTGGCCACCTGGAGTCCGGTACCGATCCGGAATCGCCAAAGGCTCACGTCCACCATCATGGGCAGGCACAGGTAATGCGCCGCCCGGTCGGTCGATCGGATCATCACGCCCGGGTGCCAGTGCTCATCGTGACCAGCGATAAAGCTCCAGTGAAGGCCCGTGCTGAACTGAAGAGGACGTGAGAGCTCGTGTGACAAGGTTCCGCCAACGCACCAGGAAAAGCGATGATCGACGACCTGATACTCCCCTCGGCTCGTAGCCGGGTAGAGGTCCGTCCGGATCCGCCCTGCCCCACCGCCAGCCATCACACGTAACTCCCACTGACCGAACAACGAGACTGGCAGCAAGGTGAGGCAGACCAGACTTGAATGGAGGTTCATAGGGTTCACCATTCATCGAAGATAGGCGGCGAACGATCTTCACGCCGTGAACCTCCCCCTCCTCTTCGCCCGGCGCTACCTGCTCTCCAAGCGCAGCACCAACGCGATCAACGTGATCACGTGGATCAGCATCGTGGTGATCGCGGTGGTCACCGGCGCCATGGTGGTGGTGATGAGCGCCATGAACGGCATCGCCGAGCTGGTGGACAAGATCTACTCGCCCTTCGACCAGGACATCACCATCACGGCCAAAGAGGGCAAGACCTTCGCGAAGAGCACCATCGATTTGAATGCCATCCTCGGGCGGCCGGGTGTGGAACAGGCCAGTTGGAGCATCGAAGAGAACGTGCTGCTGCGCTGCGGCGATCAGCAGGCCGTGGCCACATTAAAAGGCGTGGAGCCGCAATACATTGGTATGGCCGGCATGGCGCCGTACATATTCACCGGCAAGGCCGTGCTCGAAGGGCCCACCGGCCCCACGGCCATCCTTGGCCTCGCGCTCAAGGCCGACCTCGGCGTGCCGCTGGACGATGGCGTGTTCCAACCGCTGGAGATCAGCGCGCCGATCCGTGGCCGCAAACTGAGCAAGTACAAGCAGGCCGCCTTCGAGCAAGCCGCCGTGGCCATGAGCGGTGCCTTCAGCATGAACATGGAGTACGACAGCAAGTTCGCCGTGGTGCCCATTGATCTCGCCGCCGAGCTGTTGCACTACGACAGCTCCGTGAGCGCATTGGAACTCAAGCTCGGGCCCAAGGCCAACATGGACCGAACAGCGAAGGAGCTCTCCGCTTCACTCGGCGATGCCTTCACCGTGAAGACGCGCTACCAGAAGAACGCGCTCATGTACCAGACCAACGCCACCGAGAAGCTCGTGGCCTTCGTGGTGCTCGCGTTCATCGGATTGATCGGCGCGTTCAACGTGATCGCCTCGCTCACCATGATGATGATCGAGAAGAAAGAGGACATGCGCACGCTGATGAGCATGGGCGCGCAAGCCTCCACCGTGCGCCGCATCTTCCTGCACGAAGGCCTGCTGATCGTCTTCACCGGTGCGCTCATCGGGTTGGCGCTGGGCATCGGCATCTGCCTGGCACAACAGCACTTCAAGCTCGTGGAGATGGCCGAGGCCATGACCGATTCCTTCCCTGTGAAGCTGGTGTGGACCGACCTGCTGGTGATCTCCGCCACGGTGCTCACCATCGGCCTGTTGGCCACCTGGGTGCCGCTGCGGGCGTTGAGCCGGAGGTTCCTCTATGCCACCGCGGCGAGGGCGTGAACGCCAATGAGCTTGCCATAGTTGACCATTTCGGTCATGGCCTCACCCAATGGATCACCACGTGCTCGCCCTCCTTAGTGAATGCCACCAGCGTGTATGGGCCGCTGCTTAACGCGGCAGCGTCGATGGCTGTGCCATCAGCAGCCTGCGGCACTTGCAGGACCACTCTGCCCAAGGCATCGCACACCATAAGACTCATTGCTTCGCCTCTTGTGCGCACGATGAGCGCATCAGCACTGGACTCATAGAAGACGGTAGGCTTCTGCACCCCAGCCGCTTCACCAATGGAAAGAACGAAATCGCACGTTGCAACACCGCTACGGGTGTATGACAAATCCAAGTCGGAATAGCATCTGAGGCCGGTCACATCAGCCTCCAGCATGAGCGACCGCCAAGGTTCCAAGTAAATCCAAGCATATCCGAGGCGCTCGAACACGGTATCTGCGATAACCATCCCATTGGGCCTCGTGATCTCGACAGCCGAGTACAGCAGCTCGGTACCGTCAATTTCGACTCGTCCGGTGTCCACCACAAGGACCTCGTGGTCTAGGATATTGTCCCCGCTCAGCAACCAGCCACCA
>DAORNP010000027.1:16445-16818 GCA_035441065.1 Flavobacteriales bacterium | reverse complement strand
GGCTCACAGCTCCACCATCAGCACGTGTAATTACGGGAACGCCCTGACCGCTGAACGGCTGCTGTGTGAACACATAGACACCAGCTGAATAAAGAGCCAGACGCTGCGCGGAGAAGCCATCGACAACCGTATCCCCAGCGTAGGTCAGCCGGAAAACCCCGGTACGACCAACGGTCATGTCCTCGTAGTCGTACCACCATGTGGCTCCGGGCGGGCACCAAATCTGTGCCGATGCCATTTGCGCAGCCATGATGGCTAACACTAGCAGACGGGTTCTCATGGCTTCACCCATTTCGCCACCGCCCGTTCCCCGTGCGCCGTGCGCGCATGCACCGTGTAGGTGCCGGGTGCCAGGCCGGAAGCATTCAGTGGC
>DAORNP010000027.1:15893-16296 GCA_035441065.1 Flavobacteriales bacterium | reverse complement strand
GCTCTGCCACCCCCACATCGGGCATGTAGAAGCGGCTCACGCACACTTGCTCTGGGTGGTAGCCGTTGGCATCGGTGATGCCCTTGTACATGCCGTAGATATAGGTCTCACCATTGGCAAGGGTCCTCAGACCAGCGAGGCCGAAATTGGGATAGCCGCTATTGGTGTAGCTGATCGGATGCAGGCCGCCGTTGGCCCAGCAATCGAGCAGGTTGCCCGCGGTGTCCACGCAGGCCATGCATCCGCGCTGCTCGTTGTCCACGCGCGTGAAGGCGCCGCCGATGAAGAGGCGACCTGCATCCAAGGCCGTTACTACGTTGATGCCCGAGAACATCGCGCTGTAGGGCGGCACGTTGCCCATGCGCACATGGTTGAAGTTGTTGAAGCTGTAGTCGAGGCTGCC
>DAORNP010000027.1:12663-15883 GCA_035441065.1 Flavobacteriales bacterium | reverse complement strand
AAGCGGATCAGATTGAGTGTGTCGGGGATGCCCACCAAGCGGAACTGTCCGCCCAACACCACCTTGCCATCCGGCTGCTCATGCACCGCCTCCATCTCCGAGCTCCAGGCCAAGGTGTTGAACGTGGTGTCCTGACTGCCATCCGCATTGATACGGATGATGGTCCCCGTTGGCCGCCCCTCGTAATGCGTCCATCGGCCATTGAAGATGAACTGCCCGTTGCCGAGCCTCCTCAACTGCTTGCCATAGACATCGCCGCTCGCATGCCGATGCGTGAAGGTGCTATCCAATTCGCCCCACCTGTCCACTTTGATTAGCGCGTATCGCAAAGGATCGCTCTGCGTGAGGCGGAAATACCCTGTGCTCAGGGCCGAACTGTCCTCGAAAGCGTACCATCCATCGAGCGTGCGCATGGCGCTGTACACGTCGGCCCAACCCCAAGTATTGTCTGTCGAACAGTCATTGAACTTCCGCCTGTTGTTGGCCATGTACATATCGGTGCCAGGAATTTCAACCACCGGCCCAGCGCAAGATGAGCGGTAGTGCAGCACGCTGCCATCGCCGAATGCCGCGAACTCCACGGAGACCTGATCGCCCCAGGGCACCTGGTCCAAAGGTTTGATCTGGTGATTGCCGGTTGCCAGCACGTTGCCGTTGTTGCGCAGCAGCACCTCGCCGATCGCCGGGGTCCATCCTGCGGCGTAGTTCTCGTTCCAATAGTCGACCAACTCCGCTGATTGGTAAAAGTGGAATCCGGTGTCGATAGTGAGCGGGACCTGCGCCCCGCTGTTGGCGGCCGCCGTTACGGCGGCCACCAACAGAGCGAGAATGCGCATTAGTTCTGGGGTTGCACCACCAGGCGCTTGGTTTCCACGCGCTGGCCGTTGTTGAAGAATTCGACGGTGTAAATACCTGCGGGCACCTCTCGGGTATCCCACACCTGCTGGCCCCTGGCGGCAGCGATGGTGAGGCTGGCCACTTGTCGTCCATTCGCATCGAGGATGCGCGCATAGGCATTTATCACCGGGCTAGTGAGTTCATGCGCAAGGGTCACCCAGGCACTGGCCGGGTTAGGCAGGAGCGCAAGGGCGGGTGGCTGCGCCGTCGTTGTGGGGTTCTGCACGGTGGGCCGCAAGCTCTTGTTGCCAGTAGTGGGCCCACCGCCGCGCCCGAAACAGACCTCATGGAAGAAGCAGAGCACGTTGCCGGCCCAGGTGCCAGGAATATCACCAGCCGCCAGCGCGAAGGTTTGCCATTCCGTTACCTCAGCCTCGGTGAGCTGTGGAACCTCGCGGCCGCTGCCATGCAAGGCTTCGAGCTTATCCACGTACCATAGGGCGCGATCGCGCTCGACCTCGCGGTCAGCTTTCATCGGGTAGGTACTCGCCAAGTTGTTCAACACGGAGCGTGCGCCGTCGAAGTCGTTCAGGCGCAGTCGCGCGGCTACTTCTCCGTAACGCGCACCGTAATTGGGCAGCTGCTGCCACACGACAATTGCCTCCGCAGGATGGACCTGCTCCTCATCGCTGCGCAGGGCATCCTGCAGGATGTCGGCCGCCGCGCTCATGTTGGCGTGATGCTGCCCCATCTGCTCTTCCAATTGCATGCGGAAGGTCTTCGGCGCCCACGAGCCGGCGATCAGGTCGATCATGTAGCTGGGTAGGGGATTCGGGACCTCGAATTCGGCCCATTTGGTGAAGCCCTCCTTCTTGGTGGCCTCCGGGTTGGCCAGGCAGATCTCCAGCACCATGGCCTGCGGAAGGGTGTTCTTCAGCATCATCTCCTTGAGGACCTCGGTGCTCAGGTAGGGGCTCTTGCTCAGCAGGTATTGGCGCAGCTCCCACGCCTCGCTCGGCCAGCTCTGCTGCACTTCCTCGATCACCGCGTCGGTGTTGCCGCCATCGAGCAGGCTATTGAAGACGTAAGCCGTGCTGATGTACGCCGCCTTGGCCGCTTGCAGCTCGCCCGCAACCTGCTCTTGGAGACCGGGCGTCATTTTCACCTCCTTGCCGCTGAGCTTGCTGGGGCAGCCATTGGTGCCGGTGGCCAGCGCCTTGCCGAACCAACCGGGGGTGAAGTCCATCGGCTCCGATTGCCCGCCCGCATGCCAGTAGTTGATCACCCAGGCCGTCTCGTTCTTGTAATCGCTCTCATCCACCACCCCGGTTTCCTGGTCGAACAGGTTGCCCGCAGGGCTCGGATCGCTGCCCTGCTGGGTACGGATCGAGTGATTCCATGTGGCAGTGCCATCGTCATCCTTGCGTACCAGGAAGTTATTCCCGTTGCTCGTGTTGGTGTTGCAGAGGAACTGGTGGCCGATGGACGATGCTTGGAAGCCATCAATGCAATTGCCTTCGCCGATGTAGCCCTCGTCCATGTCGAACGCCTGGTTCTTGTACACCTGCGTGTTGTTCTCGCGGCTGTTCTCGATCACAATTGCAGTGACGCCTTCCGCTGTGGTGTTAGCCGATCGATTGAAGATGTTCTCCTCTATGCGGAAACCGTGGCTCCTTTGTGTGCTAACTCCGCGATGATGGAATTCCTGGAAGTTGGCGTCCACGACGCCATCCATCACTACGTCGCGATCGCCGAGGATGAATTCGTTCTTGGCCACGGTGAAGGTGCTGAGGCCCTCGGTGTAAACGCCCACCACGTTGTTCTCGAAGCGGCAGTCCTGCACCGTGAATCCACGGCCCGAGCCGCCGTCGCGGGCATCGATGCCATGGTCAAGACCGATGAAGGCGCCCTTATCGAGGTTCTCCGGCGGGCACGGCGGGCAGCAGTTCGGGAAGGTCACGGTGCAATTCCCGCCTACGGTGTAGTTGGCGTCGATGCTGAAGATACCTCGGCCCAGCTGTGTGCTCACCGGCACGGTGGTCTGAGCGTTCTCGAAGGTGCAGGCGCGGAACTGGATACCATCGGTCTTCCACATGCTCACATGATCATGGAAGTCGTATCCGCCACGGTAGTCGCCATCCACCTTGAAGTGCGCATACTTGAAGTAGCTGGTATTCGGCCGCAGGATGCTCGGGTTGTTCGGATGGAAGTTCTGGTAGGCCATGAAGCCAGCCGAGCGGCGGTTGTTCAAGAGCGTGGCCCCAACCTCATTCGGTGTTCCCTGCACCTGGATCACCCCGCCGATGGAGTTCCAGTCCTGAGGCCTCCAGTTGGTGAAGCCCTCGCGTGCATGCTCGATGATGGCGCCGTTCATCAGCACCAG
>DAORNP010000027.1:12173-12530 GCA_035441065.1 Flavobacteriales bacterium | reverse complement strand
TCACAATAATCTTGCCTCCGACCGGCATGCGTACTTCACATGTTATAGTGAGTGTCGCCCCAGGCTCCACTTCCACGTCCTGATAGAACTTAATAGGGAAGTCCCAGGTCTCGTCAGAGTTTACCGGATAAGGAACAGGACCGGAATACTTCTCCTTCACATATTGATGCATAGGGCGATTATTGACCACGAATGCGTCACTGAACAAGGACAACGCCCGATGCATGCGACCCGCCTGCTTCGGGCTCATGTAAAAGGCGCATGGCCCACCTGACATATGCGGGAAGCATGCGTCGCCCGGAACTGGTGGCCACACAGGACAGGGTCCGAGAAAGCAATTGTTCAAGGAGGTAACCC
>DAORNP010000027.1:11245-12137 GCA_035441065.1 Flavobacteriales bacterium | reverse complement strand
GGGTCTCCCGAAGTGGTTAGGGCGGGTTCCGGGCAAGCCCCGAAAACATCGTCCAAGAAGTCATAATGACTCATCTGTAGCTGTTCTGCACCGCCATAAGTATGATGCAGTCCTACAGCGTGCCCGTATTCATGCACAAGGTGATTTATCAAATCGGTCCAATTCGCAGGGTCTGCCGAACCCATGCTGCTCCGGTTCCATACATAAGACCTGAGTGATGCGTTCGGAACATAGGCGCCCCAGTAGTTGCCCGACCATGTATCATGCGGGGGCGGTGGCTGCGTGAAGATCTGGTTCATGGCAGCTCTAGACTCCGGATGCACCGTCTCCATATAATTCATGATCGCATTCAATCCGCTTCCTGTGTATGCAGCATTGAACGCATCATTGTCCAAGAAATAAATCTCCTGGATCTCGAAGCGAATCTTCGTATCAGATGCAGTGATATTCGCTGCTTCACAGGTTGAGCTGTAGCCCTTTGTCCCTGGATTGGCATACCACATATTCACTTGTTCAATCATCTGCTCGAATTGGTCCCGCATGTAGGGCGTGTCTTGCCACCCATTCTGCCCAAGGGAATTCCGGCAAACGACGAAATTGAGGAGGATGGTCTTCAACGGAGTTGTCCCCGAAGGAGTCCAATGACCAGGGCGCCTGTATTCATTCAGCCAAGTGGTGCTGGTTCTAGAGCAATTCAGTCCGCGACCACCATCTGAATCCGCAGTCATCGGTGGCGTTCCGCACGACCAGTCTGCTTGCGCGCAAACGAATTGACTGGATAGTGTGGCGCTGCAGATGGCAACGAATGCCACCAGACTTACAAATGCACTGCGCGGGGGGGGGGTACAACATTGTAGTAGGCTTTGGGTATCCGAAGGTAATAGGAGAGTTG
>DAORNP010000027.1:0-11235 GCA_035441065.1 Flavobacteriales bacterium | reverse complement strand
CGCGACGAACTGGGACTCGACGTCTGGACGCCGCTGCCGACCGCATTGAAGCAGCCCATGCGAGGCTGCTCGTTCAGGCCACCGCCGCAAGGCTGTAGGTCGCAATCACCTCATCGAGGATTTGCTCAAGCACCGCTGGGTCCTTCTCCGTGCAAAGCCGCAAGCGCACCTCTTTCACATTGGGCAATCCCTTCAGGTAGTTGCCGTAGTGGCGGCGCATCTCCACCACACCCTCCCATGCGCCCTTCCACGCGAGTGATGCGCGCAGGTGCTCACGCGCGGCCTCCACGCGATCGGTGATCGTGGGCGCTTGCATGTGCTGGCCGGTCGCGATGTAGTGCTTGATCTCGTTGAAGATCCACGGGTGGCCGATGCTCGGCCGGCCGATCATCACGCCATCCACGCCATAGCGGTTGCGGTATTCCACGGCCTTCTCCGGGCTGTCGATGTCGCCGTTGCCGAAGATGGGAATGTGCATGCGCGGATTGTTCTTCACCTCACCAATGAGCGTCCAATCCGCAGGGCCTTTGTACAGCTGCGCACGCGTGCGGCCGTGGATGCTGAGCGCGCTGATGCCCACGTCCTGCGGCCGCTCGGCCACCTCGATGATGTTCTTGCTCTTGTCGTCCCAGCCCAAGCGGGTCTTCACGGTCACGGGCAGCTTCACGGCCTTCACCACCTTCTCGGTGAGGCGCACCATCTTGTCCACATCGAGCAGCAGGCAGGCACCGGCGCCCTTGCTCACCACCTTGTGCACGGGGCAGCCGTAGTTGATGTCGATGAGGTCGGGCTTGGCGGCTTCGGCGATGCGCGCGGCTTCTTCCATGGCATCCTCGCTGCCGCCGAAGAGCTGGATGCCGATGGGGCGCTCGGCCTCGAAGATGTCGAGCTTCTTCAGCCCCTTGGCCGCCTGGCGGATGAGCCCTTCGCTGCTGATGAACTCGGTGAACATGAGGTCGGCGCCGTGCTTCTTGCAGAGGGCGCGGAAGGGCGGGTCGCTCACGTCCTCCATGGGCGCGAGCAGCAGCGGGAATTCCGGGAGGGAGATGGGGCCGATGCGCGGCATAAGATGAAGATCTGCGAAGGTAGGGGCGTCGAATTCGACGCCCCTACCTTCGCCGCCCTTTACCGCACCCCATGAAATTCGGCACCAAAGCCATCCACGCCGGCGTGGAACCCGACCCCACCACCGGCGCCATCATGACGCCCATCTACCAGACCAGCACCTACGTGCAGGCGGCACCGGGCGATCACAAGGGCTATGAGTACAGCCGCACACACAACCCCACGCGCACGGCGCTGCAGAACGCGCTCGCCGCGCTGGAGAACGGCACGCACGGCCTCTGCTTCAGCAGCGGCATGGCCAGCATCGACGCCATCGTGAAACTGCTGAAGCCCGGCGACGAGGTGGTGAGCACCAACGACCTCTACGGGGGCACCTACCGCCTCTTCACCAAGATCTTCGAGGGCTTCGGGGTGAAGTTCAGGTTCGTGGACATGGGCGACCTCCGCAACGTGGAAGCCGCCATGAGCAAGGCCACGAAGCTCATCTGGGCCGAGACGCCCACGAACCCGCTCCTGCGCATCATCGACATCGCGGGCCTCAGCGCCATCGCGAAGAAGCACGGCTGCCTGCTGGGTGTGGACAACACCTTCGCCAGCCCCTACCTGCAAACACCAATCGACCTCGGCGCCGACATCGTGATGCACAGCGTGACGAAGTACCTCGGCGGCCACAGCGATGTGGTCATGGGCGCGCTGGTGGTGAAGGATGCCGGGCTCGCCGAGCGCCTTGCCTTCATCCAGAACAGCAGCGGCGCCACGCCGGGTCCGCAGGACTGCTTCCTGGTGCTGCGCGGCTTGAAGACGCTTCACCTGCGCATGCAGCGCCATTGCGAGAACGGCAAGGCCATCGCAGAGTGGCTTGTGAAGCACCCCAAAGTGGACAAGGTGCATTGGCCCGGCTTCGCCACGCATCCGACCCATGCTGTGGCGGCGAAGCAGATGCGCGGCTTCGGCGGCATGATCAGCTTCACGCTGAAGGGCGACAACATGGCCGATGCCACGCACGTGCTCAGCAGCACCAAGCTCTTCTCCCTGGCCGAGAGCCTCGGCGGCGTGGAGTCGCTCTCCGGTCACCCGGCGAGCATGACGCACGCCAGCATCCCGCGCGAGGAGCGGTTGAAGAACGGCCTCGCCGATACGCTCATCCGCTTGAGCGTAGGCTTGGAGGATGCTGAGGACCTGATTGCCGACCTGGAGCAGGCGCTGCGCTAGCCGAGGCCTTCTTCACGCTCCTTCCGAGCGAGCGCCAGGTATATGGCCCGGATGCGCTCAAGCTCCTCCTCATCGAGCTCTTCGAGGTCGAGCAAAGCATTGTTCGCCTCGTGCTGCACACGGATGAGCTCATCGAGCTTGATCTGCAACGCTTCCGTGTCTCGGTTCTGCGTGTTCTGGATCAGGAACACCATGAGGAAGGTGAGGATCGTGGTGCCCGTATTGATCACCAATTGCCAGGTGTCGCTGTAGCCGAAGATCGGCCCGGTGACTGCCCACGCCACGATGATCAGCAGCGCGAGGATGAAAGAGATCGACCTGCCGGTGATGAGCGACACGCGCTTCGCGAAGCGCGAGAAGGGGGAATGGACGATGGGGACCATGGTGTGGTTGTGAGCCGTGAAGATCGGCATCCATCCCTTTGCCATGACCTAGTTTCACGCGCCATGAAAGACCTGTTGCACGACCCGCACCTTGCCGTTGAGGTGCAAGGCACCTTCACCCTAAAGGGCCACCATACAGATCTCCCGCAGGAGCTCGATAAGAAGGAGCTGAAGGAGCGGCTCGAGAAGGACCGCGCACGCATCAGCGAGCTGCAGGACCGGCTCTACGCCACAGGTAAGCACAGTCTGTTGCTCATCTTCCAAGCCATGGATGCCGCAGGCAAGGACAGCTGCATCCGCCATGTCATGAGCGGCGTGAACCCCCAAGGCGTGCGCGTGTGGAGCTTCAAGGCGCCCAGCTCCTTGGAACGCGCGCATGATTTCCTGTGGCGGCATTCGCAGGCCGTTCCCGAGCGCGGCCACATCGGCATCCACAACCGCAGCCACTACGAGGAAGTGCTCGTCACGCGTGTGCACCCGGAATTCATCTTGGGGCAGAACATCCCGGGCATCCACGCGGTGAAGGACATCGATGAAGCGTTCTGGCAGGCCCGCTTCGAGGCCATCCGCGCGTGGGAGAAGCAGCTCGCCGAGAGCGGTACGGTGATCCTGAAGTTCTACCTGAACATGAGCAAGGCGGCGCAGAAGAAGCGCTTCCTCGAACGCATCGACGACCCGGAGAAGAACTGGAAGTTCAACGCCGGCGATGTGAAGGAGCGCGGCCATTGGGAGGCCTACATGCGCGCCTACGAGCAGGCCATCGGGGCCACGGCAGCGCCGCACGCGCCTTGGTACATCATCCCCGCCGATGAGCAGTGGGAGAGCCGCGCCATCGTGGGGCGCATCGTGCGCGAGAAGCTGGATACGCTGGGGCTGAAGCATCCGGAGCTGGATGCGGTGAACCGCGAGGCGCTGGCGGCATGCCGTGCGGCGCTGGTTTCGGAATAGCTGCAAGGCGCTGGGTACTTTCGCGGCCCTCGTTCAGCACCCATGTACCGCACCCACACTTGTGGCGAACTCCGCCTCGCCGATTCTGGAACCACCGTGACCCTGGCGGAATGGGGGGTGCATGTCTTTGTTCGTACCGTTTCGACAGCATGACGAACGAGCAGATCATAGCAATCATTGATCGCCTGCGCTCCTATGGCAAGGAGAAAGACTGGTTCGAGTTCAAGGTGAATAATATTGACCCGACCACACTCGCCGAGAACCTATCAGGTGTTGCCAATGCTGCGTGCATCGCCCACGAAGCGTTCGGATATGTAATCTATGGCGTTCGGAACGATGATATCAGCTTGGCTGGCACTGTCGTTGACCTAGAGCAAGCGAAGGTCGGCAACCAAGCGCTCATGCTCTGGCTTTCCAAAATGCTATCGCCCGACCCTGCCGTCCAACATTTCTCATGTACTGCGCATGGAGTGCGTCTGGTGCTGATACGTGTGCGCGCTGCCCAAGGCCAGCCGGTGACGTTCAAGGGCCAAGCATTCATCCGCATCGGCTCGAGCACCACGAAGCTGCGGGACCATCCGCAATTGGAACGCGCAGTCTGGAACAGCGGTGAGGATTGGTCAGCCAAGGTGCATCCATCAGCAAGCCTGATCGACTTGGATGATGATGCGATCGTGAAAGCGCGCCGGCAATTCCTGGAGAAGAACCCGGAGAAGTCGTCCGAGATCGAAGAATGGGGCAACGGCACTTTCCTGGACAAAGCCAAGCTGACTATCCAAGGCGGAATCACGAACGCCGCGCTGCTGCTGTTGGGCAAGCCCGAGGCGGCCAGCCTGCTAAGTCCGTCCATCGCACAGATCAGCTGGTTCTTGCGCACCGATCGGCACGAAAGCTTGGACTATGCGCACTTCGGCCCGCCCTTCATCCTGAACGTGGACCGCATACTCTCGAAGGTTCGCAACCTCAAGGTGCGTTCATTGCCGAGCGGGACCCTCTTTCCAGTTGAACGTGACCGCTATGATCCATGGGTGATGCGCGAGGCCTTGCACAATTGCATCGCACACCAGGATTACATGCGTCGTGAGCGCATCCATGTCATTGAACGCGACCATAGCCTATGCTTTGAGAACGCAGGAGCATTCATTCCCGGCAGCATTGAATCAGTAGTTCATGGCAACCGGCCTCCTTCCTCCTACCGGAATCCATTCCTCGCTCAGGCCATGGTGAATTTGAACATGATCGATACCGAAGGGGGTGGCATACGCAAGATGTACCTGAAGCAGCGCGAGCGCGCCTTCGCCCTGCCCGACTACGACCTTAGCGATCCCGGGCGGGTTTCCGTTACGCTGGAAGGCGCCATCATCGACGAGGCCTACACCCGGTTGCTGCTAGATCATACCAATCTCGACCTGGACACGGTGCTGCTGCTGGACAAAGTACAGCGCGGCCGAAGAATCGGCAAGCATGAGCATGGGCTACTCAAGAAGGCTAGACTGGTGGAGGGCCGGTACCCAAGCCTGCATATCTCTGCCTCGTTAGCCCGCGCCACGCGCGATGAAGTGCGCTACGTGAAGAACAAAGGCTTGGAAGATGCTCGCTGCTTGGAGTTCATTGTACGATTGACCGGAACAACCCCATCAGGAGTCAGCCGACAGCAAATCAATGAGCTGGTTGAACCGATGCTGCCAGCTGTGCTCAGGCCAGACCAGCGCAAGAACAAGGTTCACAATTTCATCCAGAAACTTGCCCGAGAAGGCCGAATCAGGAACACCGGGGGGCGTGGATTAACGGGAAGATGGGTTCCTGGTGTTTGATAAATGCTTGGTATTCCGAACAAACTTTGTTGACAGCTATCAAACCACGAGGCCATATCACTCTGATATTCTGGTTCTTACGAATCCTCGAAAATCAAACTTTCAACAAACTCCGCGCATGTACCGCACCCACACTTGTGGCGAACTCCGCCTCGCCGATTCTGGAACCACCGTCACCCTGGCCGGATGGGTCCAGCGCGCCCGTGACCTGGGCGGCATGACCTTCATTGACCTCCGCGACCGCTTCGGCATCACACAGCTCAGCTTCAATACCGAGCGGAACAAGGCCCTGTGCGAGCAGGCCAATACCCTTGGCCGCGAATTCGTGGTGCAAGCCACCGGGGTAGTGAAGGAGCGCGAGAGCAAGAACAAGAACATCCCCACCGGCGAGATTGAACTCATCGTCACCGAACTGAAGGTGCTGAACGCCGCCAAGACGCCGCCCTTCACCATCGAGGAGGAGACCGATGGCGGCGAGGAGCTCCGCGCCAAGTACCGCTACCTCGACCTGCGCCGCGCCAATGTGCGCCGCAACTTCGAGCTGCGCCACCGCATGGCCATCGAGGTGCGCAACTACCTCAGCGCACAGCAATTCCTCGAAGTGGAGACGCCCGTGCTGATCAAGAGCACACCGGAAGGCGCACGCGATTTCGTGGTGCCCAGCCGCATGAACCAAGGCGAGTTCTACGCGCTGCCGCAGAGCCCGCAGACCTTCAAGCAACTGCTCATGGTGGCGGGCTTCGACCGCTATTTCCAAATCGTGAAGTGCTTCCGCGACGAGGACTTGCGCGCCGACCGCCAGCCCGAGTTCACGCAGATCGACTGCGAGATGGCCTTCGTGGAGCAGGAGGACATCCTGAACACCTTCGAGGGCATGGCCAAGCACTTGTTCAAGTCCATTCACGGGGTGGAATTCACAGAATCCTTCCCGCGGATGTCGTTTGATGAGGCGATGAAAAGCTACGGCTGCGACAAACCGGACCTGCGCTTCGGGATGAGGTTCCACGAGCTGAACGATCTCGCGCAGGATAAGGGCTTCAAGGTCTTCGACGATGCCGAACTCGTTGTCGGCATCAACGCCGAAGGCTGCGCGAACTGGAGCCGCAAGCAGACCGATGCGCTCATCGAATTCGTAAAACGCCCGCAGATCGGCGCCACGGGCATCGTGTTCGTGAAGTGGACCGAGGAGGGCCTGAAGAGCACCGTGGACAAGTTCTTCACGCCGGAGCAGCTTCAGGCTTGGGCCAGTCGCTTCGGCATGAAGCAAGGCGACCTGCTGTGCATCATGGCTGGCAAGGCGGACAAGACGCGAAAGCAGCTGAATGAGCTACGCCTTCACATCGGCGAATTGCTCAGCCTGCGCGACCCCAAGGTGTTCAAGCCGCTGTGGGTAATCGATTTCCCGCTGCTGGAGCAGGACGAAGAGACCGGCCGCTGGCACGCCATGCACCACCCCTTCACCGCGCCCAAGCCGGAGGATGCGCAGAAGCTCGTGAGCCAGCACGACCTCGGCAGCGTGCGCGCCAACGCTTACGACCTGGTGATCAACGGCACGGAGATCGGCGGCGGCAGCATCCGCATCCACGACCGCAGCATGCAAGAGGCGATGTTCCGCGTGCTCGGCTTCACCGATGAGGATGCCCGTTACAAATTCGGCTTCCTCATGGACGCGTTCGAGTTCGGCGCTCCTCCGCACGGCGGCGCTGCCTTCGGCTTCGACCGCTGGGTGAGCCTCTTCGGCCACCGCACCGACATCCGCGAGTTCATCGCCTTCCCGAAGAACAATGCGGGCAGGGATACCATGATCGATGCGCCGAGCCGGATCGATGAGATCCAACTGAAGGAGTTGGGGATTGGCGTGAAAGGCTAAGCGCCGACTTCTACTTGGGGTGTGGGCATTCAGGGCGATGCTTACATTCGGGTTGGGAATTGCCGCACTCATGTGGCATTCCAACCAACACCCACCACCATGCGCGACGCCCTTATCGCCGTTCTCGTCCTTGCCATGGTTCAGTTTGTCAACGCGCAAAGCGCGCTGCCCGACTTCCATGGCGAAAGCTGCGATCGAGCCGTCGGATTCTGGGTCAACGATGGCCAGTTGCTCGGCACCAACGGCCTTCCATGCCCTGCGGTGAAGTGCTATTCAGAAGGCACTGCTGTGACCGTTTTCTGTTCGGATAGCTCACGTGTCACTTTCGCCGTTTACCAGTCTGATACCAGCCTCAGCACTCCGGACACCGTCTTCAACATCCGGATGCGTTCAGCGGGCCCGGCGATCAACCATGCCGCTCCCGCTCCTTTGTTGGTGAAGGACCATGTCAAGCACTTCTACCTCCCGCACACCGCACCCAACGGCGCAACACACGTGAAGGGCCACGATATCGTTCAATACAGCGAGTTCATCAAGGATGTGGACCTGTTCTTCCACAGTGGCAGCGGCGGCATGAAGATGACCTTGAAGTGCCGGCCCGGGTTCAACCCACTGAATGTGGTGCTCGGCTTTCTGGGGCAGGATAGCCTGCGTGTGGATATCACTGGCGCGTTGAAGATGTGGAGCAACGGCAAGTACATCACCTTGCGGCAGGCCCTGGCCTTTCAGGTGGACGACAACGGCGACCTGCTGCCCTTGAATTGGAACGCCGAATATCAGCCCAATGACAATATGGGCATCGTGCGCTTCCTCTTCTCCTCCTACGACCCAGAGCGTCCCTTATACCTGCAAGCAGGCCCCGAACCTTGGGCGGCCAATGAGAGCGATGGCCTGTGCTGGAGCAGCTACCTCGGCGGCAACAACGAGGACTACATCGTGGCCAGCGGCGTTGATTCCGTGGGCAACTATTTCGTCACCGGCCGCACGCTATCACAATACCCAACCTTCCCCAATAACCTTGGTTACTCGCTATCGGTGGCCGGTTCCCAGCCGGTCTTCGTATCGGGTTTCAATGCGCAGCATCAACTGCGATGGTCGGCCTATTATGGTGGAAATGCATACGGCCAAGGACCTTACGCCATGGCCGTGCGCACCGTAAGTGCAGAAATCAGCCACATCTATGTCGGGGGCGGCATTTTCAGCACTTCACTTTTCTACCAAGCACTCAATGGCGCATATAACAATAGCAATGGCGCGGGAGGCGGGGTACAGAACGGCTACTTGGCGCGCTTCGACAGAGATGGCATTCTGGAATGGTCCACTTACTTCGGCAATGCGAATACGCGGGTATGGGGCCTTGCGATTGATGCTGAGAACCGGCTGGTGGTAGTGGGCACCACCCAGGGCGCAGTTCCTCTGCCAGCCACTCAACCAAGCGGCTCCTACACGCAAGGTCTTTCAGGTGGCAGCGATGGCTTTGTGGTAGCGCTGGATGAGAACCACCAACCGCGCTGGGGCACCTACATCGGCGGCACTGGTTTCGATGAAGCGCGCGCGGTGCGCTGCCAAGGGGACCGAATCATTGTGCTCGGCAGCACTAACAGTCCCAATTTCCAACCAATCTACGATGGTGGCCCGAACGCCTACGATCAACCCACATTCGGTGGAGCCATCGACTTGACCCTGTCAGAGTTCACCTTGGGCGGTGCAAGGGTATGGTCAACCTGGTTCGGCACCAGTGATTTCGAGACCATCAGCGGGGCGAACCCGCTGGACATGGATGCGCAAGGCAACATCCTCATCATCGCGGATGCCGGGCCGAACCTGCCCATTGTGCCCGGAGTTGGCTGGCACCAATACGCGGAGAGCGACCAGATGCTGCTGGAGTTCGGACCCGACCGTGATCGGATATGGACCACCTACTTGGGTGCAGGCAGTGGTCAGTTGCGCGCCGAATGCGTGCGAGCCGATGCGAAGGGCAACATCTACGTGGCTGGCCGGGCCATTCGGCAGCCCAACTACCCGGACTTCCCGATCCCCGCAACCACGGAGCTTGCGGACTACTACTACCAGCCGGACATGATTACCGGAGATCCTGATGCCCTAGGCCCCTTCGACGGCTTCCTGCTGAGTTGGACGCCGGACCATTGGCTCGCCATCGCCACCTATTTCGGGGGTGAGGAGTGGGGCCTGCCTTTGGTGGGCGGCATCAGCTACATCGAGGGCATCACCACGCTCTCACCGAACGACCAGTACCTCTACGTGGCCGGCTACACCAGCAAGGTGCTCATCCAGTACCCCGATTCGAGCTTCTTCCCCTTATACGACCCGGGTGGCGATGCCTGGTTCCAAGCGCACTTCAATGCGCAAGTGCCCGGCACCGGCGCCGCCGATGGCATCGTGACAGCATTCTGCATCGATGCCTTCACCGGCCTACCACATTTGCCGGCTTCACGCACCAAGGGCCAACCGACCGTGGTTCGCTTGGCGCCGGACCAGTGGCGCTTGGATGGCCTTGCACCGGGCACCTACGCCTTGTGCCTCCACGATGCGCTGGGCCGCTTAGTGCAGCGCAGCGCGTTGCGCGTGAGCGCAGGGCAGTCCGATGCGATTGAGACCGGCAACTTGGCTGCGGGCACGTATCTGCTCCTATTGCTCGATGCGAAGGGTGAAGCCGTAGGCAGAGGTGTGAAGCTGCCAATTCATCGTTGATCCGCGATTGCCATGAGCGCGCGAATGTGTGTACTCCTCGCCCTTGGCGCATGTGGTGAAATTTGGGCACAACCGTATTGGTCATCTGCAAATCTGCCAGGCTACGCATGGACACCGGGCACGCTGGCAACAAGCGCGGATGGTGCAGCACTGTACTATGCCGGAACTTTGTCACTCGGCGCGAGTTGGGAGTTGACTAACAAAGTACTTCGCTATGAGGAAGGGCTATGGGACACGCTACCTGGTGTCGTGCCGGGTCAAATCTTCACAATCCTTGAGTTCCACGACACGCTCTTCATCGGAGGCCAATTCCTCGAGCTGAATGGCATGCCGAGTGGCAGAGTGGCCTTCCACGACGGAAGTACGTGGCGACCTTACGGAAACATTCAAAGCGGAGCTGTAGTCCGATTAAGAGCACTGGGGGACACGCTTTACGCACTAGGGCCTACTGGGCAGGCGGATGGCAGCCCGATGAAAGGAGTGGCCAAGCGCGTGGGGAATGAATGGTTGCCCGTCGGTCAGATAAACCATCCCGACCCAATCGTCAGTGACCTAGCCCTGTACGACGGTGAGCTTGTCATGGCCAGCAATGCTTCAGTGGGCAGCGCGCGGAGCCTTTTCCATTTGGTAGATGGTGAATGGCTGCCCCTAGGGGGAGGCATCCAGGGCGGGCTATCGGCAGCGGGCTACCTCGAGGTGCTCCATGGCCGCTTGTACATCGGCGGGCAGTTCTCACCCGCGCAAGGCAATGCCGGCAAGGATGTGATGTACTGGGATGGCGAAGCGTACCATCCCATGGGCAGCGGCATCCAGAACAATCCGGGCAACAATGGGGGTATCTGCACAGGAGCATTGAGCCAACACGACGGCAAGCTCTGGGTGAACCACGGTTGCTATTTCGCTGGTGGCATCGAGTCCAAGGGACTGGCCTATTGGGACGGCATTCAATGGTGCGGCGTGCCCGGAGACCTGGCCAGCTATGCCGGCGGTGCCTACCGCACCGCTTGGTACCGTGACACGCTCTTCGTAACGCTCTATGGCGACATGGCGGATGGCGTGCAGACCGGCCGCGTGGCCAAATTCGTTGGCAGCAGCTACACAGGGCAATGCAGCGGGCCGGTAGGTATGCCTGCGCCGGAACAGCCAAGCGATATGCTGCGCGTTACTGAGTTCGCACCGGACCAGTGGCGCTTGGATGGCCTTGCACCGGGCACCTACGCCTTGTGCCTCC
>DAORNP010000026.1:30906-31561 GCA_035441065.1 Flavobacteriales bacterium | reverse complement strand
TATATGGTCTCCTGGTCGAACGGGCAGACGGGCAACAGTATCACGGTGAGCCCGGAAGACAGTGAGGTATTCACAGCGACCGTAATGGATGATTGCGGCACGACGGCCATCGCGCAGTTCTTCGTTGAACTGGACCCGCTGCCGCCCTTGAACATGTCCATCATCGGTCAAAGCACGGTGATGGAGGCCTGTGACAACAACGGAGTGAACTTCATCCGCCCGCAAGGCGTGCCGGGAGATGCCCTCATCACGATAACCTTCAGCGGAACTGCCGCGAATGGAAGCGATTTCATTTGGGATAATTCCTTGGTGATTCCTGATGGAGTGCAGAACGTCATCGTGCCCTTCAATCCGCTGGAGGATAACACGCCGGACGATGGAGAGACCGTGACGATAACCGGTACCTATACGGACGATTGCGGCCGCACCACTTCAGCTAGCGTCACCATCACCATCATCGATGCCCCGGACATCAGCGTCACTGCTGAAGACTTCACGGTGCAATGCATGCCCGATAGCATGCAGGTGTCTGCAATCGGTGCCGGAGGCGTGGGCTCACTCAGCTACTCGTGGTCCAATGGCTATGACGGTCCCTTCACCTATGTGAGCATGAATGAGTTCGCCAGCTACACGGTCACGGTAACTGACCAATGCG
>DAORNP010000026.1:29982-30896 GCA_035441065.1 Flavobacteriales bacterium | reverse complement strand
CACAGGATGTGGCCACCATTTCCCTGATATGCGATGTGGTGGTTCCCAACGTGTTCTCGCCCAACGGCGACGGCTACAATGATCGCTTCGTGATTGATGGGATCACCTACACCAGTAACACCGTGCGCATCTATAACCGATGGGGGCAGTTGGTCTATGAGGCCAGCAACTACCAGAACCAGTGGGATGGCGATGAACTGCCGGATGGAACCTACTTCTACGAGGTGATACTCAACCATAAGAAGGACGAGCCTTACACAGGCCATTTAACGATCCTGCGGAACGGCTGGCGTTGAGGGCTAGCGCAACAACAGTGAAGAGCCCGTCATTTCGACGGGCTTTTCCATTCCCATCAGATCGAGCAGGGTGGGGGCCACATCGGCCAGCTTGCCATCGCGCACTCGGACAGCCTCATCGGCCAGGACGATGATGGGCACCGGATTAGTGGTATGCGCCGTGTTGGGAGAACCGTCGGCATTCATGGCCTTATCGGCGTTGCCGTGGTCAGCGATGACCAGGACCTGGTAACCTGATTCACGCGCCGTTTCAGCGACCCTTCGCGCACATGCATCCGTGGTTTCCACGGCCTTCACGATCGCATCGAACACGCCCGTATGGCCCACCATGTCGGGGTTCGCGAAGTTGAGCACGACCAGATCGGGTGCACCTGCACGAAGCTCTGACACAATGGCGTCGGCAATGGCGGCGGCGCTCATGGCTGGTTCCAGGTCGTAGGTGGCCACCTTGGGAGATGGCAACAGCAGTCGCCGCTCACCATCGAATGGGGCTTCGCGTCCACCGCTGAAGAAGAAGGTCACGTGCGGGTACTTCTCCGTTTCCGCGATGCGAATCTGTTGAAGTCCGGCCCGGCTCACTGTTTCACCCAGCGTCATGGGCAGGTCGTCTTTGCTGAA
>DAORNP010000026.1:12517-29967 GCA_035441065.1 Flavobacteriales bacterium | reverse complement strand
ATGTGGCATCGTACTCGGTCATCGTTGAGAAGTGCAGGCGCAACGGTGTCATTCCGAAGTCGGGGAAGGCTTGCTGGGTGAGGGCTTGCGTGATCTCGCGGCAACGGTCGGTCCTGAAGTTGAAGCAGACCACGGCATCTCCTTCCCGAATGGTGGCCAAGGGTCTCCCCTGTTCATCGGTAATCACGTGTGGCTTCAGGAACTCATCAGTGATGCCCTCGGCATAGCTGCGTTCGAGCGCTTCCAGCGGAGTGCGCGCCGTTTCGCCGATGCCATTCACTAGGAGGTTGTAAGCCAGCCTCACCCGCTCCCAGCGCTTATCGCGGTCCATGGCATAATAGCGGCCAACGATGCTCGCAACCCGGGCGCCTGTGCCCTCAACCGCCGTGAGGAAGCGTTCCATGCATGGGCGGCCGCTGCGTGGATCGGTATCGCGGCCATCCGTGAAGGCATGCACGAAGGTGGTCTTCACCCCGGCTTCATGCGCGAGCTTGCAGAGGGCCTCAGCGTGGGAGCGCATGCTATGCACCCCGCCGTCGGAGATCAGCCCCATCAAATGCAGTCGGCCGCCATTTCGCTTGGCATGCTCGAATGCGGCTTGCAAGGATGGGTTCGCCGCCAAGCTGCCGTCGGCGATGGCAAGGTCGATGCGCACCAGGTCCTGATGGACCACGCGGCCGGCACCGATGTTCAGATGGCCCACTTCACTGTTCCCCATTTGGCCATCGGGCAGGCCCACATGCAATCCATCCGTGCGCAGCGTGGCATGCGGCGAACCCGCGATGAGCGAATCATAGAATGGCGTGCTCGCTTTGGCTATCGCATCGCTGCCATCTCCGCTGCCGATGCCCCAGCCATCGAGAATGATGAGCACGGCTTTCTTCGTCATTTCAGGGTCTTGGGGAATGTGGCGGCGAAAGTAGCGCCGTGCGGAACGGTGTCGCGGATCGAAACGTGCCCTCCATGGCGTTGCACCAGCCTGCGCACCACATAGAGTCCGAGCCCGGTGCCCGGATGGCTGCGCGTCTCTTCATTGCCCATGCGGTAGAAGCGCTCGAACACGCCATTGCGCTCGCTCTCTGGTATGCCAGGGCCCTCATCGGCCACTTCGAGCTGCCAGTCGCTGCTCGAATCGCGCACGGAAACCCGGATTGTTGTGCCGCTTGGGGCGTATTTGATCGCGTTCTCGAGCAGGTTCTCCACGATGCTGCGCAGGGCTTGGGGATCGGCATGCGCAGGAAGTCCAGCAGGCAGGTCCGCGTCCCAACTGTGCGCACCAGAGTCCCGCTGTTGCGCGCGTTCAATGGTCTCACGCACCAGTGCCACTGCATCGAGCTGCTCTTTTCGCAAGGGAATCTCGCTATCGCCCTGCGATGTGGCCACCAGGACCTTGTCCGTGAGGGCGGCCAAGCGATCGGCCTCGGCGACGGCAGCGGCCCTTATCCTGCTTGCATCGGCGTCACTCAGGCCTTTTCTCGAAAGGGTCTGCAATTGCAGCTTGATGGAGGCCACGGGGGTGCGCAGCTCATGCGTGATGGCCAGCAGGAAGTTGCGCTGAAGCGCCGCGAGGCGCAGGTCGCGACGAATAGCCATGAAAGCCAAGGTGAGCACGATGCCCAGCAGCAGGAAGAACACCCCCGCCTCACCCAGTACCATCCACGTCCGCGATGAAGCCCCCGAAGCATTCCCCCCAACTCCGCTGTCGGCAGTGAGCCTTGCGATCTCGGCTTCGCGCCGAAGCAAGAGCACGGCCCACCAGATGAACTGGGCCACGATATAGACCATCGCTACGGCTAGGAGCCAGAGTGAGCGATTCACCATGCGGGGCATGTGGGCGAAAATACCTGTGACGTGGTGCAACAGAGGCGCCTAGGAATCGGTGGGATTACCCACATGTGGGCAATTCGGCAGCCCTTGGGCTTGATTCAGCGGAAAGCACTCACGATGCCCTTTCTATCTTGCCCGCACATCCCATGGATTCAAGCGGCGCGAGGGCCTTTATTTTGGAGCAGCTCCGTTCTCGGCTGCCCGCCGAGCGCACGTACCATAGCTTGGAGCATACCCTGGATGTCTATGCCAGCGCCATCAGCATTGCTGAACAAGAGGGGGTAACAGGCGATGGCTTGGTGCTGCTGAAGATCGCAGCGCTATACCACGACGCGGGTTTCCTCGCGCATGACACTGACCATGAGGAGGCGGGTTGCCGATTGGTGCGTGAGGTGCTGCCGGGCTTCGGCTTCAACGCCCGACAGATTGAACTCATCTGCGATATGATCATGGCAACCCGGATACCGCAGAGCCCACGGAACAAACTGGCCCGCATCCTTTGCGATGCCGATCTGGACTACCTGGGCAGGGATGATTTCGAGCGCATCGGGGCCACCTTGTTCCAAGAGATGCGCACATACGGCGTGCTGAGGACCGAGCGCGAGTGGAATGAATTGCAAGTGCGCTTCATCGAGCGGCATTCCTACTTCACCCAGACCAACAAGCAGCTTCGCGAACCCGCCAAGCAGGCGCACTTGGCCAAGGTCCGCGCCTGGCTCGAGCAGAACCCTTGATGGCCTGGAATGAGAAGACCCCGGACAAGCCGGGGTCTCCAGTGGTGCCTCCCAGAATCGAACTGGGGACACACGGATTTTCAATCCGTTGCTCTACCAGCTGAGCTAAGGCACCGTTTCCTTTGCGCGGCTCAGCGCTTGCGAAAAGGCGGGCAAAGATAACCAAGCACTTCATCCGCGCTACTGGTGACCGACTTGATCCTCGATATCGGCAATTCGCGAACGAAAGCGGCCGTATTCAATGGGGCCCAGCTACTCGCGCTCAGGGCCTTTGCCAATGAAGACCTGCTTGGCTTTCAGGGCTTCATCGACACGTTCGCCGTTCAGCGAGCTGCTTTGGGCTCAGTCGCAGGCGATGGTAACGCACTGGTCGCTGGACTTCGGAAACAGGATGTTCCCATCATCGAGTTGACAGCCCAAAGCCCAGCGCCCATCCGTTCGGCGTACAGCACCATGCCTACTCTTGGTGTCGACCGTTGGGCCAATGCTGCAGCGGCGGCTGCCCTATTCCCTGGCCGAGCAGCTCTCGCCATCGACCTGGGCACCTGCATCACCTACGATTTGGTTGATTCTGCGGGCATTTATCGCGGAGGCGCCATCTCACCCGGTGGGCGCATGCGCTCTCGGGCCATGCATGCCTATAGTGCGCGATTGCCGTTGATTGAGCCGAAGCCTGCGGTCCCGCCATTCGGAGACTCCACAGCCGCGAGCCTCCAGGCCGGGTTGGCGCATGGCGTTATCGGTGAGCTGGAGCATTTCATCGGTGCGGCACGGGCATCACACGCCAACTTGGGCGTGGTCCTAGCTGGTGGAGACGCGTTGCCGCTAGCCCGGGCCTTGAAAAGCGGCATCTTTGCCCACCCTTTCCTGACCCATGAAGGACTTCGCATCATACTTCATCACGGCCTTGGCGTGTAGCGGGCCAGCGCTGTTATCGGCTCAAGGCCAACAGGGTAGTGGTTCGCCCTATTCGGCGCATGCGTTGGGCGATTTGACCGGAACCGGGCAGGTGACACTTGCAGGCATGGGCGGACTGGCGGTTACCGTGGCCGACCCCTTCAGCGTTGCACGCGCCAATCCCGCCACTTATTGCCACCTGAATCACACCTCATATGAGATGGGGGCTACGGTCCGTTGGACGCGCATGACCATTGGCGAAGAGACCGGGCGAGGTCGGAACACCCGATTACTCGGCTTCTCCCTTGGCGTACCCTTCGGAAGGGGCCGTTGGGGCATGGCGATCGGACTTCAACCGTATAGTACGGTAGCGTACAAGTTCGAGGACCGCGTGGCCATCGCAGAGGGAACGGTCCGGAATGAATACACCGGGTCTGGCGGAATCAATCGCGCCTTCATTGGCTTTGGCCGCACCATCTGGCAGCGGCGCGATAGCACCCGGTTGCGTGCACGGTTGAGCGCAGGCGCCAACTTCGAGTTCCTGTTCGGCACGGTGGAATCGACGCGGAAGGCCTTTTACCCGATCGGCTCTGGCTACTACAATAGCAGCATCAACTCATCGCTCGTGCTCCGGGCACCAACGGGTACGCTGGGCCTCATGCACATGGGGCAGCTTGTCAGCCCGGAAAGGGCACAGCGAAGCTTGGATGTGCGGCGCGAAAAACTCGCGGCCAGGAACAAGCGCGACGAGATGGAACATCTCAATGCGGGCAAGCCGCTGGAGGATTTCAAACCGCGCAATCTGACCAATAGCCGCCCCGAGGGCCTTCGTTGGCGTGCTGGTCTTGGCCTCGACCTGCCCGCACCGTTCACAGCGCAGCATACCAGCTTGGCCACTTCGTTCAGGCTCGCTGGCACTGTGGAGACCACCGTGGATACGGCACAACGGATCGATGGTGCCTACGGAACCCTGGGCCTGCCATTCGGATTCGCGGCTGGCGTGGGCATCGAGAACAGTCGATGGACCCTGGCAGCAGAGCTTCACCAGCGCGACTGGTCGGCCTTGCGCTCCGATGTGGAAGGGTATGCCCTACGTACCGACCTGCGGCCTGCCACCACTTACGCGCTCGGGGCCTCTTACCGACCGGCTGGCGTTCAGGGCGGCAACTTCCTGAAGCGCACGACTTACCGAGCAGGTGTACGCTATACGCAGGACCCCATCGCGTTGCGCGATCAGGCCATTTCGCAGTTCGGCATGTCCTTTGGCTGCTCGCTGCCCATTGCAGGGGCAAGCACGCGAAGCCGCATCAACCTGGCCGTAGAGCACGGGAAGCGCGGCACCACCGCCGAGGGGCTCCTGAGCGAACGGTTCACCAACCTCCACATCGGAATCACCATCACGCCCGACCTGCGGGAACAATGGTTCAAGAAAAGAAGGATAGACTGATGAAACACCTGATGAAGACCCTCCTGATCGGCACTGCGATCATTGCGAGCACCGGCCTGTTCGCCCAAGGGAAGTACGGCGCCACGCCTGCCGATAGCGCCAACTGCGTGAAGAACATCTCCCTTTTCCAAGAATCCGTCAAGCAGGGCAGCTTCGGAGATGCCTACGGACCATTCCGGACCTTGGTGAATGTTTGCCCGGCCTATAGCAAGAGCCTGTACCAGAACGGCGGCAAGATGCTGGCCGACTTCATCGCCAAGGAGAAGGACGCTGCGCGCAAGGAGCGCCTGATCGATTCGCTGATGCTGAACTACGATTGGCGCATCGCGAACTTCGGCGAGAAAGCCTTCGTGCTAGGCCGCAAAGGGGTGGATTTGCAGTACTACCGCCCGAAGGATTGCAAGGCCGCCCACGACATCCTCAAGGAGTCGATCGAGCTCGGAGGAGCGCGCAGCGAGCCTGCTACGCTCAACGCATACTACAGCGCGCTGAATTGCCAGTACGCCGAGGGTTCGGTTACCAAGGAGCAGATGCTCTCGGAGTACGTCCGCGTGTCGGGCATGGTGGAGCAAAACCTCGCCGACCCCAACCTGAAGGAGGCGGACCGTGAGCTGTGGATCAAGTCGCGTGACAACATCAACGCCATCTTCTTCCGCCTCGCGGAATGCAAGGACATCGGCGAGATCGTCGGCAAGCTGCTGCAAGAGAAGCCCAATGACGTCGAGCTGAAGACGCGGCTGCTGAAAGTCCTGAATGGCAAGGACTGCACGGACGAGAAGGTTTACCTCACCCTCGCCGAGGAGGTCCACAAGGCGAATCCGACCAGCGAAAGCGCCTACAGCCTTGGTCAGTACCTGGTGAAGAAGGGCGATCTGAACGGCGCGCTCAAATACATGAGGGAAGCAGTGGAACTGTGCACGGGGTGCAGCGATCGCGTGAAATTCCTGCTGAAGTCCGGCCAAGTGGCCAGCGCAACGGGTAACCATGGCCTGGCGCGGAGCTACGCCAACCAAGTACTGCAGATCGAGCCGAAGAATGGCGAGGCGCTGATCCTGATCGGCAATAGCATTGCAGGACAGGCCGGCAGCTGCGAGGTGCCGGATAGCTGGGGCGTTTATTGGCTCGCGTACGATTACTACCAGCGTGCGCGCAGCCTTGACCCCAGCGTTTCGGACAAGGCGAGTGAGCGCATGGGAAGCTGCAATGCCCGCTTCCCCGAGAAGCAGGACCTCTTCTTCCGCAATCTGAAAGAAGGCGAGTCCTTCCAAGTGACCTGTGGCGGCCTCAACGAGAGCACCACGGTGCGCGTGAAGAAGTAAGGCGTGCCCTTGCCGCGCACGATACGGAACCTAAGCATGCCTGTCCTCCTCGGGGCAGGCATGCTGCTTTCATGCAAGAATGATCTGGATCAAGTGGCGGCCATCGAATTGCCTGCGGCCGTGCCCGACCGTGTCACCGAGCAGGCCGAGTACCTCTATACCGATTCCGGCGTGGTGCGCAACCGCCTGCGGGCCGGGCGCATCAGCGAATGGGGCGAACCGGACAAGCGCACCGAGCTTGGCGAGGGCATCGAGCTGGTCTTCTTCGATCCGCTCGGTGAGCAAGTAAGCGTGCTCACAGCTCGCCGGGGATTGATCGAGCCCGCGCAGCAACGGATGCAGGTCTTCGATGAGGTGGTGTTCGTGAACGCGAAGGGTGAGCGCTTGGAGACCGAGCAGCTCACCTGGCGGCAGGACAGCGCGCGCGTCCACACGGACAAGGCCGTGCGCATTCAGCGCGGCAAGGACGTGATACACGGGCAGGGCCTCGATGCTGCCGAGGATTTCACTTCCTACACCATTAAGCGCGTTACCGGCATCCTTCAGCTGGGCGATACCTTGTCAGCACAAGAACAATAGCATGGCCACCATCAATCGACTCACGCGCTTCATGGAGCACTTCTGGCTGGCCGTGGCCATCGGCACCTTCGTGGCCACCTGCTTCGTGATGGCCACCGATGGCATAGAGCAGGGCCGCAAGTGGCTCATCTATCCATTGATCGCACTGGCCATGTTCTTCTTCCGCAGGTTCACCAGGCGGAGGCTGGAGGCGATGGAGGAGCGGAAAGCGGAGCGTCGTCGTTGATTGCTCCTCCTCCACCCCCTCCTACCTTCGCCGCCACCCTTGAGCCCCTTCGACCTTTTCCTGATCATCGCCTCCGTGGCGCTATCGGCCTTGTGCTCGGGGCTCGAGATCGCCTTCGTATCGAGCAATAAGCTCTACATCGAACTCGAGCGTAAGCGCGGGGCGTGGTGGGCGCGCCTCATCGGTTTCCTGCAGAAGCGGCCCGCGCGCGTGATCGGTGCATTGCTCGTTGGCAACAACATCGCGCTGGTGGTGTATGGCCTGCTGGTAGCTGAGGCGCTGGAGCCTTGGCTCGCGACTTTCGGCCTGAGTCCGTGGTTGGTGCTGGTATTGCAGACCATCCTGGCCACATTGCTGATCCTGGTGGTGGCCGAGTTCCTGCCCAAGGCGCTCTTCGGCATCGACCCCAACGGCGCCCTCGCGCTTTTCGCTTTGCCTTTGGCGCTTCTCTATGTGCTGTTGTGGTTGCCCATGATGCTCTTCACCGGCCTGAGCGAATTGCTGCTCCGCCTGTTCCGGGTGCGAACACGGCCCGGCCAGATCGCCTTCGGCCGCATCGACCTCGACGACTTCCTGCGTGAGATGTCGGGCGGGCAAGCACGCGAGCAGCAGCTCGATGCCGAGGTGGAGTACTTGCGCAACACGCTTGAGCTCAGCAGCATCAAAACGCGCGAGATCATGGTGCCGCGCGCGCGCATCGAGGCCATCGACGTGGATGATGGCCCCGAGGAGCTGCATGGCCGATTCGTGGCCACCGGCCTGAGCAAACTGCTCGTGTACAAGGACAGCATCGACAACGTGATCGGCTACGTGCATGGCTACGAGCTCTTCCGTCATCCGCGCAGCATACGCGCCGTGATGCGCCCGGTGAACTTCATCCCCGGCACCATGCCCGCCGATGAAGTGCTGCAGCTCTTCATCAAGCAGCGCAGCCACGTGGCCGTGGTGGTCGATGAATACGGCGGCACCGCCGGCATGCTCACCATGGAGGATGTGGTGGAGACCATCGTGGGCGATATCGAGGACGAGCACGATGCACCGGAGGATGTGGAGGAGCGCCTCGACGATGGCACCTATGTGCTCAGCGGCCGCTTGGATGTGGAACGCATCCGCGAGATTCGAGCTCGACATACCTGTGAGTGAGGAGTACGGCACGCTGGCCGGATTCATCCTGCATCACACCGGTGATCTGCCCGAGCAGGGCCAGGAGATCCACATGCCTCCATTCCGCATCACGGTTGCGCAAGTGGCGCATGGCCGCATTGATCTGGTGCGCTTGCGGGTGGAAGGAGAGCATGCCCTCGACGCATGAGCCGGAAGTGCGGGCCTATCTTGCCGCGCTCCTGAAGATTAGCTCCCGTCATGGCCTTCGACCTCACCAAACCCGTGCTCGACCGTATCCGCGAGGGGCTCGAAGGTGACCGTGCCCAAGCGGTGATTGATGACCTGAAGGAGCTGCACCCGGCCGACATCGCGGAGGTGCTGGATCAGCTGCGGATCGAAGAGGCCACCACGCTCTACGATGCGCTCGATGAGGAGCTCGCCGCCGAGGTGCTATTGGAGCTGCCCGAGGACAAGCGCGAGGCCATCCTCGAGACCTTCACCGGGAAGGAGATCGCCGAGGAGGTGATCGACCAGCTCGACAGCGACGATGCCGCCGACGTGATCGCCGACCTGCCGCAGGACGTGCAGGATGAGGTGATGGCGAACATCGAGGATGCCGAGCAGCGCGAGGAGATCGCCGAGCTGCTCACCTACGACGAGCACAGCGCCGGCGGCCTCATGGCCAAGGAACTCGTGCGCGTGAGCGTCGATGGCAGCATGCGCGATTGCGTGAAGGAGCTGCGCGCGCATGCCGACGAGATCGACAACGTGTACGTGATCTACGTGGTGGACCAGCACGACCGCTTGATGGGCACCATCCCCCTGAAGCGGCTGCTCACCACCTCGCTCTTCCAGCCGGTGAAGGATGTGTACGAGCCGGACTTCATCAGCGTGAAGGCCGATGAGGAAGCTGAAGTGGCGGCGAAGCTCATGGAGAAGTACGACCTGGTGGTGCTGCCCGTGCTCGATGCGCGCGGGCGCTTGCTGGGCCGCATCACCATCGACGATGTGGTGGATGTGATCCGCGAGGAGGAGACCGAGGACGTGCAGAAGATGGCGGGTATGGAGGCGCTGGAGGACTCGTACATGAGCAGCACGTGGCTGGAGATCGTGAAGAAGCGCGTGGGCTGGCTCATCATCCTCTTCATCGGCGAGAGCTTCACGGCAACGGCCATGAGCTTCTTCGAGGACCAGATCGCGAAGGCCGTCGTCCTCGCGCTCTTCGTTCCCCTCATCATCAGCAGCGGCGGCAACACCGGTTCACAGGCCAGCACGCTCATCATCCGGGCGCTCGCATTGGGTGATGTGACCATACGGGAGTGGTGGAGCGTGCTCAGGCGCGAGTTCAGCGTAGGCCTCATCCTGGGCACCGTGCTCGGCATCATCGGTTTCCTGCGCGTGGCGGTATGGAGCCAGTTCGTGGATGTGTATGGCGAGCATTGGCTCGAGGTGGGCCTTGCCGTGGGCATCTCGTTGCTCGGCGTTGTGCTCTGGGGCAACCTCATCGGTTCCCTGTTCCCGCTCATCCTGAAACGCCTTGGCCGCGATCCCGCCGTGTCTTCGGCGCCCTTCGTGGCAACCGTGGTTGATGTCACCGGCTTGCTCATCTACTTCGGCATCGCCTCCATCCTGCTTGCCGGCATCATGATCTGAGCCATGCGAATCCTCGTCATCGATACCGTGCATCCCCGGCTCACCGAACTGCTCACTCGCGCGGGGCATCAGTGCATCCATCAGTCAGACATGGACGACCGTGATCTGCCCGCCCAGTGGCGCATATGCGAGGGTGTGATTGTGCGCAGCCGGATCGTTGACGCGGCCCTGCTCGCTGCCGCACCCTGCTTGCGCTTCATCGGCCGCATGGGCTCCGGCACGGAGAACATCGACGTCGATTGGTGCCGCAAGCATGGCATCAAGGTGCTCAACAGCCCCGAGGGCAACCGCGATGGCGTGGGCGAGGCCTGCGTGATGATGCTGCTCGCTCTGATGAAATCGCTGGTACGCGCCAACAACCAGGTGCATGCGGGCCTCTGGCTGCGCGAAGAGAACCGCGGCACCGACCTGCGCGGCAAGACCGTGGGCATCATCGGCTACGGGAACATGGGCAGTGCCTTCGCCGACAAGCTGCGCGGCTTCGGCGTGAAGGTGCTCGCGCATGACAAGTATCGCAGCGGATTCGAGCGGGCGGGCGTAACAGAAGCAAGCCTTGAACGTGTGCTGCGCGAGAGCGATGTGATCAGTCTTCACCTGCCGCTCACATCCGAAACGCATCATTTCGCCGATCGCGATTTCTTCCTGCGCCTCGGCAGGCCTGTCTGGTTCATCAACAGCTCACGGGGGGGCGTGGTGCATACCACCGCGCTGCTCGATGCCATTGATCATGGACGCGTGATAGCAGCCGGGCTCGATGTGCTGGAGTTCGAGCGGGCGGATCTCAGCGGACTGGATCCCGCGATTGACCCGGCCACGCAACGACGGCTCTTCGGCCACGAGCGTGTGCTGCTCACGCCGCATATCGCAGGCGTAACGCACGAAGGCAAACTGAAGATGGCCGAGGTGCTCGCTGATAAGATCATCCACGCCTTCCCCAATGGCCAAGGCTGAACGCATCCTCGGGGCATTGGTCCCGCTCGCCCTCTCCGCCTGCATGACAAGCACCACGCGCAACGAAGCACCCGAAGTGCATGGCCATCGCGGCTGTCGTGGCCTGCTGCCGGAGAACACGGTGCCCGCCTTCCTCAAAGCCGCTGAACTGGGCGTCGATTGGCTTGAGCTGGATGTGGTGATCAGCGCCGACGACCAAGTGATCGTCTCGCATGAGCCATGGATGAGCCATGTGATCTGCACCGACGCTGAAGGCAATACGATCAGTGAAGAGAACGAGCGCGCCTTCAACCTGTACCACATGAAGGCTGCCGAGATACGAGCCTTCGATTGCGGTGGCCTGGAGCATCCGCGCTTTCCGGAGCAGCAGCAGCGCCGCGCATACAAACCCTCGCTGCGCGAGGTGGTGGAAGCGGTGGAGGAGGCCGTGCTCATGAGCGGTTCGCAGCCGGGCTTCAATATCGAGATCAAAAGTGACCCCGCGCTTTATGGAACGCATCAGCCCAAGCCGGTTGAATTCGCCCGTATCGTGCTATCGACCATCGATTCGCTGGGCATCTCCGATCGGTGCATCATCCAGTCCTTCGATCCCGCTGCGCTGATGGCCGCGCATGCCATCGCTCCGGACCTCACCTACGCGCTGCTGGTGGAGAACACGGACGGGCTCGATGTGAACCTGCAGCGCTTGACTTTCACGCCCGGCATCTATAGTCCGCACTTCGGCATGGCCGATGAGGCGCTCCGCGATGAACTGCGACAGCGCGGCATGCAACTCGTGGTGTGGACGGTGAATGAGCCGGAGGACATCAACCGCATGATCGCGCTCGGCGTCGATGGCATCATCAGCGATTACCCGGACCGGGTGATGGAGATGGTGGAGCGGGGCGATGATTGAGGTGATTGGATGACCGCAGGGCAATTGCCGGTAGCCCTCACGGGTTGCAGTTCCCGCAATGCTGAGGATCCTCATGCTGCTTGCCATCGGGCCGTGGGGCGAAGGCTACATGACCGCAATGCCAGCAACCGCGCTCGATGCTGCGGATGCTCTCTGTGGGCCAGCTGCAAAGCATGCACGGTAAACCGCTGCGGGTGCCCGTTATGCGGAACCAGCAGGCGTTGCATGCCGGGCACTGGCTGATGATCTGTTCCACGAAGCGCTCGGCGGCCTCAGCGATCACCCGCATGCGCGTTGGGTTCATCATGGCGCGCATGTCGGTCTCGATCCAGCATGTGCCGTGCGCCGCGATCAGTTCGTTCACGCAATCCCGGAGCGTGGCCTCATCGGTGATGCCTTTCTGCATCGCTCCTGAAGGCGTCCACTTCTCCTGAGCACGCAGCACGAGCCCATGGTCCGGGAACTTCATGCGCTTCGCGAAGGCAGTGGCCTGCTCCCAGCTCGTGCATGACTCCCCGCCGAAGACGGTCCCGAGCGAGACATGCCGATGCACGAAGAAGCGATCGTCGCGTGCATCGTAGATCACGAGGATCTCCTCATCGCAGGTCATGAATGGCGCGGGCGGGTAGGGACCGAAAGAGCCTTCGCTGGCGATCACCAAGTCGAGGCCGCTGAGCTCCGAGCCATGCATCGCCTTGGCCTTGCACGCTTCCAGCGCATCCTGCGTGCGCTGCACTTCCCCGCTGAATGCGCCGAAGCGGTCGGTATCGATGCCTTTGATCGCTGCGAACCCGGCGATCGGCAGCGCTGCCTGCAGCACCTGGCCGATCGCTCGTTCTTTTCCATGAGCGGTGGCTACGCCAAGGACGCGATGGCTGAACCGATCGAGCAGCCCGTGACCCGCACTCATCGCAGGGCTCATTTCTTCTTCAGCGGCTCGGCGTGATCGAGGTAGGTGAAGGTGCGTTGCAAGAGATGCTGCGCCAAGGGCTTCATGTCCTTGCGGGCACTGAGCTCGGTGAGCGACGGCAGGTGCTCCATGGCGAAGGGGAGCGAATGCGCCATCTCGATCACGGTGGTGGCGAAGGAGCGCGGCAGGGGCACATCCTTGCGGCAGTCCACCAGCATCTCCGCCATGAAAGCGCTGAGTTCCTTGTAGGGCATGAAGAGGCGCTGTGCATTGTCCTCATCCACGTTCTTGTGCAGGTAGCTCTTCATGCCCTCGTCGATCACGAGCGTGCGCAGCGCGTGAGGGTCCAGTTGCAGTGTGGGCACATCCTTGGGCCAAACGCCGCAGATCGCCTCCACCACGCGCTCCAGGGCCTCACGTGGCGTGTTGGCGCGTTCGGCATGGCGCCCGGTTAGCTGCCGAAGCCAGAGCCAGTAAAGCTGGTAGTAGTATTGAAGGAGCCGCTGCTTGTTCGGGAAGTACTTGTAGAGGCTCACTTCGGTGCTGCCAACGCGCGCCGCGAGCTTTTTGAAGGTGAAGCCCTCGAGGCCCAGCTCGTTCATCAGCGCCAGGCCCTCATGAAGGATGGACCGGCCAAGCTCTGACGATTCGGGGTCCTTGAGCGAGAGGGCCGGGTCCGGTCGGAGATGGACCAGAGGCACTTGGCGGGGCGGTTTGGGCATGATACGGAGTAATACGCTGACACAAATATAGCAATACTAAACATAGGAAGTAGTAGTGGTATATTTGCCGCCGTCATGAACCCCATCACCCCTTGGCAGCGCCTGGCCCGTCTGCTGCGCCTTGACAAGCGCGAGATCGGTCACATCTACCTCTACGCCTTCGTGGGCGGGGCCATTGGCCTAAGCCTGCCGCTTGGCATCCAAGCCATCATCAATCTGATAAGCGGTGGGCAAGTGGCCACCAGTTGGGGCGTGCTCATCGCATTCGTCACCATCGGCGTGGGTTTCACCGGCGTGCTGCAGATCATGCAGATGGCCCTGGCGGAGAACATCCAGCAGCGACTCTTCGCGCGCAGCGCATTGGAGTTCGCATATCGCCTGCCCCGCATCCGATTCGATGCCGCGCAAGGCCGTTACCTGCCCGAGGTGGTCAATCGCTTCTTCGATACCATGAACGTGCAGAAGAGCCTGTCCAAGCTCCTGCTCGACATCCCGCTCGCGCTGCTGCAGATCGTGCTTTCGCTCATCCTGCTCGCGCTCTATCATCCCTTCTTCATCATCTTCGGCTTGCTCCTCCTTCTGCTCCTTGTGCTCATCTTCCGATTCACCGGGCAGCGGGGCCTGGCCACAAGCCTTGAGGAGAGCGCCTATAAGTACAAGACCGCTTACTGGCTCGAAGAACTCGGTCGCAGCCAGGATAGCTTCAAAATGGTTGGCCGCACGAACCTTCCGATCATGCGGGCCGATGAGCTCGTAGGCGGTTACGTGCATGCGAGGAAGGCGCACTTCAAAGTGCTCGTTGGCCAGTATTCCGCGCTCGTGGTCTTCAAGGTGGTGATCACGCTGGCGCTGCTGGCCCTGGGTGGCCTGCTGGTGATGAATGAGCAGATGAACCTAGGCCAATTCGTAGCGGCCGAGATCGTGATCCTGGTGCTGCTCAATGCCGTGGAGAAGATCATCGTCAGCCTCGATCGCGTTTACGACCTGGTGACGGCATTGGAGAAGATCGGCGCGGTCACCGACATCCCGCTCGAGCGCAAGGGGGGCCTCACGGTGCTCTCCAATGATGCAGCACAAGGGTTGGCTGTGGAAGCTAGGGAAGTCTGCTTCCGCAGCGAATGGAGCGGCCGCAATGTGCTCGACGGGATCAACCTGAGCTTGCAGCCCGGAGAGAAGGTGTGCCTAAGCGGCGCCAACGGGTCGGGCAAGACCACCTTGTTGCGCATCCTGGGCGGCGGCATGTCACCAACAGAGGGCAGCGTGATGCTCGATGGGCATCCCATGAGCAGCCTTGATCTGGAACATGTGCGTTCCATCATCGGCGATTGCCTGAGCGACGACGATGTGTTCACCGGCACCGTGATGGAGAACATCACCGTGGGCCGCGACTGGATCACCGAGGAGGATGTGGTGGAGGCCTGCCGTGTCACGGGGCTCATGGATCAACTCGCGTTCCTGCCCAACGGACTGCTCACGCCGCTCGATCCCGAAGGGGCGCGCTTGCCACGCAGCCTGGTGAAGCGCATCGTGCAGGCGCGCGCGATCGCCGGGAAGCCTCGCATGATACTGCTGGAGGACAGCTTGCAGGATTGGGACCAGCGCGAGCGCGAGCAGCTCCTGGGATGGATCAGCGCGCCCGAGCGCCCGTGGACCCTCCTGGCCGTGAGCAACGATCCATGGCTGCAACAGCGCTGCCAACGCGTGCTGCGCTTGCGCGATGGCCGCATCAACACCAACGCCTAGCCATGCTCGACCTCAGTCCGCAGAACCCTGTTCCCGCTCTGGATCGCAGCCCGTTCGCATGCTTCCGCGTCATCGGCATCGCCAGCGCGAACAGGCTCTTCACGCGCTGGCTCATGGCCGCGTGCGCCGTGGTGCTCATCGGCCTCTTCCTGCCTTGGACGCAGAACATCCGCGCTCGCGGAACCGTCACCAGCCTCTCGCCCGATCAACGGCCGCAGACCATCCATGCCATCATCCCAGGCCGCTTGGAGCAATGGTTCGTGCAGGAGGGCCAACTCGTGGAGAAGGGCGACACCATCCTTCGCCTCAGTGAGGTGAAGGCCGAGTACTTCGATCCGATGCTGCTCGATCGCACGCAGGACCAGATCACCGCGAAGGAGCTTACGAGCCGGAGCTACGAAGAGAAGGTGCATGCGCTCGATGCGCAGATCGATGCGCTTTCCGCTGGTATGCGCATCAAGCTGGAACAGGCGCGGAACAAGATCCAGCAGGCGCGCCTCAAGCTGCAGAGCGACAGCATCCGCGTGGTGGCCGCCGAGACCGAGATCAAAGTGGCCGATGATCAATTCGTACGTGGCGAGCAGCAATTCAAGGAGGGCCTGCTCAGCAAGGTGGAGCTCGAGCGCAGGCAGGTGCAGCAGCAGCGCGCCAATGCCACCTTGATCGATGCGCGCAACAAGATGCTCGACGCGCGCAACGAGCTGCTCAATGCCGAGCTCGAGGTGAACAGCATCAAGAACGAATACCGCGATAAGCTGAGCAAGGCCGAGAGCGAGAAATACGCGAGCATGAGCCAGATGTACACCACGGAGGCCGAGGTGAGCAAGATGCAGGTGGACCTCGCGAACTACACGGTCCGCGCCGGCAACTACTATGTCACCGCTCCGCAGCGCGGCTACATCACGCGCGCCGTAGTCACTGGGGTGGGCGAAACGGTGAAGGAAGGAGAGCCGCTGGTGAGCGTGATGCCTGCCGCGTTCGATCTGGCGGTGGAGCTGTACGTGCGCCCAATGGACATGCCGCTCATCAACAAAGGGCAGAAGGTGCGCTTCATGTTCGATGGCTGGCCCAGCATCGTCTTCAGCGGCTGGCCCAACTCCAGCTACGGCACTTTCGGTGGCGAGGTGGTGGCCATCGACAACTTCATCAGCCCCAATGGCAAGTACCGCATCCTGGTGGCCGCCGACCCACAGGATGATCCCTGGCCCAATGCGCTGCGCGTAGGCGGTGGTGCGGTAGGCTTCGCGCTGATGAGGAACGTGCCCATCTGGTACGAGCTGTGGCGGCAGATCAATGGGTTCCCGCCCGATCTCTACGCCGACCCGATGAACACCAACCTCAAGGACGCTACTCCGAACGGAGCGGATAAATGATGCGCATGGCTGGCAGCATACGAGCTGGTCTGCTTGTGCAGGCAATCGCGTTGGGCACGCTCGTGCATGCGCAGGTCCCGGCCACGCTCACGCGTGATGCCTTCGTGCGCATCGTGCTGGAGAATCATCCCATGGCGCGACAGGCCGCTTTGCGCTCCGAAATGGGCGAGGCGGTGGTGCGCAGCGCGCGGGGCGGATTCGACCCAGTTGCATCGGCATCCTACGACTCAAAGGAATTCGACGAGAAGAACTACTTCACGCTGCTCCAGGCAGGGTTGAAGTTGCCGACCTGGTACGGCATCGATCTGCTTGCGGGCTTCGAGCAGGGCAACGGTGACTTCCTCAATCCGCAGCAATTCACGCCCACCGACGGCCTCGTGAAAGCAGGCGTGAAGGCTTCTTTAGGGCAGGGCCTCTTCATCGATGAGCGAAGAGCAGCGCTCCGCCGGGCGCAAGCCTTCCAGCGCGCCACGGAAGGTGAACGCCGCATGCTGCTGAATGCGCTGCTGCTTCAGGCATTGAACGATCACGCCGATTGGGTGGCGGCGCATGAGGCACAGCGCGTGAATGATGAGGCCGTGGGCCAGGCACTGGTACGATTGGAGGCCGTGCGCGGCAGCTGGCGCGGTGGCGATCGTCCGGCCATCGATACGCTGGAGGCATACTTGCAGTACCAGGATCGCTTGATGCGCCAGCAACAGGCGCGCCTGGCCGTGCGCAATGCAGCGCTACGCTTAGGCAATCATCTCTGGGATCCGGCGCAGCGCCCGCTCGACCTGCAGGAGAGCGTGCAGCACGATGCGCACGACATGCGTTCGCCGATGAGCTACACGCTGCCCGACACCTTGCTCACCACGGCGCTCGATGGGCATCCGCTGCTGATGCAATCCATCGCGCGCATCGATCAATTAGAGGTGGATCGGCGCCTGCGCAGCGAATACCTGAAGCCTGACCTGGATGTGAATTACCAGTGGCTCGGCAATGCAGGCGCCATGCGCAACGCTGAAGGCGCGCAGTTGCTGGGCAATGGCCAGTTCGTGGGCGTTGGCTTCAGCATGCCTCTGCTGCTG
>DAORNP010000026.1:0-12483 GCA_035441065.1 Flavobacteriales bacterium | reverse complement strand
CCGCCTGAGCGACGCTGGCCTTGCACTCGACCGCGACCGCCAGATGATCCGCAACCGCGTGCGCGAGCGCGCGAACAACATCGCTGTGCTGCGCGAGCAGGTTGATCTGGGTGCCAGCATGGTAGTGAATAACGATCGACTGCTCGCCGGTGAGAATCTTCGCTTCGCCGCTGGCGAGAGCTCGCTCTTCCTCGTGAACGCCCGCGAGGTGCAGCTGATCGATGCGCGCATGCGGCAGGTGGAACTGGAGAACGGTTTGCGCAAGGCCTACTTCGCCCTGGACCACGAGGCCGGCACCTTATGGAGCGCATGGGCGCGATAATCCGAATGACATGATCCACATCACCATCCAGACCCGTACAGTAGAGGCCGCCGAGCAGTTGGCCAAGCACCTGATCGAAAGGCAACTGCTCCAATTCGCCACGCTCGACACCGATCATGAGGAATTGCGCCTCGTGGATGGCCAGCTGCAACGCGACAAGCAGCTCCTCTTGCAGGGCATGACCAAGGCACTGCTCTATCGCGAGGTGGAGGCAGCATCCTACGCGTTGCTCGGGGAAGATGTGGTCCGCATCCACGCGGGCCCCATTACGCACATGGACCCGGTGGCGGCATACCTTGCTGGAGCAAGTAGCCAAGGCATAGCCATGAAGAAGCAACTCATCATCCTGCTCGTCGGCCTCCTCGCTACTGCGTTCGAGGCGAACGCGCAATTCAGCAACCGCTTGGATGCCGTGCAGTGGGTGCAGCAGGGCGATATGCAGCTGCGCTTGGGCAACAGTGAGCAAGCACTGCGCCTCTATACCATGGCGGTGGAAACCGATCGCGGCTTCGCCGATGCCTACATGAAGCGCGCGGCATTGTATGAGCGCCTGGGACAGCCGCAGATGGCCATGGCCGATCTGAACCATGCGCTGGATCTGAATCCCTACAGTGAGTACATCTACGATCGGCGCGCCAAGGTGAAATTGCTGCTCAACGATGTGAAAGGGGCCGATGAGGATTGGAGCGCAGCGATCCAGTTGCATCCGTACGACAATCTGCTCCGCGAGAGCCGCATCGATGCATGGCTCGCAGCTGGCGAGGTGGAGCGCGCCATCGAGCAGCTCGACTCGTTGCTCCTGAACAAGCCCAAGGACCTGCTGCTCCTGCTGAAGCGCGGCGCGGCCAGCTTGCAGATGGACGATGCGAAGGTCGCCCTCAAGAGCTTCGATGCGGCACGTGCGCAAGCGCCAAGGCTCGCCATCGTGCATGACCTGCGCGGCGTGGCGCTCATGCGGCAGAATCTTTGGAAGGATGCGCTCGCGGCTCTCGATAGCGCAGTGCTGCTCGATCCCTATTTCGACCTGGCGTGGTACAACCGCGGCCTGGTGCACTTGCGGTTGGGCAATGCCAAGCAGGCCCGCGCCGACATGGACAAGGCGCTCACCTTTGCGGCGGACCGGCCGCACATCTTCTTCCAGCGGGCGCTGCTGCGCAAACAGGATGGCGACCTCGTAGGCGCCCGAGAGGATTACGATCGCGCGCTGGAGCTCGATCCGGGCTATTTGGAGGCGCAGTACAACCGGGCTTTCGTGCGCAAGCAGCTCGGCGACCATGCCGGTGCCTTCGCCGATGCGGATGAAGCCTTGCAACGCGCGCCAAATGATGCGGATGCCTGGAACATGAAGGGCAGCTTGCACCTGCTCTACGGCGAGTATTCGGCGGCCATCGAGTGCTTCGACCGTGCGCTCTCGATCAATAGCACGCACACGAGCGCCTGGTTCAATCGAGGCATTGCCAAGCACATGACCTACAGGCCCAATCAAGGATGCGATGATCTTCGTCGCAGTGCGGAGCTGGGCAATGAGAAGGCGAGGGAAGCACTGAGCTATTTCTGCGCGAACTGAAAGAGGCTCATCGCTGCCCGAGCAGGGCCTCTATCGCTGCCGTGAACGTATCGGCATCCGAGTTCCAAGCAGTTGAGCCCGTGTAACCGGGAGCCACCAAGCGCGCGCACAGCACCGTGAAGCGCGCAGCATCGAGGCTCACCAATGAGGGCTTCAACGTATGCACTACGCGCACAGCCTTCTCAATGTCGCCGCGCAGTCGCGCATCCTTGAAGGTGGCCAATCGCTCCGGCGCCTGCTTGAGGAAGAGCGCCAGGACCATGGGGTCATGAGTGGCGGCATCGGGTCCGGCAATCGTTGGCTGAGCTGGCGTGGGTGCGGTGGGCAGCGACGGCGCAACAACCGCAGGCCGATCGAGCTTGCGTTTCAGGGCCTCCATCGTCACAGTCATCTCGCCGATGCGCGCACGGAAGCCCTCCACCTCTGCGCGCAGCTTGCCAATGGCCTTGCGCTGGGCCCGACGCAGAAGGATGACAAGCGCAAAGATGATGGCAACGGCTAGTGCTGCCGTTGCCACCAGCATCCACTCGCGCGTGGCGATCTCCTTCTGGGCCAAGCCGGCCTGCCTTCGCGCAAGTGAGAGCGCTCCTTCGCGAGCAGCAATCAAGCTATCGCGCTCAATCAGGTGCCTCGCTAGCTGATCGGCTGCCTCCTTGGCTTGGCGCTCGTTATTCGCAGCGGTGACCGCCTCGCCTAATTCCAAGGCAAGAAGCAGCTCGGCATTCGCCCGCTTGTAATTGCCCATCGCGCTCAAGCGCTTCGACAAGGCCACGCGCACCGTGCCTTCGAGCCGGGCATCATTCAAGGAATCGCTCAGCGCCGCAGCAGCATCGAGCAAGGGAATCGCCTCCTTGTCCTTTACGAGGGCGGCCAATTGAATGCGAGACTCCACGGCCTTCTCCAATGGTCCGCTGGAATCAACTTGCGCAAGGGCCAGCTTCATGGCGCTCACCAACTCCCGTAGGCTATCGCGTTGCGCGCTGGTGCTTTGACCAACGGCGATTGCCTGGGATAGGACCAGGGCCAGTGCGAACGGCAGACGCGTCATGTGTTTCATCCAGTGGAGCGAGGGCGAAGCTATCCCTCTGTTGTGGCCTTCAGCACGAAGCGCGCGGTGGTTCGGCTGCGCTGTTCCAGAAGGATCTCCTTGCCAGCGGTGAGCCGTGCCAGCGTCGGGTCATCATAGTGCCGAACGGTGAGCAGTTCGCAGCCCTCGTTGTAGCGCACCTCATACTCGGCGCTCAGTTCCTCGATGAGCTCTCGGCTGCGCGGGTTGTCATCGACCACCACGCTGAAGGCGAGCGCGGAATTCTGCATCAGGTCGATGCGCACGTTCCGTTGCGCGAATAGGGCGAAGATGCCGCTGAGGTTCTCTTCCACGATGAAGCTGAGGTCGCGCGGTGTGATGCTGATCAGCAATTGCTTCGGCTTGCTGATGAAGGAGGGGATGAGCGAGTCGTTCTCGCTCACATGATCGATGGTGCTGCCCGGCGCATCAATGTCAACGAAGGAGCGCACGAAGAGCGTGATCCCCTTTTTCTGCAACGGTTGCAAAGTGCGCGGGTGGATCACGCTCGCGCCGAAGTAGCTGAGCTCGATGGCCTCGCGGTAGCTGATGTGCGAGAGCAATTTGGTATCCGGAAAACGATTGGGGTCGGCGCTGAACATCCCGGGCACATCCTTCCAGATGGTGACGCTCTCGGCGTCGAGCAAGTAGGCGAAGATGGCGGCGGAGAAATCGGATCCTTCACGGCCCAATGTGGTGGTGCGCCCATCATCGGTGGAGCCGATGAAGCCTTGCGTGACGATGCGCATGGGCGATTGCTCGAAGGAGGGCATGTGTGTCGCGCAAGCCTCCTCCAACGCGTTCCATTGCACGCGTGCATCGCGGAACCGTTCATCGGTGCGCACCACCTTGCGGGCATCGAGCCATTTGTTCGGAATGCCGGCCGCATTCAGATGGGCGCTCACGATCAGGGTGCTCCAGACTTCGCCGAGCGAGACGATCTGATCGTAGTCCTCATCCACATCGCCGCTGGTGCGAATGGCCAGCACGCGCTGCAGGTCGCGGAACGATTGATCCAGCGCATTCACCGCGTTATCGTCGGCCGGGGCCACCTCATTCAGCACCGCGAAGTGCTTGGTGCGCAATGCTTCAACCTGAGGCTTGGTCTCCTTGCCCTTGGCATAAGCCCACACCACTTCCTCGAGTGCATTGGTGGTCTTGCCCATCGCGCTGACCACGATCAGCAGATCATCATCAGGGAAGTGTGAGAGCACCTTCGCCACGTTGCGAACGCCCGCCGCGTCCTTCACGCTCGCTCCACCGAACTTGAAGACCTTCATTCCGCGAGCATCATGAGTTGGTCCTTCGATATTGAGCCGTTCCACCACTCGTTGGAGAATGCGGCGCCTAAACGCTCGTAGAACCGGATGGCATCGGTGTTCCAATCGAGCACTTGCCAGGTCATGCCGTCGTGGTTATTTTCCAAGGCGTATGCTGCGCAAGCCTTGAATAGCCGCTCCCCGAGCTTGTGCCCGCGCGCAGCCTCGGTGACGATGATGTCCTCCAAGTAGAGCCGGCGTCCTTTCCAAGTGGAATAGCGCTCATAGCACACCGCCATGCCCTGAACGATGCCATCGACCTCAGCGACCCAGCCCACCCATACGGGATCCCCGCCGAAGCCGGCATCGCGCATGTGCTCCAGCGTAACGGTCACCTCGTTGGGTGCACGCTCGAACATCGCTAGCTCCCGCACCAGCTCAAGCATTCGAGGCACATCACGCGCTTCCGCTCTTCTGATGATCGCTTCCATCGCCGACAAAGAAAGCAGCGCCCCATCTTTGCCGTTGAAAAAGCGAACATGGCCGACATCAAGACCCTATCCGAGTTCATTGTGGAGCGGCAGTCCGACTTCCCCGGCTCCACGGGCGACCTCAGCTCCTTGCTCACGGCCTTCCGCCTTGCCGCCAAGATCGTGAGCCGAGAGGCCAACAAGGCCGGTTTGTTGGCCGACATCTTGGGAGCGGCGGGCAACGAGAACGTTCAGGGCGAGCAGCAGCAGAAGCTCGATGTGTACGCCAACAACCTCTTCATCCGCATGATGCGCACCCAAGGCGCCGTCTGCGCAGTGGCCAGCGAGGAGAACGACGACATCGTGCACTTCGACAATGGCGGCAAGTACGTGGTGACCATGGATCCGCTCGATGGCAGCAGCAACATCGACGTGAACGTGAGCATCGGCACCATTTTCAGCGTGTACAAGCGGGTGAGCACCGGTCCCAAGGCCACCCTCGAGGATTTCCTGCAGCCCGGCAGCGCGCAAGTTGCGGCCGGCTACATCGTGTATGGCAGCAGCACCATGCTCGTTTACAGCACCGGCCATGGGGTCAATGGCTTCACGCTCGACCCCAGCATCGGAACATTCTGCCTGAGCCACCCGGACATGCAGACGCCCCCCGATGGCAAGATCTACTCGATCAACGAGGGCAACTGGTTCGACTTCAGCGATGGCGTGCGCAACTACATCGATGCTTGCAAGCAGAAGAAGATGAGCGCGCGCTACATCGGCAGCTTGGTGGCCGATTTCCACCGCAACCTGCTGAAGGGCGGCGTGTACCTGTACCCCGGCACCGCGAAGGCGCCCAAGGGCAAACTGCGCCTGCTCTACGAGGCCAATCCGCTCGCCTTCCTTGCAGAGCAAGCCGGTGGCATAGCCACGAATGGCATCACGCGCATACTCGACTTGAAGCCCACTGAGCTCCATGAGCGATGCCCACTGTACATCGGCAGCAAGAACATGGTGGAGGCGGCGATGTTGAGCTGAGCCCGGGCACGCCAGCTACGACCGCGTCGCAACCGATCCTGATCTACTTTCAGCGGCACCATTCCCGGATGGCCCTCAGCCATGGCAACCGTTGATCAGGACACCCGAGCGGTACTCGAAGTCCACGACACGTTCTGGCAAGCCTATGCCCTGCGCGACCTGGACAGGCGGTTCGCCGTATGCGCGCCGGATGTGAGCTTCATTGGCACTGGGCCGCACGAGCGGGCATCAAGTGCAGCGCAGTACCGCGCGATGAACGCGAAGGGCGTGGAGCAATTCCCCCTGCCATTCGTGATCGAGATGCCCCGGCTTGAAGTGCATGTGCATGGCGATGTCGCATGGGTCGAATGCGATTCGGTATGGAAGAAGACCGAAGCGGCCCGATGCGTGGTGGATGAGATCAGGCTCACCACGGTGCTCAAACGCGTCAACGGGCAATGGCTGGTGGCGCATGTGCATGGCTCAACCCCGGATTACCGGTTGCATGATGGCGAGTACATGATGCGTGAGACGCTGCGCGACCGCAACCTGCAATTGGAGCGGGAGGTGGCGGAACGCACGCGCGAGCTGCAGCGCGCCAAGAAGGCGGCCGATGACCTGCTGATGAACATCCTTCCCGCCACGGTGATCGAGGAGCTGCACAGCAAGGGACGCGTGGCAGCGCGTGCGCACACGAATGTGACAGTGCTTTTCGCCGATTTCACGGACTTCACCCGCCACAGCGAGCGCCTCTCGCCGCAGCACCTGGTGGATGAGCTGAATGAGTGCTTCACGGCCTTCGACCGCATGCTGGCCGCGCATCGGGTTGAGAAGATCAAGACCGTTGGCGATGCCTACCTGGCGGTCTCGGGATTGCCATCGCCCAATGGGGACCATGCCCTCGCGGCCGTGCGCTTGGCCTTGCAGATGCGTGATTTCATCCGTGAGCGAAACAAGGCCCCTGGAGCACGCGGCTTCGATGTGCGCATCGGACTTCACAGCGGCGATGTGGTGGCCGGTGTGGTTGGCATCCACAAATACGCCTATGACATCTGGGGCGATGCAGTGAACACCGCCGCACGCATGCAGGAGAATTGCCTGCCGGGCCACGTGAACATCTCGGCGACCACGCATGCACTGGTCCATGAGCATTTCGCTTGCACTTACCGGGGTGAGTTGCAGGCCAAGAACAAAGGGCTGCTGAAGATGTACTTCGCAGAACCGTCAAGCCATGCACGGGCAGCAGCGGTTACAGGCCGCCAGGATGTCGGCCGCTAATCCTTTCAGGCGCGGCAGCTCGGCTGCAGGACCCTGGCGCGACGACCCTGACGAATCAGCGAGCGCGAACACTGCGAAGGCCTTGGGCGTAGCTTTGGGCGCCGCATGCCTCCCGCCGTACTGGACACCGCGCCCCTGCTCCAATGGGGCCTTGGGCTCGATCGCCCCCTGCTGATCGCCGGGCCATGCAGTGCCGAGAGCGAAGAGCAGGTGCTCCAAGCCGCCGTTGCCCTCAAAGCCGGTGGACGCGCGCAAGTGCTACGCGCGGGAGTCTGGAAGCCGAGGACCAGGCCCGGCAGTTTCGAGGGTGCTGGCGATGCGGCGTTGTCCTGGTTGCAGCGTGCCAAGCGCGAAACGGGCCTGCTCACCGCTACGGAGGTGGCCACACCGGACCATGTCGAAGCGGCCTTGGCAGCTGGCATCGACATCCTGTGGGTCGGTGCGCGCACCACGCCCAACCCGTTCAGCGTGCAGGCCATCGCCGATGCGCTCCAAGGCGTGGATGTGCCGGTGCTCGTGAAGAACCCGATCAACCCCGACCTGCATTTGTGGGTGGGGGCGCTTGAGCGCTTGCACAGGGTGGGGGTGAAGCGTTTGGCTGCCGTCCATCGCGGCTTCAGTTGGTTCGAGCGCACCCCCTATCGCAACAGCCCCATGTGGGAGTTCGCCATCCGGCTGAAAGCGGCCCACCCGGAGCTGGAACTGCTCTGCGACCCCAGCCACATCGCGGGCAGCACTGACCGCATCGGTACCGTGGCACAACAGGCTTTGGATCTGGGCTTCAGCGGGCTCATGATTGAGGTTCATCCCGAACCCGCCCAAGCCCTGAGCGATGCCGATCAGCAACTCTCGCCAGACGCCTATGCAGCCCTTGTGGACGGCCTCATCTTCCGGCAGGCCACCCCAACCCTGGCCATGCGCGACGGACTGGAGGAGCTCCGGGACCTCATTGACCAGCTCGACGAGGAGATCGCCCAGAAACTGGGCACACGCATGGACATCGCTGAACGCATAGGCGACCACAAGCGCGCCCATAACGTGGCCATCCTGCAGCCCGAGCGCTGGGATCGCATCATGAGGCGCCAGCTCCGCCTGGCCGGTCACTTGGGCCTGAGCGAAGCCTTTGTGCGCGAACTAATGGATGCCATCCACCGCGAAAGCATCCGCCGCCAGACCTTCGAGGGCGCCCACGAGGCCCCCGTAGGATCTAAAGGGAGCTTGTCGAAGGGGGCGTAGTAACATTCGACCTTCTTCTACATTGGGCGCGCCTGCAAGCAACGTTTTCCCGGAACCGAACCCCCTTTACCAAACATGAGCGGACAAAAACTCCTTCTGGCGGCAGCCATCGCGCTGCTGCCCAACCTGGTACGCGCGCAGCTCGCCTTCACCAACAGCACCCCCCTGATGGGTGCGAGCGTGAGCGGCGGCTGCATGGGTGTAGTGGACATGAACGGCGACGGCCGTGACGACATCGTAAAGTTGGACAATGCCCGGCTGCTCAAGGTCGATTACCAGAATGCAAACGGCAGCTTCACCACAGTGAGCTACGGCAACATGAGCACCAGCGGCCAATGGGGCTTCGCCGCAGCGGATGTGGACAATGATGGCCACAAGGACGTGATCAGCGGCGGCAGCTACGATGGCGTGCATTACCGGCGCATCACCGGCATCGGCCAGAGCACCATCGTTGACCTGAACAACGGCAACCTGTTCACCCAGTGCGTGAACATCGCCGACATTAACAATGACGGCCACAACGACTACTGGTCGTGCCACGATGATGGAGCCCCGAGGCAATGGCTCAACAACGGCTCGGGAACCCTGAGCTACGCGAACATCATCGACTACACCACCAACCCGACCAGTGACATGAGCGGGAATTATGGTAGCCTATGGACCGACTTCGACAACGATGGCGACCTTGACCTTTACATCGCGAAGTGCCGCCAAGGCGTGAACAATCCTGATGATCCCCGGCGATGGAACCGGCTTTTCGTCAACGACGGCAGTGGCCAATATGCCGATGAGGCGGTTGAATACGGCGTGCAGATCCGCAATCAGAGCTGGTCCGCCGACTTTGGCGACATCGACAACGATGGCGACCTCGACCTCGTGCTCACGAATCACGACGCCAGCATCCAGCTCTTCGAGAATGATGGCACCGGCCATTTCACGGAGATCACGGCGGGCAGCGGCTTAGAGTTCAGCGGCTTCATGCTTCAAAGCAAGTTCGCTGATTTCGATAACGATGGATTCCTGGACCTACTGATCGCTGGTGGCGTGGAGTATTACTTCAAGGGTCACGGAGACGGCACCTTCACGCGCATCACGGGACTTTTCCCGAGCAACAAGGCCATGCACAGCCTTGCAACTGGCGACCTTAACAACGATGGTTTCGTGGACGTGTTCGCCAACTACGGCAGCAACTACATCACTCCGGACAACAACAATCCCGACCGCCTCTGGCTGAACAACGGGAACAGCAACCACTGGTTCGGCGTGCGCTTGGTGGGCACCATCAGCAACCGCGACGCCGTGGGTGCCCGCATCACCATCACAGGCCCTTGGGGCACCCAGATTCGCGAGGTGCGATCGGGTGAGAGCTATGGCATCGTGACCACCTTCGCTGGCATGTTCGGCTTGGGCAGCCACACCACCATCCCTACGCTCACCATCCGCTGGCCCAGTGGCCTCACCGAGACCTTCAATGACATCGACGCGGATCAATACATCACCGTGATCGAGAACACCTGCATCAGCCCGGAGGCGACCATCACCCCGATCGGCAACCCGGTGCTCTGCGGCAATGGCGATAGCGTGGTGCTCGAGGCCAACGACGGTTTCACCTACACCTGGAGCAACGGAGCCACTTCGCAGTCCATCTCCGTGACCGAACCCGGCAACTACTCGGTCAACATCAACAGCGGCGATGGCTGCACCGGTTCGACGAGCTTCTTCGTGCAGCAGAGCCCCGACGAGACACCGACCGTTGAAGCTTCGGGCCCTACCGTCTTCTGTCAGGGCGAATCCATCACGTTGACCAGCTCAGCAGCCAACGGCTACGCCTGGAGCAACGGTGAAACCGGCCAGTCGGCGAGCATCAGCCAATCGGGCAATTACACGGTCACCATCGAGGGCGCCTGCGGCAGCTTCACCAGTGCAGCCATCACGGTTGAGGTGTTGGATGCGCCGATTCCCGTAGCCGAAGACGTTGTGCTGCCCGGCCCTGGATCGGCCACGCTCGAAGCCGTCGGGGACAACATCCAATGGTTCGCTGAGAATGCAGGCGGCCCAGCCATCGCCAGCGGCAACACCTTCATTACGCCATTCCTGAATTCCACCACCACCTTCTACGCCAGTGCAACCACCATCCATGGTGGCGGTGAATGGTTCGGCGGCCCTGTCGATCGCTTGTCCACAGCAGCTCCTGGTGCCTACCACACCAATGCCGACAACTATCCGGTTTTCACGGCCAGCGAGGCCTTCACCATCGTGAGCGTGAAGGTGTATGCCAATGGCGCTGGAAACCGAACCGTGGCTTTGATCGATCGCAATACCGGTGCAACGCTCTCCAGCCAGGTGATCAACATCCCCGATGGCGAGAGCCGCATCACGCTCAATTATGCGGTGCCCGGACCAGGCACCTACGGACTACGCTGCGTGGGCGGTAACCCGCAGCTCTGGCGCGATGGCAATGGCAGCAATCCGGCCTATCCCTACGCCTTGGGCACGGTTGGCGCCATCACCACCAGCAGTGTCACCGGAAGCAACGCCCTCAACTTCTTCTACTTCTTCTACGATTGGGAAGTAGCGGCCGTCGGAGTTGCCTGCGAGAGTCTGCGCGATCCTGCCACCGTTGATATTGCCGTTGGCATCAAAGAGCAAGGTGCTGGACACGTAACCGTGTTCCCGAATCCCGCACACGATGCGATCACGATCACGGCAGTTGACGGGAAGGGCATCGTGTCGGTCGAGTTGATCGATGTGACCGGGCGCGTTGCGCTCAGCACGGGTGCCAGCGCATCGGGCATCAGCACCATCGGCCTGCAGGGTATCGCACCTGGCGAATACGTGGTGCGCGTGCAGCACGCCAATGGCACAAGCCATCAGCGCGTGGTGGTGCAATAAGCACAAGGATGACATCACCGAAGCCCCGCGAGCAACTCGCGGGGCTTCTCATTTTCCTTCATGAGGCTGCTGTCGGGCGCGGCAACCAGCGCCACCAGACGAACGCTTCGGTTCTCCATCCACCATGAGCGTGCTGCTACCTTCGGCCGCATGTCGGCAAGCGCCTCCACAGGCATCGCGGTTATTGGAACCGGCGCGTTGGGCAGCGCCTTGCTGCCCTGTCTGCTGGGCCAGCCGATTCAGTCCTTCACCTTGGTCGACGGTGATCGGGTGGAAGCCAGTAACCTGTCGAACCAGCCGCTATTCAATCATCGTGACGTAGGGGAGTTCAAGGTGGATGCGCTCTGCGCGAATCTGCGCTTCAGAGTCCCGAACAAGCAGTTCACAGCGGTGCCGCGCTTCCTGAGCGCCAGCAATGCCCGAGCCTTGCTCTGCGGCCATGGCGTGGTGGCCGATTGCACCGACGACCTGCATGCGAAGGAGCTGATTGACCGCGTGTGCGCCGAACTTCGGATACCGCTGGTGAGTGGCGCCCTGCACCGCGACCAGGGCCAGGTGCTCGTGCTTCTTGCCAAGCGGGAAGGAAACGCTTGCGCACGCAGTGATGTATTCGCAGGCCGCATCGGTCCGGATCAAGACGGGTGCGACATGCAGTTGGTGCCGATGCATGCCATTGAAGCCGTCGCTCAGCGCATGAGTGATGCCATCGCGGAATTGATCGGCGATCGGCATATGGTGAATGGTGCACTGGACCTTTACGAGGGCGCACAACGGCAATGGATATCCTTCAGACCAGCCGCAGCATGGTGACAGTCGAAGAGGCCAGGCGGATCATCATGGCCCAAGCGCCACTGATGCCAGCCGAATTCCGGAGGCTCGAGCATGCCATCGGCGCGTGCCTCGCAGCGGATGCCATGGCCGCAGATGATTATCCGCGCATGGATGTGAGCGCGATGGATGGCTATGCGGTAGGTGATGCGGTGGGCCCATGGCGTGAGGTCGGCAGCATCGCCGCCGGAGGCGTGCTCGGCAAGCGGCTTGGCCCTGGCGATTGCGCACGGATCTTCACCGGAGCCGATGTGCCAGAGGGAACGCACGGGGTCGTGATGCAAGAGCGTGTTCGTGTCGCTGAGACGGAGCGGGTCATTTCCGTTGATGGTGAGGTGCCCATCGGGGCCAACATCCGCAGGCGCGGCGAATCGTTCCGGGCCGGAGAATTGCTCTTGACGAAAGGGGAGCGGCTGAACGCCGCAGCAGTTGGCCTATTGGCATGCAGCGGACTCGATGAAGTGATGGTGGTCGTTGAGCCGGTGGTCGCTGTGGTGCGCACTGGAAGCGAATTCGTCGAGGCTGGTGAATACCGCAATGGCCTGATTCATTCG